>NZ_SMKK01000047.1 GCF_004348425.1 Actinomadura sp. 7K507
CTACCACGGTGACACGTGACCGCGCCGTCGAGGCGGCCACTTGCCTGATGAGGCCACCGCCCCGCCAGGCCGGTACCGGCCATCGGGGCCGATGCCGCGCCTCCCGGCGGACAGTCCATGGGTTTGAGCCCGGCGGCCCCTCTGGGCGGCTGGACGGCGGGGCCGCGCTCCTACGGTCCGGTGCCGTGGCGGTGAAGGAACGAGAGAAGCGGCGCCACGCACGGCCGGGACCGCCGCCTCGTGCTGCACGCGCCCACCCGTCCTTGTGGTGTTGCAGCAAATGGCAACTTCGTTCGCCGGCATCAGCGCCGCATCAGGCGGGCGCTTGGGTGACGATAGAGCTCATGACCGAGATCGTCCCCAAGACCCCGGCCGAGATGAGGCCCTTGGACCCCGCGCTTAGCCCCGAGGTCGTGGCCTGGGTTAGTGAGCTGCGCGTGATCTGGGCCGCCACAGGGCTGTCGATCACCCGGTTCGCGGCTCTGTACCCCATCGACAAGGGGAGTGTCTCTCGCTATCTCAACGGCCAGCGCGTACCGCGCGATCACTGGTTTCTGGAAAAGCTGCTGGCTGTCCAGGCGGAGAACGGCAGGACGGTCTCTCCGGATGTGCGTGAGCATCTGACTGATCTGCAATTGCGTGCTCTGGAGACCGCTCATCCGCGGGAATACGTGGTTCGGCTGGTCAGCGACCGGCTGGAGCTCGCGGTCATCGGTCAGCGTGAGGCCGAGCGTTACGCCCGAGACCTGGAGGAACAACTGGCCGATCGAGTCCGCAAGATCGAGCTGCTCGCTGACGACAACAGGCGGCTGCGGACCGCCTGGGACGCCGACCGCGCCGCTACGCAGGCCGAGAAGGAACGTCTCGAACGGGAGATCGCCGAACTCACCGCCTACCTGAAGCAGGCGCGCCGGCGCGGCGTCGACGCTGAACGACGCTGTCGCGAACTCGAAGAACTTCTGAACCAGTTGGAACCCACCGTCCAGGAAGGCGAGCATGAGCCGAAGCCGGACCCTGCCGTGTGGGGCGGCGTGCCGCCGCGCAACCGGCTCTTCACTGGAAGAGACCGACTTCTGGAAGAGCTCCGCTCCAACCTGGCCCGCGAGGCCGCCCCTGCTCCTCAGGTGATCCACGGAATGTTCGGGGAGGGCAAGACTCAGCTCGCGGTGGAGTACGCCCATCGGTATCGCTCCGACTACGACGTCGTCTGGTGGATCCCCGCGGACCAGCCCGTGCTCGTGCGCTCTGCGCTCGCGTCGTTGACCCCGCATCTGGGGCTGTCGTCGGACGCGGTCAGCGGTGTCGCGGAGTCCGCTGACGAGGCCGTGGCCGCCCTGCGCAAGGGTGAACCGCACAGCCGATGGCTGCTGGTCTTCGACCACGCCGACCAACCCGAGGACCTCCGCGACCTGATTCCCCAGGGCCCCGGCCATGTTCTGATCACTTCGCGTAACTGCAGGTGGCAAGCCTACGCCAACACCGTGTCAGTCGGCGTCTTCACCCGTGACGAGAGCGTGGACTTCCTCACCCGACGGGTGCCGCACGGTCTCACGGTGAAGGAGGCCGGCCGGCTCGCGGAGCAAATGGGCGATCTTCCTCTCGCCTTGGAGCAGGCAGGCGCTCTCCACACCGAGACAGGCATCGCGGTTCCCGAGTACCTGCAACTTCTCGCGCAACGCACCAGCAAATTGCTGGCCGAAGGCAGGCCGTCCGAGTATCTGGTGCCCATGACGGCCGCCTATGCGCTGTCGGTCGACAAGCTTGAGGAGAGATTGCCCGAGTCCATGATCCTTCTGCGTCTGTGCGCTTTCTTCGGCCCGGAACCGATACCGCTCGGCGCCCTCAGCAAGCCGGTTCCCGGACTGGAGCCTCAGGTGGCGGACCTGATCGCGGACCCCTTCCGCCTCCTTCGGGTCGTCGCTGAGTTGGGCCGCTTCGGCCTTGCCCGGCTCGACCTCGCGGCCCGGACGATCCAGATTCATCGACTGATCCAGGCCCTGGTTCGCGACGAACTGGACGAGGGGGAACACGAGCGGCTCCAGAACCAGGCCAACCTGCTGCTGGCCGAATACACGTCGACCGACTCGGACGAGCGGCCGAGCAGAACTTCGCCTCACTAGAACGACCAGGGCCGACCGATGGCTGCCTCCGGGTGTTGCCGCTTGATGCAACCCCGTCCCTCACGCCCGTTGCAGCGTGGCGCAACCCCACTCCGAAGTGGCTTGCTGGGGGCATCCCTCCACGGGCATCCCTCGCCGCCCGACACGAGGAGGGCGCGGCCCTGGATGGAAAGGACGCTGTAGATGCCTCAGCCCACGCACAACCCCCATCAGGTTCCCGAATCGTCGCCCGAGAGCGGAGGCGGACGCGGCCCCGGTGTGTTCGTCCCTCAGCATGTGATCGTCACGGGGATCTGCTTCCTGACCGGAGTGGTGGCGGGGATCGTGGTCTGGCTCGTGCCGGACGTGTGGCTGCCGGTGAGCGCCGGAATCGCGGTGACCGGGCTGGCGCTGGGCCTGTACGGGCTCTGGCGCAGCCGTCACCGTCATTGACGCGCTGAGCACGAGCGGGTCCGTTGCGCCCCCAATCGTTGCCTGCCTTGATGTGTGGATGTGAAGCCGGGCCGGGTACGGCCCGGAGCGGCTGCTGGCCCGGGGAGGGGACCATTGGCGTCCTGCGGGTCGTCTGGGGGGGAAACGCAGGCGCCGTGCGCGGCAGCCGCTCCGGGAGATCACAGGGTCTTTTCGATTTTGCGCTGGTTGGCGAGGGCCTCGCCGAGCAACACGTAGTCGTCCTCGACGATGGTCGCGTCAGAGGCCGTAATAGATTTCCCGCTGTGTGAGGGGACGGCCGAGGCGAGTGGCCACGAGGCATTCCATCGTCGGTGGCCGGCGAATGTGCCAGCTCGGGTATTGCTCCTGCAGACGTTCGCGTTCTTGATCGTTCACGGGTGGGGTCCCTGCACATCGGTCCGGCTTTTCGAGGACGAGCCTTGCAGGGGAGAGTTACTGTGAGCTACGAACCGCTCACCCCCCCGGCGAGCACCCGAACCGGTCAGGCGACACCCCCGAACAAGCGGGCCGACACCCGGGAGACACCCGATGGCATCCTCGCGTGACACCAATCCCTCCGCCTACCAGGAGATGTTCGTCAATGAGCTGCGGGCGCGGCGTGAGGCGTCCGGCCTCTCCCGGAACAAGCTCGCGGCGGCGCTGGGCTGCACCCCCCAGTGGATCGCCAAGGTCGAGACCTTCGAGAAGCCCCCGTCCGAGGGACTCGCCGACGACCTGGACACCTACTTCCAGACCGGCGGCATGTTCCGCCGTGCCTGGGAGAAGCACGTCGAAGCGCGGAAGCACGGACTCATCCCCAACGCCGTCCGGCCGCTTGTTGACGCGGAGAAGGAGGCCAACCAGATCAATATCTATGAGCCGCTGCTGGTGACAGGGCTGGTGGCAGACGGAGGAGTATGCGCGCCACGTGTTCAGCTCTGGCACTCGTGCGGACAGAACCGAAGAACTGGTATCGATCAGGATGGAACGTCAGGCGGTTCTTCGTAAGACCGATCCGCCCTGGGTGTTTCTGCTCGTCCGCGAGGCAGTGATACGGGACATTCAGCGAGATTTCCGGGTAGAGCAGTGCAAGCGTTTTCTTGACGTCATGGCGTACCCCAATGTCGCAGTCCAGATCGTCCCGGCCGATGCGCCCGTTTTTCAAGAGAGCGGGTTTCAGCTTCTTAGCTTTGATCAAGCAGCCGATGTCGCCTACGTGGATGGTGCGAGTGGTTTCGGTCAGATACTCACGGACCCGCGCGATGTCCGGAGACTTACCGTAGTCTTCGATGTGATCAGGACTGTCGCGTTACCTGCGAGGGCGTCCGAAAACCTGATCCGAACGATCATGGAGGACACGTGAGCACGCTTGACCCGTCGTCGTTGCGCTGGCGCAAGAGCGCCAAGAGTGGTTCCGAGGGCGGCACCTGTGTAGAGGTGGCCGACATGAACGACGACGTTGCGGTCAGGGACTCGAAGGACCCTGAAGGGCCGAGGTTGGCGTTCGGGCGGGCGGCGTTCGGGGTGCTGGCGCGTGACATTCGCGCCGGACGGTACGACAGGTAGGCGACGTCCGAACGCTGCCGCGTCAGTTGTCGGGGGCCAGGGCGTTGGTGATCAAGCGGTGGGTCACGGGGCTGGTGACTATGAGGGCGTGCTCGGTGACGATCACGGTGTAGCCGACGCCGGGTACGGTCTGCCGCCGGCGTTGAGTTCGGTGAGAAAGTCCGAGCCCCTGACCTGCTGGTAGCAGGAGGCGCATCGGTCTTCCCTCCAGAAGGGGCGAATCATCTTCCAGGGCCGGATGCGGACTCGTCTCTTGCACAAACCGACTGGACGGTATGTGATGCGGGGTGATCGCCTCCGGAGGAGCATCATGCGCGTACGGGCCCTCATCGCACTTGCCGCCACCGTCCTCGCCTTGGTCGTCCCGGTTGCGGGGGCCGCGCATGCCGAGCGGACGCCTGTCGACCGGACGCCGGGGGATCAGCCGCTTCCCGGGTACACGATCCAGAATCCGGCGCTTCCGCCTGCTCAGGTGGGTGGGAAGCCGTCCAGGGTGAAGCAGGGTGTGCACAACCATTCGGGCTACATCATCGAGGTGCCGCCCAAGTGGAACGGCAAGCTGGCCCTTTACGCGCACGGGTACCGGGGGCCGGGGTTCGTGCTGACGGTCGAGCCGCCGCCGTTCGGGCTGCGGCAGCGGCTCCTCGACCAGGGGTACGCGTGGGCGGCGTCGTCCTACTACCGCAACGGGTACGACGTCCGGGCGGGCGTGCTGAGCACGCGGGACCTCGCCGAGCTGTTCGCCGACGAGGTGGGGCGGCCGAAGCAGCGGCTCATCGTCGGCGTTTCGATGGGCGGTCACGTCATCGGGCGCTCGATCGAGCAGTTCCCCCGTTATTACGACGGTGCGCTGCCCATGTGCGGGGTTCTCGGTGACCACGAGCTTTTCGACTACATGCTCGATTACAATCTCGTCGCGCAGGATCTGGCGGGCGTCCGCGAATACCCGGTGACGGACGAGTACGCGACCGTGACCGTCCCCAAGATCATGGAGAACCTCGGGCTCACCGGACTTACGCCGGGCGGGCCGGACACGGCGAACGAGCGCGGGAAGCAGTTCCGGTCCATCGCCATCAACCGGACGGGCGGGCAGCGGCCAGGCGACGAGGAGTCGTTCGCGTACTGGAAGGCGTTCCCGTTCACGCTGGCGGCCCCGCCCGTCCCGGGCGCCACCCTGGCCGAGGAACCGGACCAGCTCTCCACCAACCTGTTCACCTGGTATACGCCGAACAGGCCGGTCAACGTCAACGCGAGCGTGCAGAGGGTGCGCGCCAGGAACCTTCCGGCGCGGTTGTCGAACCGGCTTTCCCAGGTACCGCGCATCAATGGACGGCCGGGAATTCCGGTGCTGAGCCTGCACGATCTCGGGGACATGTTCGTGCCGTTCTCGATGGAGCAGATCTACGCCTCCGAGGTGGCGCGGCAACACCGGTCGCGGTTCCTCGTGCAGCGGGCGATCCGTGCGGTCGAGCACTGCGAGTTCTCCGCCGCCGAGGCCGGGACGGCGTGGGACGACCTGGTCCGCTGGGTCGACAGGGGCAGGCGTCCGGCCGGTGACGTGGTGACGAAGCCGTGGGTGGTGAAGCAGCCCGACTACGGGTGCCGCTTCAGCGACCGGGCCGCCTACGACGCGGGTGCGGGCACCCGGCGGCTGTTCCCCGCCTGCCCCTGACGCCGGTCAACCGGGTCGGGCCGTGCGGGACGGCGGGGTCCGGATGAGGAACGTGCCGGTGAGGACGACGAGGCCGGACAGGGCCAGGACGAGCTGGGCCGGTGCCAGGCCGAGCGGGTCGAACCCCCACCGTCCGAGCAGGTCGGCGGCGGCCCCGGCCACCAGCGCGGCGAGCGCCAGGCCGAACCGCAGGACGGCGTGGAAGGCGGTGAGGGCCAGGTTGCGGCGGTAGCCCTCCAGGCTCTCCTGCATGTAGGTGATGCCGCCGACCAGCGCGGCCGTGGCGGACGCGCCGAACAGCACGGCGCCGAGGAACGCCCAGGCCGTGGACGCGATCAGGCCCATCGAGGCGATCACGGTCCCCTGTATGGCGGTCGCCGTCCGGATCTGCGTCATCAGGTTCCACGACCCGCGGCGGACGATCACCAGGCCCGTCAGCGCGCCGACCCCGAACAGCGCCACCAGCGTCCCGAACCCGGCGGGTCCCGCGTCCAGGACGTTCCGGACGAACACCACGCCGAGCGAGAACAGGGCCCCGAGCCCGAGCGCGACGACCGCGATACCCGGCAGGACGCCGCGCACCACGTCGAGCCGGAGCCCGTCGATGAACCGTCCCTCCCGCTTCGCCGGGTCGGCGCGCCGCTCCCCGGGGGCGGGGCCGAGGTCGGGGATGGAGCGGATCACGAAGTAGGACACGAGGTAGGTCGCCGCGTTCAGCCAGAACACCAGGACGTAGCGCCAGTGGCCCTCCCAGCCGACGCTGTTCGAGAACCACAGCACCAGCCCGAACACGCCCGCGCCCACCGGGATCATGCCGTAGGAGGTGGCCATCGTGATGCCGTTGGCGACCTCCAGCGTGCCGGTGTCGTGGTCCCGGCCGTCCCGCGTGTGCCGCTCGTCGTCCTCGACGAGGTAGGGGATCGCGGCGTCCCGGGCGGGGAGGAACACCAGGCCGACGACCTCGATGACGAACGCCCAGAAGTACACCCACCACAGCCACGGCAGGACGGGCAGCGCGAGCGCCATGCCCACGCGCACCAGGTCCGAGTTCATCATGACGCTGCGCCGCCGCCACCGGGTGACGATCCGCGCGGCCACCGGCGCGCCCAGCGCGTAGGGGAGCAGGCGCAGGACCAGCACGCCGCCGACCGCCGTCGTGGATCCGCTCAACTCCAGGACGAAGTACATCAGGGCGAGCGTGCCCATCCAGTCGCCCAGGGAGGAGACGAGCTGCCCGGCCATGAGCCGCCGGAAGTCGCGGTGGCTCAGTAGTTCTCGGAGTCCCACGTGGGGCTCACCCTCCGTGCCGCGTCCTGCAGCCGCCGCTCACGCCGGACCGCCGGTTCGGCGGGCTTCGCCGCATCGGCGGGGGAGCCGCGCAGGAGGGAGGCGAGCCGGGACGCCGCCCGGTCCCAGCTCCAGGTGTCGCACACCCAGCGGCGGCCCGCCTCGCCCATGAGGCGGGCGCCGCGCGGATCGTCCAGCAGGCCGTTCAGGGTGCGTGCGAGTTCGCGGGGGTCCGCCGCGTCGATCACGGTGCCGGTACTGCCGTCGATGACGGACTCGGGGCTGCCGCCGGACCGGCCCACCACGACCGGCAGCCCCGCCGCGGACGCCTCCAGTACCGACAGCCCGAGGCCCTCGACCTGCAGCCCGCGGCGTTCGTCCCGGCACGGCAGGACGAAGGCGTCGGCGGCGGCGTAGCAGAGCGGCAGGTCGGCGGCGGAGACCGGTCCGGTCAGCGTGACGGTGCCGGGGGCCGCCCGCGCCGCCTGGTCGGTGAGCCGGCGCCGCATCGGGCCTTCGCCGACGATGACGAGCCGGGCGTCCGGATGCCGCCGGACGACCTCGGGCCAGGCGTCCAGCAGCCGGTCGTGGCCTTTGCGGCGGACGAGGCGGGAGACGCTGACGACCACGGGCCCGTCCCCGAGCCCGTGCCGCCGGCGTATCGCGGTGCCGTCCAGCCCGGGGCGGAACCGGAGCGCGTCGACGGCCCCGGCGAGCTGGACCAGCCGCGTCCGGTCGCCGAGGGCGTCCGCGATCTCCGCGCGGCCCGGTTCGGTGAGGTAGGTGAGCGCGTCGAACGTCCTGGCGGCGGCGCGCATCGCGGCGCGGGTGGGCGCGGCCTGGAACCAGCCGAGTTCCTGGCCGTGCGTGGAGGCGATCAGCCGTTTCACCCCGGCCGCCTTCACCAGCGGCGCGTACATGGCGAACGGCGCGGCGGCGGGGATCCAGCCGGCGTGGACGCGGTGCTCGGCGACGAGCCGGCGCAGCCCGCGGAACAGCAGGTAGCCGTGCCGGCGCACGACGGGGAAGTCCAGCCCGGCGTCGAACTCGGCGGCCCCGGGCCACGCGGCCGCGACGACGAGCAGCCGGTCGGCGGGAAGCCTGCGCACCAGTTCCCAGGTGAACGTCTGCACGCCGCCCGGCTCCGGTGGGAAGTGCCCGGTCATCACGAGAGTCCGGGGAATGTCCATTCAGACCCGTTTCCCCTGGGGACGCGGGCCATTCACCGGACGTCCGGCCACGCGCGCCCGTGGCCGGACCGTCGTCAACCGCTTGTCAAAGAAACGGTCACAGGTCGGTAGTGATGATCTTCTCGATGTTCCGTTCGGCGAGGGCGGTGATGGTGACGAACGGGTTGACGGTGGTGTTGCCGGGGACGAGCGAGCCGTCGATGGCGTAGAGGCCGGGGTAGCCGTGCAGGCGGCCGTAGTTGTCGGTGGCCTTGTTCAGGACGGCGCCGCCGAGCGGGTGGTAGGTGAGGTGGTCGCCCCAGATCTTGTAGACGCCGAACAGGTCGGTCCGGTAGATCGTGCCCTCCTTCCGGTTGATCTTGTCGAAGATCGACTTGGCCATGTCGATGCTGGCCTGCTTCCAGGAGGTCTGCCAGTTCAGCTCGGCGCGTCCGGCTCCGGCGTTCCAGGAGAACTCGCCGCGGTGCGGGGTGTCGGTGATCGACAGGTAGAACGAGGCGAAGGTCTCGATCCCGGTCGGGATCGGCGCGACCTCGGCGAACGCGCCGCCGTCGTCCCAGTTGTCGATGCCGGTGGTGGGGATGGACGACTGGAGGCTGCCGGTCGCGTCCCACATGTGGTTGGCGCGGCCGCACATGACATTGCCGTTGTCGCCCCAGCCCTTGCCGACCTCGCCGTTCAGGTTGGGCAGCTTGCCGGTGGCCCGCATCTGCACCAGAAGCTTGCTGGTGCCGACGCTGCCCGCCGCGAAGAACACCCGGTCCGCGGTGACGGTCTTGGTGGCCGTCGTGGCACCGGTCGTGTCGATCTGCTCGATGACGACCGTGTAGCCGCCGCCTGACGCGGGGGACACCGACGTCACCTTGTGCAGCGAGGAGACGGAGACCCTGCCGGTGGCCTTCGCCTGGGCGAGGTAAGTCTGCTGCAAAGACTTCTTGCCGTGGTTGTTCCCGTAGAGGATCTCGGCCGCGAGCGCCGATTTCGGGACCGTTCCAGCCGCCTCCTGCTCCATGTAGTCGAAGTCGTACACGTTCGGCACGTAGGTGAAGTCGAAGTTCGAACGCTGGGCGTGCTTGCGCCCGACGCGGGAGTACTTGTACGCGGCGGTGGTGTCGAACCACGACAGGTCGATCTCGTTGACGCCGAGCGCGGCGTTGGCGCGCGGGTAGTACGTGTCGTACATCTCGGCCGCGTTCACCGACGGCAGGACGGAGCTGAACCGCGCCCGCTTCGGGGTGACCGCCATCCCGCCGTTGACCAGCGAGCCGCCGCCGACGCCGCGTCCCTGGTAGACGGTGATGCCGCTGAAGTCCTCGGCGTCCAGGATGCCGGTGCGGCGGGGGACGTTCCTGTCGATCGGGAAGCCGAGGAAGTTGCTGAGGGGCTGCTTGGTCCTGGTCCGCAGCCAGAAGGACCGTTCGTCCGGTGTGCGGGTGTTGGCGAAGATCTTTCCGTCCGAGCCGGGGGTGTCCCAGGCCTGCCCCATCTCGACCATGTGCACGTCGACGCCCGCCTGGGCGAGCCGCAGGGCCGCGACGGAGCCGCCGTAGCCGGTGCCGATGATCAGAGCCGGGACGCGCGCTCCGTTGCCGATCGGTCCCGCCGCTCGGGCTTGGCCCGGCAGGCCCAGCAGGCCCAGCCCTGCGATAGAACCTGTTCCAATCAGCAGACTGCGGCGGGAGAGCCCGCTGGATCTCTCGCTGGACATGGTGGAGTCACTCATGTGACCTCCTCGATCTCGTACGGGGATTGGAACGTGTTCTACATGGAGTCGTGAGCCACGTCACCCCGTCGCGTGAAAATAACTCATGTCCACATCCGGCTACCAAGCACTTGCTTGGCTAAAGGCCGGTCCGCCTGTTACATTCCGCGCATGATCTCCGCGATCGTCTGGGGTACGGGCAATGTCGGCCGGCTGTCGATCCGCGCCGTCGAGGCACACCCCGCGCTGAAGCTCACGGGCGTGATCGTCCACGATCCCGCCAAGGCCGGAAGGGACGCCGGGGACCTCGCCGGCCTCGGCCGCGCCCTCGGCGTGACGGCGACCACCGACATCGAGGCGGTCCTCGCCACGGGCCCCCAGGCCGTCGTGTACGCGGCGTCCGGGGACATCCGCCCCGACGACGCCCTCGCCGACATCAACGGGGCGATCCGGGCCGGGGCGGTGGTCGTCTCGCCCGCCCTGTACGCCCTCTACGACCAGCGCAACGCCCCGCCCGAGATGCGGAAGGCGGTCCTGGACGCCGTCGCCGAGGGCGGCGGCTCCCTGTTCGTGTCCGGCGTCGACCCCGGCTGGGGCAACGACGTCCTGCCGCTGCTGGTCAGCGGGGTCGCCGGCACCATCGACGTGATCCGCTGCCAGGAGATCTTCGATTACACCACCTACGACCAGCCCGACTCCGTCCGGTACCTCGTCGGCATGGGCCAGCCGATGGACTACGAGCCGCCCATGCTCGCTGCGACCGTCCCCACCATGGTGTGGGGCGGCCAGATACGGCTGATGGCCCGCGCCCTAGGCGTCGACCTCGACGAGATCCGCGAGACCGTGGACCGCCTCCCCCTGGAGGACACCGTGACCACCCCGTCCATGGGCGAGTTCGAGAAGGGCACCCAGGGCGCGGTCCGGTTCGAGGTGCAGGGCATCGTCGAGGGCGAGCCGCGCATCGTCATCGAGCACGTCACCCGCATCCACGCGTCCTGCGCCCCCGAGTGGCCTTCACCACCGGACGGCGACGGCGCGCACCGCGTCATCATCGAAGGCGAGCCCCGCATCGAGGTCACGGTCGAGGCCACCGACCAGGAAGGCAACCGCGCGGCCGGCGGGAACGCCACCGCGGTCGGACGCCTCGTGGGCGCCATCGACTGGCTGGTGGACGCCGAACCCGGCCTCTACGACGCGCTCGACATCCCCCTGCGCCCCGCAGTCGGCAAGCTCGGAGGCACCCGCCCATGAACCTCGACATCCCCGACGGCAAGGACCCGATCCAGTACGCCTGGGGCGAGATGGTCCCCGGCATCGGCCCCGCCGCCGCGCACCTCTCCCTGGCGGTCTACGAGCACACCACCCTCGGCCTCCGCGAGTTCGAGGCGGCCCGGCTCCGCATCGCGCAGATCAACGGATGCCTGTTCTGCCTCGACTGGCGCACCGACCGCGACGGCGAAAAGGTCGAGGACGACTTCGCCGACGCGGTCACCGAATGGCGCACCACCGACGCCTTCGACGACCGCACCCGCCTGGCCGCCGAATACGCCGACCGCTACGCCGTCGACCACCACAACCTGGACGACGAGTTCTGGCAGCGCATGACCGCGCACTACACCCAGCGCGAGATCGTGGAACTGAGCATGTGCATCGGCTCCTGGCTGGCCTTCGGCCGCCTCAACCACGTCCTCGGCCTCGACGCCATGTGCGTCCTCCCCAGGCCCTGACTCACTCGTCCTCGACGCGGGACAGCTTCTCAGGGTTGGCGACGGTGTAGATGCCGCGGATCCGATCGCCCTCCGGGGCAAGGTCGAGGACCATGACGGCGAACGGCGCGTCCTCGTCGAACAGCACCGCCGACGGGTCGCCGTTGACGGTCCGGTAGTGGATGGCGAAATCGTCGTGCCGGTGACGTTTCGCCGTGCCGGACAGGACCCGCGCCACCTTGTCGCGGCCGCGGATGGGACGCAGCGAAGCCGCCCTCCTGACCTTGCCGCCACCGTCCGTCCAGAGCGTCACGTCCGGTGCCAGGAGATCCAGCAGCGAATCCAGGTCACCGCCCAGCGCCGCCTGGAGGAAACGCTCGGTCACCTGCCGCTGCACCTTCGGGTCCGCCTGGTAGCGGGGACGCCGCGCGTGAACGTGCTCCCGGGCCCGGTGCGCGAGCTGCCGGATCGCGGACGGGCTCCGGTCCAGGATCGGGGCGATCTCGGTATGCGCGTAGCCGAACACCTCGTGCAGGACGAACACCGCCCGCTCCAGCGGCGTCAGTGTCTCCAGCACCACGAGCAGCGCCAGCGAGACCGCCTCCGTCCGCTCGGCGGCCTCACCGGCGTCCGGGTGGCTCACGAGCGGCTCGGGCAGCCACGTCCCCACGTACGTCTCGCGGCGCCGGCTGATGAGGGCCTGCCGCCCCAGGGCGGTGTTGACCGCGATCCGCACCAGATAGGCGCGCGGATTCTCGATCTCCTCCGCGTCCTCGGCGGCGTTCCTGGACGCCCACGACAGCCACGTGTCCTGAAGGACGTCCTCGGTGTCGGCGACGCTTCCGAGCAGGTTGTAGACGACCGAGAACAGCAGTTCCCGGTGGTCGGCGAACACCTGCGTCGCGGTGTCCTCGGCGGTGCCTTCGGGCATGGCTCGACCTCCTGTGCGCTTCCCCCCTCAGAGACGCGCCGCCACCCGAAGTGTGACATCCAGGGCCGAAGTGTGATGTGACCCTCCTTTGAGGGTCTCCGCGTCACACTCACGCGTGTCCGTCAGCTCATGGGTCGCGAACGAAAAACGACTCGGAGGTCTTCTCCCATGGCGGACTCTCAGCCGTCCTTCCTCGCGACGGGGCGCGGCAAGATCACCTTGACCCTGCTGTGCGCGATCGCGTTCCTGGACTTCATCGACGCCTCGATCGTCAACGTGGCGCTGCCCGCGATACGCGACGACCTGGACTTCTCCGTCCAGGACCTCACTTGGGTGCCGTCCGGCTACCTGCTCACCTACGGCGGCTTCATGCTGCTCGGCGGCCGTCTCGCCGACCTACTCGGCCGCCGCCGCGTCGTCGTCACCGGGACCGTGCTGTTCTCGCTGGCGTCGATCGTCGGCGGCCTCGCGACCGACTCCGGAACCCTGATCGGCGCCCGCCTCGCCCAGGGCGTCGGCGCCGCGCTCACGTTGCCGGGCACCCTGTCGATCCTGACGACGATGTTCAAGGAGGGCGGCGACCGCGCCAAGGCACTCGGCGTCTGGGGCGGCGTCGCCGGGGGCGCCTCGGCCGCCGGGGTGCTGCTCGGCGGCCTGCTGACCGAGGGCCCCGGCTGGCGGTGGGTGATGCTGGTCAACGTCCCGGTCTGCGTGATCGTGATCGCCGGTCTGTTCCTCCTGGTCGAGGGCGACCGCCGGAGCGCCCGCCTCGCCGACTTCGACATCCTCGGCACGATCCTGGTCACCGGCGGGATGCTGCTGCTCGTCTACACCCTGGTCAAGGCCCCGGACGCCGGCTGGGACACCACACGTACCGTCGGCGGACTCGCCGGTTCCCTGGCCCTCCTCCTGGCCTTCCTCGTCAACGAGCAACGCAGCCGCCACCCGCTCGTGCCGCTGTCGATCTTCCGTATCAGGGGCCTGGCCGCGGCGGACGTCACCCAGCTGGTCGCCGTCGCGGGCCTGGGCTCGATGTTCTTCTTCCTCAGCCTCTACATGGTCAACATCCTCGGCTACTCGCCGCTGGAGACGGGCTCGGCCTACCTGCCGCTCTGCTTCGGCGTCGGCATCTCCGCCGGCGTCGCGACGAGGCTGATCCCGCGCGCCGGAACGCGTCCGCTGATGGTCACGGGCCTGCTGCTCGGCGCCGCCGGGATCTACATCCTGTCCCGCATCCCCGTGGACGGCCACTACCTCACCGACCTGCTGCCCGGCCTCGTGATCACCTCGTTGGGGCTCGGCCTCGCGTTCGTGTCCGTCACCACCGCCGCCAACGCCAACGTCCCGCCCGACAAGGCCGGCCTCGCCGCCGCCCTGCTCAACGCCTCACAGCAACTGGGCGGCGCACTCGGCCTCGCGATCTTCTCCGCCGTCGCCGCGTCCCACACCGACAACCTGATCGCCGACCGGAAACCGGCACCCGAAGCGTTCACCTCGGGCTTCTCCCGCGCCCTCCTGGCCGGCGCCGTCTTTCTGGCCGCCGCCGCCATCGTCGCCCTCCGCGCCGCCAACACCCGCGGCGAGGCTCAGGAGGTCCCCGTGAACGCACCCCCGGAACCGGTCCCGGCCAAGTAGGACGCATCGCCGGCCCCCGGCCGCTCACGAGTGCCGGAGGCCGTGCCGTCACGTCGGTTGACCGCCACCGGCCGACGTTCGGAAGGGCGGCCCATATCCGACAGTGGCCAGCACCAGTAGCATCCGCGCCTTAAGTGACGCCGTCGGGCAGCCCGGTGGCAGCGGGGACGGCGCGGCCGATGCTTGACAACTTGCCCGCGTCGCGCGGGGCCGGGCCAAGTCCGGGTCGGGCAACAATGGAGGGACCAGGCCGTACATTTGCGTCCTGGGCAAGGAGAGGCATCGTGCGTATCCGCTGGATGGTCGAGGAACCCGCCCACCTCGTCTTCGCCGCCAAAGCCGATTCCCTGGCGGCGACCGTATTCGACGGGACTGCGGTCATCGCCACCGCCCACCGATTCGGTGGTCCGTTGCGCCTGTGGGACGCCGCGACCGGAGAGCCCTGGCAGCACTCGTTGCCTTATGAGAGAGGGGTGACGGCACTCGACGCGGTAGGGCCCGGCCTGCTGGCGGTGACGGACTCCCGCACGCGAGTCTGGGATGTCGCTCATGGACGGGAAGTCCACGACCATCCGCCGGTCGAGCACCGTACGAGGTCCTTCGGCCCGAACTCCCGGGCCCGGCCGGTCATGAAGGGCGGCCTCCCTCTGATCGCCTACACCACCCGCGAGTCCCCGGACGCGAGGGGCGAGCGACCCGACGTCGTCCATGTCGGGGTCTGGGACCCCGGAACAGGTACGGAGCGACATCGCCACCGCGTTCGGGACAGCCGGTGGTGGTACGGCGCCAATACGGGTGTCCAGCTCGCCTCCTGGTGCGATACCGACGACCGGCTCTGGGCGGCCTTGCTGCAGCCGGGATCTATCGAGATATGCGATATGTGGAACGGTCGGCTCGTCCGCCCGGATTGGGCCGGCGAGCGGCCGGGCCGGAACCTGCTCTCGGCCATCGAGGTCATCTCCGGGCCGGACGGGCTGCCTTGGCTGGCCATCGGTGACATCAAGGGCGCCGTGTGGCTCCTCGACCCGATCGCGGGCGAAGAGCCCCGTCCCCCCTTGACCGGCCTCACCGGCCGAGTTCTCGGCATCACGTCCTACAAGACTCCGGACGGCGCGACGATGCTCGCGGCCTCGGATTACGACGGCGCGGTCCGCGTCTGGAATCTGGCCGAGGGCCGGGACCGGCCCTGGACCTGGCACAGTGGCCGAGTCACCGTCGTCACGCCCGTTCCGGACGAGGACGGCCCCGCCCTGGTCGCCACCCACGGCGGCGGTGACAACATCGTCCGTGTCCGGAGCCAGGCCACCGGCGAGCCCGTGCCCGGCCCGCCGCTCTGGCCGTCGGACTCGGAGGTGCCTCTTAGTTGGCCCTTCGAAGCCACGCTGGGGAACCACTTCGGCCAGGCCCGCAACGCCGTCGCGCCGGGCGGGCTGCTGGCCACCGTCCCTTTCCGCGGGAGCCGTCGGCGCAAGGTGGGCACCGTACGGATCTGGAACCCGCCCGGCCGTCGCCGACGACGCCGGGGCCGCGCGATGAGCCTGAGGCTGGGGACCGAGGTCGACGTGCTCATCGCCTTCACCGACAGTGCCGGGACCCCCTTGGTCGCCGCCGCCGGGAACGGGGTCCTGCGGACCTGGAGGGCCGACACCGGCCGCCCGGTGGGTCGCCGTATCGGCAAGCCCGACCCGCGTTCACGCGGCGGCCACGCCAAGGCGATGGCCGCCTACACCGCGCCGGACGGAACCCTCCGCATCGCGACGATCGGCATCGGGACGATCGGCCGGTACGACCGGGGGAAAGTCCTGCTGCGGGTGTGGAACATCGCCACCGGCGAGCTCGCGGCCGAGAGCGACCTCAGCGACATCGGCGCACTGGCCGACGTGATCCTCACCCTGCCGGGCGAGAGCCCACGGCTCGTCCTCGGCGGCGAGGACGGCGTCCTGCACATCTGGGACCCGGCCACCGCCGGCACCGTGGCCACCCACCAGATCGGGGACACGATCCACAGCCTGGCCCTCGGCCACGGCAAGACCCTCTTCGTCGCGGCTTCCAACGGCCTGTTCGCCCTCGAACTCGGAGACGGACGAGACGACGAGTAGCAGTTCGGCTCAGGGTTTCAGGCCGGTGGAGATTTCGATGGCCAGTTTCAGGGCCGCCCGGTCCAGCTCGGCGGCGCTGAGCCTGGGCTTGTACTGGGAGTAGCGCACCTTCACGACGAGGTTGCTCTTCCGGAACATCACTCGGTGCCGGGCGGGGAGGTCGCCTTAAGAGTTCGCGCGGTCGAACCGCTCCGGGGCCATGAACGCGGGCGTCCCGGTCATGGCGCCGCCGGTCGTGTGACGGGTGGGGCCGGCGCCGGCGACGTCACGGACGGCTGGCTGGCCACCACCCACCCCGACGTGACGCCCTGGCATTTCAAGGGCGTCCTGCCCGTCTGAATCCCGCCTGGCGGGTGGCGGTCACTTGACGATGACGTTGTCCTCGGGCGCGTCGGGGTCGGCCGTCCAGCCGTCGTGGCCCGCGTCGGCCTCCCAGTGCTTGCCGGCGTAGCGGACCTCGGTGAGGCCGTAGGCCTGCGCGTGCGCCATCGCCCAGGCGGCGACGGCCCAGCCTTCGCGCGTGTTGGCCGCCTTCACCGAGTTCCAGGACTCCGGGCGGGACGGCGCCCCGGCCGTGAGGGGGCCGGGGCCGCCCACCTGCAGCCCGCTGCCGAACGCGCGCCTCATCTCGCGGAGCGCCTCCGGGCGGCGGGAGCCGGTCTGCTTGTCGGGCGGGTACCAGCAGCGGGCCGTCCCGGGCTCGCGGCCGGTGAACGCCGCCGCGAGGAGCTCGCCCTCGTCCTCGTGCTGGGCGTACGCCTCGCCGTCGGCGCTGCGCTGCACCTCCTGCGCCGCGATGTGCAGGTCATGGTCGAGGTAGCCCTTCACCTGGACGAGCGCGTCGAAGAACTTGCTGGTGGTGATGACGGGGTCGCGGAGCTTGTCCGGGGTGCCCCAGCCCTGCGAGGGGCGCTGCTGGAACATGCCGACCGAGTCGCGGTCGCCGCCCGGCAGGTTGCGTATGCGCGACTCCTGGATCGCGGTCGCGTAGGCGATCACCACGGCCCGCTCGGGCAGCCGCTTGCGGAACGCGACGGCGGCGATCGTGGACGCGTTGGAGCCCTGCTCCAGGTCGAGCGGCATCTTGCCCGCGCTCGCCGTCACCTCGCATCCGGACCCGTGCAGGTAGGGGCGGGCCCGCTGGAACAGCGCGTACCCGCCCACCGCGAGCAGCACGACGATGACCGACAGACCCGCGGCCCAGCCCAGGCCGCCACGGCGGCGCCGGCCGCCGCCGCCGTCGTCGGGCTCCTTCTCGGAGCGCGCCCTCTTCGCCCAAACTGCCACGCGAAGACGGTACCGGGAGATCGTCCCCAGTAAGCTCAGGAAGCATGACCGAAACGTTCACCAGCCCGATCACCGGCGGCATCGACGAGTTGTGGGAGCGGCGCGCCGACCTCAGCCCGGACGACGCCGACGCGAAGGCCGCCATCGTGGCCGCCGTCGACCAGATCGACGCCGGCGAGGCCCGTGTCGCCCAGATAGATCCCGCGTCCGACGAGGTGATCGTCGACGAGCGGGCCAAGCGGGCGATCCTGCTGAGCTTCAAGGTCCTCGGCATGGTGCGCTCCCAGGTCGGCGACTTCCGGTACCACGACCGCATCCCGCTCAAGAGCCGCCTGGACGGCGTCCGCGTCGTCCCGGGCGCGATCGCCCGCTGGGGCGCCTACCTGGCGCCCGGCGTGGTGCTGATGCCGTCGTTCACCAACATCGGCGCCTACGTCGACTCAGGCACGATGGTCGACACGTGGGCGACCGTGGGCTCGTGCGCCCAGGTCGGCAAGAACGTCCACCTGTCCGGCGGCGTCGGCATCGGCGGCGTCCTGGAGCCGCCGAACGCCAAGCCGGTGATCATCGAGGACGAGGCGATGATCGGCAGCCGCTCGATGATCGTCGAGGGGGCGCGGGTCGGGAAGGGCGCCGTCGTCGGGTCCGGGACGAACCTGTCGGCTTCCATGCCGGTCATCGACGTGGAGACGGGCGAGGAGATCAGCCGCGGCCGCATCCCCGACTGGTGCGTCGCCGTCGGCGGCACCCGCTACAAGGAGTTCAAGGGCGGGACGTTCGGCCTCCCGGCCGTGCTCATCCTGAAGCGCCTCGAGGAGGGACAGCGGCACGACAAGGCGTCCCTGAACGACATCCTCCGCGACCACGGCGTCGGCTGAACCGGAGGCATCCGTCGGCGGCGCGGCATCTTCACGTGCCCGGAGTCGTTCGGGCATCCGCCGAAGACGGCGGTGCAGTGACCTTCAGCGGGCGCGGGGTCAGGACGGCGACCGCGGCGGCGTAGCCGGGGCCGGTCGCCAGGTCGGCCAGCCGCACGGGGGAGACGGCCGCGTCGCCGTCCCATGCGAGGACCTCGGCCGGGTCGCCCGGCGCGGAGAGGTGGATGGCGGTCATGGGGGCGGCCAGGCCGTGGCCCGTCGCCTTCAAGATCGCCTCTTTCCTGCTCCAGTACCGGTGGAAGGCGCGTTTGCGCTGCTCGGACGGCAGGGCGGCGAAGACGTCGCGTTCGGGCGCGGCCAGGACCATCGCGGCCAGGCGGTCGATGTCGCGGTCGTTCTCGCGCTCGACGTCCACGCCGACCATGGCGCCCTCGGCGACGGCGAGGACGACGCGGTCCCCGGAGTGGGAGAGCGAGAAGTCGAGGTCGTGGCCGGGAAGGCGGGGCTTGCCGTGAGCGCCGCCGCAGTGCGGGCAGTCGGTGGTGAACCTGATGCCTCCCGGGTCCAGGCCGGTGATCCCGGCGAGGGTCGTCCGCGCGAGGAACCGGCCGGTGACGAAACGGGCCTTGTCCTCCTTGCGGAGGAAGCGGTCGTAGCGGTCGCGTTCCCCGTCGTCCAGGAGGGCGCGCATCCCGGGTTCGTCGGCGGGGGCCGCCCAGTGAACGGCGCACTCCAGCACAGGCATCTCCACAACCGCGATGATAAGACTTGAGCATGGGGCTGGATCTCTTTTCGGACGTCGCGGACCTGACGGCGGAGATCGTCGACATCGAGTCGGTGAGCGGCGCGGAAGGTCCCCTCGCCGACGCGGTCGAGGAGGCGCTGCGGGCGCTCCCGCATCTGGCGGTGGAACGCGACGGCCACAACGTGGTCGCCCGCACCGGGCTCGGGCGCGCCGAACGCGTCGTCCTGGCCGGGCATCTCGACACGGTGCCGCTGAACGGCAACCTCCCGTCCCGCGTGGAGGGCGACCGCCTCTACGGCTGCGGGACGACGGACATGAAGAGCGGCGTCGCGGTCGCCCTCCGCCTCGCCGCGACCGTCACCGCGCCGGCGCGCGACATCACCTACGTCTTCTACGAATGCGAGGAGATCGAGGCGGAGCGCAACGGGCTGCGGCGGCTCGCGGTGACCCGTCCCGAGCTCCTCGCCGGCGACTTCGCGGTGCTGATGGAGCCGACCGGCGGCCTGATCGAGGGCGGCTGCCAGGGCACGATGCGCGCCGAGGTCACCGCGGCGGGGGAGCGGGCGCACAGCGCGCGGGCGTGGATGGGCTCCAACGCGATCCACGCGGCCGGGCCGATCCTGGACGTCCTCCGCGCCTACGAGCCGACCCGCCCCGTCGTGGACGGCCTGGAGTACCACGAGGGCCTGAACGCCGTGTTCATCAGCGGCGGCGTCGCGGGCAACGTCATCCCCGACGAATGCGTCGTCACCGTGAACTACCGGTTCGCGCCCGACAAGTCCCCGGCCGACGCCGAGGCGTACCTTCGGGAAATCTTCCGCGGCTTCGACGTGAAGATCACCGACAGTGCGCCGGGCGCGCGTCCCGGGCTGACGCATCCGGCCGCGGCGGCGTTCGTCGCGGCCAGCGGCGCCGATGTGCGCGCCAAGCTCGGCTGGACGGACGTCGCCCGCTTCTCCGAGCTCGGCGTCCCGGCCGTGAACTACGGCCCCGGCGAACCGACCCTCGCCCACACCAAGGGCGAGTACGTCGAGATTCCCCTGATAGCGGAGTCCGAACGACGCATGCGCACGTGGTTGGAAGGGCCTACTACCGTGGCCGCATGACTTTGAATCCGCACTCCCCCTCGCGACGGCAGGGGCCCGCGATGCTGCGGGGGAAGGCCGTCCCGAAGACCACCACCGACCAGCGGCTCCTGGAGAGCCGCGGCCCGGTCGACTGGGTGCACGCCGACCCGTGGCGCGTCCTGCGGATCCAGGCGGAGTTCGTCGAGGGGTTCGGCCTGCTGGCGGAGCTGCCGAAGGCGGTCAGCGTGTTCGGCAGCGCCCGCACCGGGCGGGACTCCGACGAGTACAAGCTCGGCGTCGAGATCGGCGCGCTCCTGCACGAGGCCGGCTACGCCGTGATCACCGGCGGCGGCCCGGGGATCATGGAGGCCGCCAACAAGGGCTGCGACGAGAACGGCGGGCTTTCGGTCGGCCTCGGGATCGAGCTGCCCTTCGAACAGGGGATGAACGACCACGTCGACATCGGGCTGGAGTTCCGCTACTTCTTCGTCCGCAAGACGATGTTCGTCAAGTACTCGCAGGCGTTCGTGGTGCTGCCCGGCGGTTTCGGGACGCTGGACGAGCTGTTCGAGGCCATCACCCTCGTCCAGACCAGGAAGATCACCCGGTTCCCGATCGTGCTGGTCGGCACCGAGTTCTGGGGCGGGCTGATCGAGTGGATCCGCTCGACCATGCTGCCGTCCGGCAAGATCTCCTCCCACGACCTCGACCTGATCCACCTCACCGACGACCCGGACGAGGCCGTCCGCATCATCGTCGAGGGCCACACCCGCGCCGAGCAGGAGATCATCGAGGCCCGCGCCCAGGCTGAGGCCAAGGAGGCCGCCTCCGAGTGACCCGCCCCCCGGAGCCCGCGGGCTCCGGGGCCAGCCGCCCTCCGACGACGACGCCGTACAGGACGTGGTCGAGGGCGACCGCGGCGCGCCATTGGAAGCCGTGCTCGTGCACGTGCCGGACGCCCAGCATGGGGGCGATGCCGGCTTCGAAGCCGAGCCAGATCGCCAGGCCGTAGAGCGGGCCGCTGAGGGGGTTGCCGCGGATCCGGCGCGGCAGCAGGCCGTAGGCCACGCCGCCCGCCGCGCCGTACGTCCAGTGGAACAGCTCGGTGAGGGCATCCTGGTTCCTCGGGGCCAGCTTCCGGAGGAACGGCAGATGTTCCTTCACGAACGCCTCGGGCGGGGTCTCCTCGTGCGGCCCGACGGCGGCGGTCACGGTCCGGACCCCGGTCATCGCCATGGCGGCCACGAGCCCGCGCGCCCCCGCCCGGACGACCGTGCCCGCGTTCCTCGCCGGCATGTCCGACCCCATGGCCACCTCCTCTTAAGCCGCCTGCCCTCTGGGCGGGGAAACATGCGCCGAGCCGGTACGCGCCGGCGTCCTCGCCGGGAGGCGTAGGGAACGCGTGAAGATCGTGGGCAGGCGCGTAGGGAAAGCGTCAAGACGCGCCAGAAGCGTCTGAACTGGGTGTTTTCTGCAGCCATGGCAGATTTGATGCTTCTCGTGCTGACGCTCGCGGTCTTCGCGGTGCTCGGCCTCGCGGTCAAGGGGGCGGAGCGGCTGTGACTCCCGAGAACGCGGTCGGGCTCGTGCTCGCCGCCGGGCTGATCGTCTTCCTTCTGGTGGCGCTTCTCCTTCCGGAGAGGTTCTGATGGGGACGACGGCAGCCGGGATCCTGTTCATCGGATCGCTGATCCTCGCCCTCGCCGCCGTGCACGTGCCGCTGGGCGACCACATGTACCGGGTCTTCACGTCCCCCAGGCACCTGAAGGCGGAGCGGGCGGTCTACAGGATCGTCGGGGTCGACGCGGACGCCGGACAGAAATGGAGCGTCTACGCCAGGAGCGTACTGGCGTTCTCGCTGGTGTCGGTCCTGGTCCTCTACGGGCTGCAGCGGCTCCAGAGCCACCTCATGCTGAGCCTGGGGTTCGAGGGCGTCCAGCCCGACATCGCGTGGAACACCGCGATCAGCTTCGTCACCAACACCAACTGGCAGGCCTACTCCGGCGAGAGCACCATGGGATACCTGGTGCAGATGGCCGGGCTCGCGGTGCAGAACTTCGTGTCCGCCGCCGTCGGCATCGCCGTCGCGATGGCGTTCGTCCGCGGCCTCGTCCGGCGCAGGACCGGGGAGCTCGGCAACTTCTGGGTGGACCTGACCCGGGCCCTGCTGCGCCTGCTCCTCCCGATCGCGGCGGTCGCCGCCGTCGTGCTGGTCGCGGGCGGCGCGATCCAGAACCTCGCCGACCCGCACACCGTCTCCACGCTGACCGGCGGGCAGCAGACGATCACCGGGGGACCGGTCGCGTCGCAGGAGGTCATCAAGGAACTCGGCACCAACGGCGGCGGGTTCTACAACGCCAACTCGGCGCACCCGTTCGAGAACCCCACGAGCTGGACGAACTGGATCGAGGTCTTCCTGATCCTGCTGATCCCGTTCGCGCTGCCCCGGACGTTCGGCCGGATGGCCGGCGACCGGAGGCAGGGCCTCGCGATCCTCGCGACGATGGCCACGCTCGCGATCCTGAGCGTCGTCGCGGTGAACGCGGCGCAGCTCACCCACCCAGGGACGGTCCCCGGGTCGGTGGGCGCCGCCGCCGAAGGCACCGAGGCGCGGTTCGGGATATCCAACTCCGCGACGTTCGCCGCGGCGACCACGCTGACCTCGACCGGGGCCGTCAACTCCTTCCACGACTCCTACACCAGCGTGGGCGGCGCGGTCCTCATGCTCAACATGATGGTCGGGGAGGTCGCGCCCGGCGGCGCCGGGTCGGGGCTGTACGGGATGCTGATCCTGGCGATCATCACGGTGTTCGCGGCCGGGCTGATGGTCGGCCGCACGCCCGAGTACCTCGGCAAGCGGATCGGCGCCCGCGAGATCAAGCTGGCGTCGCTGTACTTCCTGGTCACCCCGATGATCGTCCTGGTGGGCACCGGGATCGCGATGGCGTTCGAGACGCCGCGCGAGAGCATGCTCAACTCCGGGCCGCACGGCCTGTCCGAGGTGCTGTACGCGTTCACCTCGGCGGCGAACAACAACGGGTCGGCGTTCGCGGGACTGTCCGCCGCGACCCCGTTCTACGACGTCGCGCTCGGCCTGGCCATGGCCTTCGGCCGCTTCCTTCCGATCGTGCTCGTGCTGGCGCTGGCGGGGTCGCTGGCCCGGCAGGCGCCGGTCCCGGCGTCGGCGGGCACGCTGCCGACCCACCGCCCGCAGTTCGCGGGCCTGGTCGTCGGCGTCACCCTCGTCCTCGTCGCCCTGACGTTCCTCCCCGCGCTGGCCCTCGGGCCGCTCGCAGAAGGGATCCACTGATGTCCGTCCAGACCCAGGAGCCCCCGGCCGCGGCCGGGGAGCAGGTCCCGGACCGGGCCGGCGGCGGCCTGCTGGACGCGAGCATGCTGCTGCGCTCGCTGCCCATCGCGCTGCGCAAGCTGGATCCCCGGCTCATGTGGCGCAACCCGGTGATGCTGGTCGTCGAGATCGGCGCGGTCTGGACGAGCGTCCTCGCCGTCCTGGACCCCACGGCGTTCTCCGTCCTGATCGCGGTCTGGCTGTGGCTCACCGTGGTCTTCGCCAACCTCTCCGAGGCCGTCGCCGAAGGGCGCGGCAAGGCGCAGGCCGACACCCTCCGCAGAACCCGGACGGAGACGACGGCGCGCCGGCTGACCGGCCGCGGGCCCGGCGTGCCCGGACGGGAGGAGCCCGTCGCGGCGGCCGAGCTGCGGCGGGGCGACATCGTGGTGGTCGAGGCCGGGCAGGTCGTCCCGGGCGACGGGGACGTCATCGAGGGCATCGCCAGCGTCGACGAGTCCGCGATCACCGGCGAGTCGGCGCCGGTGATCCGCGAGTCCGGCGGCGACCGCAGCGCCGTGACCGGCGGGACGCGGGTCCTGTCGGACCGGATCGTCGTGCGGATCACGCAGCGGCCCGGCGAGTCGTTCGTCGACCGGATGATCGCCCTGGTGGAGGGCTCGTCCCGGCAGAAGACCCCGAACGAGATCGCGCTGAACATCCTGCTGGCCGCGCTGACGGTCGTCTTCCTGGTGGCGATCGCGACCATGCAGCCGCTGGCGGTCTACTCCGTGGCGAACGACCCCGGCGTCTCGGGCGGAGACGTCCTCGGCGCCCACGGGGTCACCGGGATCGTCCTGGCCGCCCTGGTGGTGTGCCTGATCCCGACGACGATCGGGGCGCTGCTGTCGGCCATCGGCATCGCGGGCATGGACCGCCTCGTCCAGCGCAACGTGCTGGCCATGTCGGGACGCGCCGTCGAGGCCGCCGGGGACGTGAGCACCCTGCTGCTGGACAAGACCGGCACGATCACGCTCGGCGTCCGGCAGGCGTCGGAGTTCGTCCCGGCCGGCGGCACGGCCCCCGAGGAACTCGCGGACGCCGCGCGGCTGTCGTCGCTGGCCGACGAGACACCGGAGGGCCGCTCGATCGTGGTGCACGCCAAGCGGGCGCACGGGCTGCGGGAACGGCACACCGGGGAACCGGCGCACGCGGAATGGGTCCCGTTCACGGCGCAGAGCAGGATGTCCGGCGTCGACGTGGACGGCCGCCGCCTCCGCAAGGGGGCCGCGGGCGCGGTCACCGCGTGGGTACGGGAGCAGGGCGGCGCGGTGCCGGCCGGGCTCGCCGACCTCGTCGACGGCATCTCCGCGTCCGGCGGGACCCCGCTCGTCGTCGCCGAGGCCCGCGACGGTCAGGCGCGCGTGCTGGGCGTCGTCCACCTGAAGGACGTGGTCAAGCCGGGCATGCGGGAGCGGTTCGACCGGATGCGCGCCATGGGCATCAGAACGATCATGGTGACCGGCGACAACCGGCTGACCGCGAAGGCCATCGCGGACGAGGCCGGGGTGGACGACTTCATCGCCGAGGCGACCCCCGAGGACAAGCTGGCCTTCATCAGGGCAGAGCAGGAGGGCGGCCGGCTCGTCGCGATGACCGGGGACGGCACCAACGACGCGCCCGCCCTCGCGCAGGCCGATGTCGGCGTCGCCATGAACACCGGCACGTCCGCCGCCAAGGAGGCGGGCAACATGGTCGACCTCGACTCCGACCCGACCAAGCTCATCCAGATCGTCGAGATCGGCAAGCAGCTGCTCATCACCCGGGGCGCGCTGACGACGTTCTCGATCGCCAACGACGTCGCCAAGTACTTCGCCATCGTCCCGGCGCTGTTCGTGGCGCTGTTCCCGGGGCTGGACGCGCTCAACGTGATGCGGCTGGCGAGCCCGCAGTCCGCGATCCTGTCGGCCGTCGTGTTCAACGCGCTGATCATCGTGGCGCTGATCCCGCTCGCGCTGCGCGGCGTCCGGTACCGGCCGGGCCCGGCGTCCCGGCTGCTGAACCGCAACCTGCTGGTCTACGGCCTCGGCGGCGTCGTCGCGCCGTTCGCCGGAATCAAGATCATCGACCTTCTCGTCCAGTTCGTCCCAGGGATCGCCTGATGCACACGCTTCCTTCCTTCCTTCGCCGGCACCTCGCGGCGCTGCGCGCGGTGCTCGTCTTCACCGCCGTCCTCGGCGTCGCCTACCCGCTGGCGATCACGGGCGTCGCCCAGTTGCCCGGACTGAAGGACCGCGCCGGCGGGTCGTACGTCAGCGCGGACGGCGAGCGGGTCGGCAGCGCGCTCATCGGCCAGTCGTTCACCGGCGCGGACGGCAAGCCGCTCAAGCAGTACTTCCAGAGCCGGCCCTCGGCGGCGGGGGACGGCTACGACCCGACCGCCACGTCCGCGAGCAACCTCGGCCCCGCGGACGTCGTCGACACCGCCGACCGGAAGAGCCTGCTCAGCACGGTCTGCGCGAACAGCAAGGCGGTCGGGGAGCTGGAAGGCGTGGACGGCGCCCGCCCGTACTGCACCGAGGGCGGGGCCGGCGCCGTCCTGTCCGTCCTCGGGCCCCGCGACGCCTCCGGCGCCGTCACCCGCCCGACCAGGGTGATCAGCGTCAACGAGCCGTGCCCGGCCGTGCCGTTCCGCGCCGAGTACGCGGGCGTCGAGGTGGAGTGCGCCGCCGGCGGCCAGGACCCGCGGGCCGGGCGGATCGTGCCGATCCGCGGGGAGTCCCCCGAAAAGCCCGCCGTCCCCGCCGACGCGGTCACGTCGAGCGGTTCCGGTCTCGACCCGCACATCTCCACGGCCTACGCCGGCCTGCAGGCCAGGCGTGTCGCGGAGATGCGCGGAATCCCGGCCGGAACCGTGCAGAAGCTGATCGACGGCGAGACCACGGGCCGGGCCCTCGGCTTCATGGGCGAGCCCGCGGTGAACGTGCTCAAGCTGAACATCGCCCTGGACAAGGCCGCCCCCTACCAGGGCTGAGAGGATTGGCACCATGGCCAGGGGGCACCTCCGCATCTACCTGGGCGCCGCCCCAGGCGTGGGGAAGACCTACGCCATGCTCGCCGAGGGGCGGCGGCGGTCGGAACGCGGCACCGACGTGGTCGTCGGCTTCGTCGAGACGCACGACCGCGCACGCACCGCCGCGCTCCTGGACCGCATGGAGGTCCTCCCGCGCGTGAGCACGACACACCGGGGCACGGAGTTCACCGAACTCGACGTGGACGCCGTCCTCCGCCGCGCCCCGGACGTGGTGCTGATCGACGAGCTGGCCCACACCAACGTCCCGGGAAGCCGGCACGGCAAGCGCTGGCGGGACGTCGAGGAGATCCTCGACGCCGGGATCGGCGTCATCTCCACGGTGAACATCCAGCATCTGGAGTCGGTCAACGACGTCGTGGAGAAGATCACCGGCGTGCCGCAGCGGGAGACCGTCCCGGACGAGGTGGTCCGCGCCGCCGGGCAGGTCGAGCTGGTCGACATGGCGCCGGAGGCGCTGCGCCGCCGGATGGCGCACGGCAACATCTACTCGCCCGAGCGGGTCGACGCCGCCCTGTCCAACTACTTCCGCGTCGGCAACCTGACGGCGCTGCGCGAGCTGGCGCTGCTGTGGCTCGCCGGCAAGGTCGACGAGCAGCTCGACCGGTACCGCGCCGACCACGGGATCGGCGGCACCTGGGAGGCGCGCGAACGGATCGTCGTGGCGCTCACCGGCGGCCCGGAGGGCGAGACGCTGCTGCGCCGCGCCACCCGGATCGCCGACCGCTCCAAGGGCGCCGACCTGCTCGCCGTCCATGTGACCCGCGGCGACGCGCTGCGCGGGACGCGGCCCCGCGACCTGGTGCGGCAGCGGGAGATCGTCGAAGGGCTGGGCGGCACGTTCCACCAGGTCGTCGGCGAGGACATCCCGCGCGCCCTGCTGGACTTCGCGGGTGCCGTGAACGCGACGCAGCTGGTCCTCGGGGCGTCCCGGCGGGGCCGGTCCGCGCAGCTGCTGCGGCCGGGGATCGGGGTGACGACGACCGCCCTGTCCGGCACGATCGACGTCCACATGGTCACCCACGACCAGGCCCGGCGCGGCGCCGGCCGCCCGGTGCCCGACCAGGGGCTGCCGGCGCGCCGCCGCGCCGCCGGGTTCCTGCTCGCCGCCTGCGGGCTGCCGCTGCTGACGTTCGTGCTGACGCAGGCGCGCCCGCCCATGTCCCTGCCCGCCGACATCCTGTTCTTCCTGGCGGCCGTCGTCGGGATCGCGCTGGTCGGCGGCATGTGGCCCGCCCTGTTCGCCGCGCTCGCCGGGTTCCTGCTGCTCGACTGGTTCTTCACCCCGCCGCTGTACGAGTTCACCATCGCCGGGCAGGAGAACATCATCGCGCTCGCGGTGTTCGTGCTGGTCGGCATCGGAGTCAGCCTGGTGGTGGACCGTGCCGCGCGGCGATCGCGGGAGGCGGCCAAGCTCGGCGCCGAGGCGGCGCTGCTGTCCGCCCTCGCCGGCAACGTCCTGCGGGGCGAGCACGCGCTGGACACGCTGCTCGGGCGGCTGCGCGAGACGTTCGGGCTGACGTCGGTGACGCTGCTGGAACGTCCCGCCCCGGCCACGCCCGGCAGCCGTGACGACCCCGCCGACTGGCGCATCGTCGCGACCGTCGGCGGCCGTCCCTGCACCTCGCCCGGCGAGGGCGACACCGAGATCCCGGCCGGCGACGGCCTCACCCTGGCGATCCGGGGCCGTCCGCTCCCGGCGGGCGACCGGCGCGTGCTGGAGGCGTTCGCCGGCCAGGCCGCCGCGGCGCTGCGCAGGCAGCGGCTGGAGGCGGAGGCGGAGCGGGCCCGGCCGCTGGAGGCGGCCGACCGGATGCGCACCGCGCTCCTCAACGCGGTCAGCCACGACCTGCGCACGCCGCTGGCCTCGGCGAAGGCCGCCGTGGACAGCCTCGGCACCACCTCGGTCGACTGGACGCCGGACGAGCGCGCCGAGCTGCTCGACACCGCCCGCGAGTCCCTTGACCGCCTCGACCGGCTGGTCGCCAACCTGCTCGACATGAGCCGCCTCCAGGCCGGTGTCATCGGCGTCGCCGCACAGCCGCTGGCACTGGACGAGATCATGCCGCTCGCCCTGGACGACGCCGGCCCCGGCGACGTCACCGTCCGGCTCGACGCGGATCTGCCGGAGGTGACCGCCGACCCGGCGCTGCTGGAACGCGTCCTGGTCAACCTGGTCGCCAACGCGCTGCGCCACAGCTCGCCCGGCGAACCCGTCCTGGTGACCGCCGGGGCCATCCACGACCGGGTCGAGCTGCGGATCGCCGACCGCGGGCCCGGTGTCCCGCCCGGCGAGCGCGAGCGGATCTTCCTGCCGTTCCAGCGGCTCGACGACCGCGACAACCACACCGGGGTCGGGCTCGGTCTGGCGCTGGCCCGCGGGCTGACCGAGGCGATGGGCGGCGAGCTCGTCGCCGAGGACACCCCGGGCGGCGGCCTCACGATGATCGTCGCACTGCCCGTCCACCGGAGGGACCCGGCGCCATGACGCGTGTCCTCGTCGTCGACGACGACCCGCAGCTGCTGCGCGCCCTGCGGATCAACCTGCGCGCCCGCGACTACGACGTGGAGGTCGCCGCCGACGGCACCACGGCGCTCCGCCGGGCCGGCGACTCGCCGCCCGACCTGGTCGTCCTGGACCTCGGCCTGCCCGACATCCCCGGCGTCGACGTCATCCACGGCCTCCGGGGCTGGACGCGGGTACCGATCATCGTCCTGTCCGGCCGGACGGGCGGCCAGGACAAGGTGGAGGCGCTGGAGGCGGGCGCCGACGACTACGTCACCAAGCCGTTCGACATCCAGGAGCTCGTCGCCCGCATCCGCGCGGTGACCCGCCGCGTCTCGGTGGCCGGCGAGGTCGCGCGGGTGGACGTCGGCGGCCGCACCGTCGACCTGGCCGGCAAGACGGTGTCCGGCGGCGTGCACCTGACCCCCACCGAGTGGCACCTGCTGGAGATCCTGCTCCGCAACCCCGGCAAGCTCATCAGCCAGCGGCAGCTCCTCACCACGGTGTGGGGCCCCGCCTACCAGCGTGAGACCCACTACCTGCGCCAGTACATGGCCCAGCTCCGCCGCAAGCTTGAAACCGACCCCGCGCACCCCCGGCACCTGGTGACCGAACCCGGGATGGGTTACCGCTTCCAGCCGTGAACCTGCGCTTCCATGTCTGTTCTCCGGACGGAGGGAAGGAGTCGTCCTGGAGGTGGAGCGTGAACGGAAACACGAAGGTCAAGGCGTGCGCGGCGGCGATGGGGCTGTTCCTGGCCGCCGGATGCAGCGGTGGCGGCGAGGACGCCGAGCGGACGGGGGCGGGCGCGCAGACTCCGGTACCCGCGACGGGGGCCGCGGCGCAGGTGCAGCAGCAGTTCGAGCAGGTCGTCGACGCGGTGCTGCCCTCGGTGGTGAAGATCGAGACGAACCAGGGCGAGGGGTCGGGGGTCGTCTACGACGGCCAGGGCCACATCGTCACCAACGCGCACGTGGTCGCCGGGGCCCGGCAGATCCGGGTCACGGCGGCCAGCGGCGGCTCGGCGCTCGACGCGGACCTCGTCGGCGCCTTCACACCCGATGACCTGGCCGTGGTCAAGGTGGACGGCGGGTCGCTGAAACCCGCCGCGTGGGGCGACTCCAGCAAGGCCGAGGTCGGGCAGATGGTCATGGCCATGGGCAACCCGCTGGGTCTGGCCGGCAGCGTGACCAACGGCATCGTGTCCGCGCTGCACCGGACGGTGTCGACGCAGGGAGAGGGCGACTCCCAGGGTTCGACGATCGCCGACGCGATCCAGACGAGCGCGCCGATCAATCCGGGCAACAGCGGCGGCGCCCTGGTCACGCTGGACGGGAAGGTCATCGGCGTCCCGACCGCCGCGGCCTCGGACCCGGGGGCCGGAGGCGCGGCGCCCGGGATCGGGTTCGCGACGCCGAGCAACACGGTCAAGCGGATCGTCCCGCAGCTCGTGCGGACGGGGGAGGTCTCCGACTCCGGGCGGGCGGCGCTCGGTGTGGTGGCGCGCACGATCGTCGACCCGCAGAGCGGGCAGCGGTCCGCGGTCGCCGTCGTGGAGGTCACCGAGGGCGGCGGCGCGGACAAGGCGGGCATCGAGGCGGGCGACCTGATCCTGTCGGTGAACGGCACCGCGACACCCGACCAGACGGCGCTGTCCTCGGTGCTCGCGAACATGAAGCCCGGCGACGTCGTGACGGTCGAGGTCCAGAAGCCCGGCGGCTCGAAGGAGCAGGTCAAGGTGACGCTCGGCCAGCTTCCGGGAGACAATTGACCCTGTGTCGGGGCGCCGCCTGTCCAGGTAGTGTACGTCTGTACAGTCTGCTGGACACGGGTACAGGCGGTGATCATGTCAGGACCTGAGGGGCCCGAAGACCTGACCGGCCGCGCCCGGATCAGGGACGCGGCACTGCTGCAGTTCGCCGAACACGGGGTGAAGGGCGCGACGATCCGCGGCATCGCGAAGGCCGCGGGTGTCTCGCCCGCCCTGGTCCAGCACCACTACGGGACCAAGGCGGCGCTGCGCCGGGCCTGCGACGAGTACGTGATCGAGACCATCCGCGAGGTCAAGCAGGAGGCGCTCGGCGGGGGAATGGCCAACCCGGGGTTCATGACGATCGCCATGGGGACGGCCCTGCCCATCCAGCGCTACCTGGCTCGGGCCATGTCCGACGGCTCCGAGGCCGCGAACATGCTGTTCGACGAGGCGGTGGAGTTCAGCGAGGAGATCCTGAGCCGCGGCGGGCCCGGGGTGTACGAGCCGCGGACCGACGATCCGCACGCGTACGCGGCCGTCATGACCGCGATGAACGTCGGTCTGATGCTCCTCAACGGACACCTGTCACGCGCGTTGGGCGCCAACGTCCTGCTGAGCGAGGGGTATCCCCGGATGGCTCTGGCGATGCTGGACATCTACGACGACAGGATCATGACGCCCGAGCTCATCGAGCAGGCGCGCACCGCCCTGAAGTCCATGATCGCCGAGAGTTCGCAGCCCCCTCGGGAAGAGGACCGGTGACCGCGGCGCTCGCCGGCCGCCGGGACGGCGGTGCAGGGCATGCCGTTCGCCGGGTCGCGCCTCGCCACGGGCCGACCCGTTAGATTGGCCTGGTGACCTCCACGACGCCCCTTGCCGTCTGCGTGTTCTGCTCCTCCAGCGGCAGGATCGACCGCCGCTACGTCGATCTCGCCACCGAGGTCGGCGCCGAGCTGGCGAGACGCGGCCACAGCCTGGTCAGCGGCGGTGCCCAGGTGTCGTGCATGGGCGCCGTCGCACGCGCCGCGCGGGCGGGCGGCGCCCGCAGCGTCGGGGTGATCCCCGAGGGGCTGGTCAGCGTCGAGATCTCCGACGAGGACAACGACGAGCTGATCGTCACCCACGACATGCGGGCCCGCAAGGGCGAGATGGACCGCCGCAGCGACGCGTTCCTCATCCTGCCCGGCGGCATCGGCACGCTGGAGGAACTGTTCGAGGTGTGGACGGCCCGGGTCCTCGCCATGCACGAGAAGCCCGTCGTCATCCTCGACCCGACCGGCGTGTACGACCCGCTGCGCGAGCTGATGGAGGGACTCACCGAGCAGGGCTTCGCCCGGCACCGCATCTGGGACGCGATCGGCTGGACGTCGAACGTCCCCGAGGCGTTCGACCTCCTGGAGCGCTCGCAGCCCCGCATCGAGTTCTCTGCGGGGGACTACGCGGAGACCCAGCTCTGACCCTGCCGCGGGCAGGTGCCGGTCAGTGCTTGCGGCCGGGCATGTTCTCGTACATCTCGGTGAGCTTCTGCCGGAAGCCGCGCGCCGCGATGCCCATCTTCTGCGGGTCCTGGACCCCGGCCTTGATGGTCTTCTTGGCCTGGTCCTTCATGATGTGCGGCGGGATCGGGGCGATCTCGCTGTCGACGACGAACTCCAGCACCACGGGGCGGTCGCCGGCCAGGGCCTCCTCCCAGGCGCTGGTGACGTTCTCCGGCTCGTCGCAGTAGATGCCCTTCAGCCCGCACAGCTCCGCGTACTTGGAGTACGGGAAGTCGGGGAGGGACTGCGAGCCCTCGAACTTGGGGTCGCCGCCCATCGCGCGCTGCTCCCAGGTGACCTGGTTGAGGTCCTGGTTGTTGAACACGGCGAAGATCAGCGGCGGGGAGCCGCCCATCCGGTCGGCGTACCGCTTGACCGTGAGCATCTCGTTCATGCCGTTCATCTGGAATGCGCCGTCGCCGACGAAGCAGATCACCGGACGGTCCGGGTAGGCGAACCGGGCGGCGATCGCGTACGGGACGCCCGGCCCCATCGTGGCGAGGGTCCCCGACAGCGACGCCTTCATCCCGTCGCGGAGCTTGATGTGGCGGGCCCACCAGTTGGTCGCCGAGCCGGAGTCGGCGGTGAGGATCGACCCGTCCGGCAGCAGCGGGGACAGCTCGTGCGCCACGGCCTGCGGGTTGATCTTCCCGCCGAAGCTCTGCCCGGCCCGCTTCTCCAAGACGGTGTTCCAGGAGCGGACGTCCTCCTCGATCCTCCCGCCAGGACCGGTCCTCCTTGCGGCGCAGGAGCGGGATCAGCTCCTTGAGCGTCTCCTTGGCGTCGCCGACGACATGGGCGTCCATCGGGTACCGGATGCCGATCATGCGGCCGTCGATGTCGATCTCGACGCCGCGGCAGCTGCCCTCGTCCGGCAGCCACTCGGCGTAGGGGAAGCTGGAGCCGATCATGAACAGGGTGTCGCAGTTCATGATCATCTCATCGCTGGCCTTGGAGCCGAGCAGGCCGATCGGCCCGGTCACGAACGGCAGGTCGTCGGGGACGACCTGGCGTCCGAGCAGCGCCTTGGCGATGCCGGCGCCGAGCAGCTCGGCCGCCTCGATGACCTCGGCCTGCGCGTTCGCGGCGCCCTGGCCGACCAGCATCGCCACCTTCTCGCCCTCGTTGAGGATGCGGGCGGCCTTGCGCAGCTCCTCGGTGTCCGGCAGCACGCGCGGCCGGCTCCACCCGACACTGGAGTACACCGAGCCGTGCTCCTTCGGCGGCGAGGGCATCGCCTCCGACTCCTGGACGTCCTCGGGAATGATGATCGTCGCGACGCTCCGCGTGGTCAGCGCCGTCTTGAAGGCGCGGTCGATCACGTGCCGCATCTGCCCGGGGTGCATGACGATCTGGCAGAACTCGGAAACGTCGGAGAACAGGTTCTCCAGGTTCACTTCCTGCTGGTAGTGCGTGCCCTGCGCGAGGCGCTTCTGCTGCCCGACGATCGCGACGACGGGCTGGTGGTCGAGCTTGGCGTCGTAGAGGCCGTTCAGCAGGTGGATCGCGCCCGGCCCGGACGTCGCCGCACAGCAGCCGACCTCGCCGGTGAACTTGGCGTGCCCGCAGGCCATGAACGCGGACATCTCCTCATGCCGGGACTGGATGAACTCCGGTTTCCCGTCGGCCCGGTCGAAGGCGCCCAGCAGCCCGTTGATGCCGTCACCCGGATACCCGAAGACCCGCTCGACGCCCCATTCGGTCAGCCGCTGGAGCACATAGTCGGACACTTCCTGCGCCATTTGGTGTCTCCTCTTATGTGATGTCGTCCCGCCCGCCATCTCGTCCCCACGGCAGCGCTGGATCCGGCACAGACACCCACTGCCCGTGACGAAGGCTCTGTAACGCCGCGGCCCGGCCGCGCGTCCCTCCCGGGTGTGGCCTGGTGATCCTCGGATAACGTCGGCTGTGCGGGGCCGTGAACCCCAGCCGACGCCCGCACGGCCGACGAAGGAGACGAATGAACGCCGACGTGCCCGACTCGCGCGAACTGGCCGGAATCGCGGAACTCGCCGCGCGCACGACCGGCGACCGGCTGCGGACGGCGTTCCGCTCCCGTCCCAAGGTCGACGTCAAGGTGGACTTCCACGACCCGGTCACCGAGCACGACCGCGCTGCGGAGGAGACCATCCGGGAGGTGCTCGCCGAGCAGACCCCCGGCAGCGTCGTCGTGGGGGAGGAGGGCGGCGTGCAGGGCGGCGGTGGTCACGGGCCCGGTGGTCACGGACAGGGCCGGGGCGGGAGCGTCCGCTGGTATGTGGATCCGATCGACGGGACGGCCAACTTCGCCGTCGGACTGCCGTTCTTCTGCACCTCCATCGCGGCCGTCGCGGACGGCGAGCTGGTGGCGGGCGTGGTGTACGACCCGATCCGCGACGACATGTTCACCGCGTCCCTGGACGGCGCGACCTGCAACGGCGAGCCGATCCGCAGCGAGGGCGCGGCGGGCGACCGGACCGCCGTGCTCGCCGCCTCCTACCCGAGCGCACGCGACCTGGCCGCCGGCGACCGGGAGGAGACGCTGCGGCGCTACGGCCTGCTCGTCGACGCGTTCGCCACCCTGCGCAGGCCCGGCAGCGCCGCGCTCACCCTCGCGCACGTCGCCGCGGGCTGGACGGACGTCGCCTACGACTCGTCCATCAACGCCTACGACATCGCGGCGGGGCTGCTGCTGGTCCGGCAGGCGGGCGGGACGTACCTGCCGCTCGGCGGGAAGCCCGGCGGGGACGACTGGGACGCCCCCGGCTACCTCGCGTGCGTCGGCGGATTCGACCTCGCCGGCTCCGCCATCGCGGAGGTCGCCGACCTCACGGCACAAGATTGTCCTGGGGTTTTCCCGCCCGTACCATGATCGTTTACCCCTGGTTCAGGGCCGGCGACCAGGCTCCCGCGTGATCCCCTCACGTGAAGGAGTGCCCATGTCCGTGACCCGTCGCGGAGTAGTCAAGGGCGGCGCGGCCGGCGCGCTGTCCATCGCCCTCGCCGGAAGCCTGGACGGAATCTTCCAGACCTCCGCGGGTGCCGACACCGGAGAGGCCTTCGGTTACGGCCCGCTGATCCCCGACCCCAAGGGGGTTCTGGACCTGCCCAAGGGCTTCTCGTACAAGATCCTGTCGACGGAGGGCGATCCCATCTCCGACGGCGTCGTCGTCCCCGGCCACCAGGACGGGATGGCCTCGTTCCCGGTCCGCGGCCGCGGACCCGGTCACGGTCACGGCCCCGGTCACGGTCACGGTCACGGTGACCGCGTCCGCGGCAGGGGAGGCCGCGGCCGTCCCGGCAACACCCTGCTGGTGCTCAACCACGAGCAGGGCACCAACGGCACCCGTGCCGTCGGGACCCCCGAACTCACCTACGACCCGGCGGTCAACGGCGGTACCACCACGCTCGAGGTCGACCGTGACGGCGACCTGCTGTCCCAGTACGTCAGCATCGCCGGGACGGCCGTGAACTGCGCCGGCGGCCGCACCCCCTGGGGCACCTGGCTGACGTGCGAGGAGACCGAGGGCATCGGCGGCGAGAGCAAGAGCCACGGCTGGGTCTTCGAGGTCGACCCGTACGGCAGGGACACCAAGCCCGAACCGCTGACCGGGCTCGGCCGCTTCGCCCACGAGGCCGTCGCCGTCGACCCGCACACCAACATCGCCTACCTGACCGAGGACGCGTCCGGCCCGTTCGGCCTGTTCTACCGGTTCCGCCCGCGCTCGCACCGGGGCCGCTACCACTCCTACATGGCGGGCGGGAAATTGGAGGCGCTGAACGTCCGGGGCGTCCCGGACCTGTCGCTGGTCACCGAGCCCGGCACCCGGCTGCGCGCCGGGTGGGTGGACGTCCCGGACCCGCTGGCCAAGCAGACGTCCGTCCGCAAGCAGTTCGAGGACGGCGACGTCACGCGAAGCCAGAAGCTCGAAGGCGCCTGGTGGGGGCACGGCAAGGCGTACTTCGTCGCCAGCTTCTCCAGGAAGTCGTCCGGCGCCGCCGGCGACCACGCGGGCCAGGTCTGGACCTACGACCCGCGCCGCAACGAGGTCGAGCTCCAGCTCATCTTCAAGCCGGGCGGCCGCTTCGACGGCCCGGACAACATCACCGTCTCCCCGTACGGCGGCGGCGTGATCCTGGCCGAGGACGGCGACGGCGAGCAGTACCTCGTCGGCACCACGCGCAGGAACGAGCCGTTCGCGATGGCCCGCAACGCCCTCAACGGCAGCGAGTTCACCGGCGTCACGTTCTCCCCGGACGGCCGCATCCTGTTCTTCAGCCGCCAGTCCGACCCGGGCGCGACGTTCGCGGTCAAGGGCCCCTGGCACCGGCTCCGCGGCTAGCCCCAACCGTCGACCTGCGGCGTGTTGCCCTTATGGAGCGCTCCATAAGGGCAACACGCCGCAACTCGACGGTCAGGCCAGACCGCGGCGCGCGACCGCAGGGGGACGAGTGCCCTGGATGGACGCGACCATGTCCAGCACCTGGCGCACACCGTCCGCCTGCGGATCCGGCACGCGGAACAGCGTCACACCGAGCCACGCGTAGACGGACGCCGCGGCGAGCAGCCCGGGATCGGGCTCCCGCGCGTCCGTCCCCAGCGTGACCATGACCACGGCGTCACCGGCGGTGAGCCGCTCGATCCGGCTCGCCGGCGGCGCCGTTCCGGCGTCCGCGACTCCGTCCGGAACCGGCGCGTCCGGTGAAAGGACCTTCCGCTCTTGCATCCCCATGCTCCCAAGCGTGGCACGATCGGGGACTGGGGAACGTCTCTCCAGATGGGTGCGAGCGGAACGGAGGGTGATCGTGGTCGTGGTTCTCGTCCTGGCCGGCGTGGCCGTGCTGGGCGCCGTCGTCGTCCTCGCCATGGGCAGGGGCGGCGAGCTGGCCGAGACCCATCCCGACTATCCGCCGCTCCCGTTCGGCGAAGACGGCCACCCCATCACCGGGTACGACGCCGCCTACCTGCGGCTGCCCCGCACCTTCTGGGGCTACCAGCCGCAGCTGACGGACGAGGCCCTGCACCGCCTCGCCGACGCCCTTTCCGAGCGTGACGCCCGCGTGGCGTCGCTCGAAAGGCAGCTCAGGAACCTCAGCTCCGGCGACGACGCCGGCCCGGTCGGCGCCATGCACGGCCTGGACGAGCCCGCCGTGAACGGCGCGCCGCCCCTGCTCCGCAAGGAGCCCCTGGCCGAGGAGCCGATCGACGACCGCCTCGCCAGGGAGGACCGCCCATGAGCCGACCGCCCGTAAGCCGACCGCCCGTAAGCACGGTCGCCGTGCACGCCGAGGCGGTTTCGGATGCCCCCGCCGAACGCGTCTTCGAGGTCCTGACCGACTGGCCGAGGCATCGCGAGTGGATGCCGTTCACCAGCGCCGAGGGCGGCGACAAGGCCGGCGACGAGATCCGGGGATGGACGGGCGTGGGACCGGTCGGGTTCCTCGACACCATGGTCATCACCGACTGGCGCGACGGCCGCCGCGTCGCGGTCCGCCACACCGGGCGGGTGGTGCGCGGCGAGGCGTGGTTCAAGGTCGTCCCCGAGGGCCTCGGCAGCCGCATCGTGTGGGCCGAGCGCGTCGACCTGCCGCTCGGGCTCCTCGGGCGCGCCGGATGGCTCGTCGCGGGCCCGGTCGTGAAGGCGTTCATGACCTTCGGCCTCCGCCGACTCGCCGCTCTGTCCCAGGCATGAGGTAGAACGAACGCGTGACCACCGCGATTCGGGGCGAGGACGGGCTGGGCCGCTGCCCATGGGGGCTGTCGGCGCCCGACTACGTCGCCTACCACGACGAGGAGTGGGGCCGTCCGGTCCGCGACGACCAGGGCCTTTACGAGCGTCTCTGCCTTGAGGCGTTCCAGTCCGGCCTGTCGTGGCTGACGATCCTGCGCAAGCGCGAGGGGTTCCGCGCCGCGTTCCGCGGGTTCGCCATGGAGAAGGTCGCCGCCTTCGGCCCCGATGACGTCGAGCGACTGATGGGCGATGCCGCGATCGTCCGCAACCGCGCCAAGATCGAGGCGGCGATCGGGAATGCCCGCGCCGCACTCGACCTCCCCGGCGGCCTCGCGGAGACCGCCTGGCGCTACGCCGACCCCGGCGCCCCCGCGCACGCGGACCTGGCGGACGTCCCCGCGTACACCGACGGCTCGAAGGCCCTGGCGAAGGAACTGAAGAAGCACGGCTTCCGCTTCGTCGGCCCCACCACCGCCTACGCCCTCATGCAGGCGTGCGGCCTGGTCGACGACCACCTCACCGGCTGCCACCGCCGCGGCGCCTACCGCTGAGGTCCTGCTCACCCCGCTCTGGCTCACTCCGCTCTGGTCTCACTCCGCTCTGGTGGCTTCGAGGATGGGGACGTCCGCCGCCCGGCGGCCCGGAAGGGCGGACGTCGCCAGCGTGACGGCCGCCGCCCCGGCGAGGACCACGACGAACAGCCACCACGGCGGGACCGGGTCGATGAACGTGCTTCCCGTCGCCAGCCTCATCATCGACACGGCGCCGACCGCGATGCCGCTACCGAGCAGGCCGCCGAGAAGCACGACCGTGGTGGCCTCCCACCGGACGACCGAGCGGATCTGCGCCGCCGTCGCGCCGACGGCACCGAGCAGCCCGAACTCGCGGGTCCGCTCGGCCACGCTCATCGAGATGGTCGTCGCCAGCCCGAACAGCGCGAGGACGAGCGACATGGCGATGAAGCCGTAGATGACGGTTCTCCCGTTCGTCGTGGAGTCGACGACCGTCTCGATGTACGCGGACCTGTCCTGCACCTCCGCGCCCGGGACGCCGGCGAGCGCGCGGGTGAGGCCGTCCTCGGTGCCGCCGCGGACGAGGACCGCCTGCGGCGCCGCGCCCGGGTCGAGCCGGTCCATGGTCGCGGGCGAGACGAGCGCCTGGTCGGCGAACAGGTGGGAGGGGTCGTGGTAAGCGCCGGCGACGGTCAGCGCGACCCGGCCGGATTCGGTCCGGACGACGATCCGCTGCCCCTTCTCGATGTCCCGCATCTTCATGATCCCGGACGTGAGCCCGATCTCCCCGGGACGGAGCGGCCGCAGGTCGCCGCCGAGATCGGCGACGGACGGCAGCGCCGCCTGGTCGGCGCCCGTCACCCGCAGCGGCAGCGGCAGCCCGGCCGGGCCCTGCGGGGGCGGTTCGACGAGTTCGGCGTCGGTGGCCGTGAGCGCCGCCGCACTGGTGACGCCGCGGGCGGCCGCGGCCCGTTCGGCCGTGTCGCGGGGCAGTGACGCCCGTTCGGCCTCGTCCGACCCCGTCGACGTGATCGCCCGCTCGGCCAGCATCACCTGCCGGCCCGCCTCGTCGTACCGCGCCTCCGCGGACAGGGCGACGAGCGAGGGGGTGCCGACCAGCACCACGCCGAGCATCAGGGACGAGGCGGCCGCCGAAACGCGGCGCGGGCTGCGGCTGATCGTGGCCCTGGCCAGCCGCCCGGCCTCCCCGCTCGCCACCGTGCCGACGCGTCCGACCAGGCCGCCGAGGGGGCCGACGAAGAACGGGGCGAGGACGGACAGCGCGATCACGTTGATCATGGAGCCGATGAGGATCAGCGCGCAGATGCTCGTGGCGCGCTGGACGCCGGGCGGCTGCCCGTCCTGGGTGCCGAAGGCCGAGCCGAGGAAGATCCAGGAGCAGCCGAACAGGGCGAGCGCGCCGAGCACCCGGGGCCACCGCCGTCCGGCGGTGCCGGAACCGGTGCTACGGAGCGCCTCCATGGGTGAGATGCGCGCGGCCTTCGACGCCGCCCGCCAGGCCGAGAGCTGGATGACGAGGATCCCGGCCGCGGCCGGGGCCACGAGCGCGATCCAGCCGTACTGGGGACCGGTGGCGGTGATGTCGAAGCCGTCCTCGGCGAGCAGGGCGGCGAGCAGGCTCGACACGGGGTAGCCGAGCAGCAGCCCGCCGATCGAGGCGACGATGCCGAGCGCGAGTGCTTCGAGCTTGATGAGCCGTTTGATCTGGCGGGGCGTGGCGCCGATGGCGCCGAGCAGCGCGAGCCGGCGGGTGCGCTGCCGGACGAGGGTGCCGAACGTGTTGGCCACGACGAACAGGCCGACGAACACCCCGATCAGCGAGAGCATGGCGATGATGCCGGACATCATGCTCGCGTCGCCCCGTACGGTGCCCGACTGCTCGGCCCGCACGTCGGCGGCCGTCCGCACGGTGACGTCGTCGCCGCTCAGCGCGCGGTTCAGGTCCTCGCTCAGCCGCGCCGCCTCGACGCCCGGCGCGGCCTTCACCCACACGCCGTGCCACGTTCCCGCCGGCAGTCCCGCCGCCTCCCGGACGGTTTCCGGCGGCGCCAGCACCAGGTTGCCGTCCGCCACGGCGTCACGGCCCTGCACGGTGACGATCCCGACGACCTTCATCTCCCGGGTCCGCTTCGGCAGCGCCACCCGCAGCGGGTCGCCGGTCTCCAGGTCCCCGCCCCGTGCCGCGTGCCGGGTGACGGCGACCTCGCCGTCGGCGGCGGGGGCGCGTCCGGACTCCAGGCGGTACGGGTTGAGCGCGGTCTCCGGCGTCCACGGCCGCAGCAGCGTCCCCGCCCAGGCGGGCGGCGGGATCGGTTCGCCGTCCGGCCCGCCGGCGGTGACCGGGAGTTGCGCGTCTCCCGCGACGGCCGCCACGCCCGGCAGCCCGGCCACCTGGTTCGGGGCCACCTTCCCTTCCCGGGTCGCCCGCGTGCTCTCCGGGTCGGTAGTCCCGCCGAGGACGAGCACGTCCGCGCGGGCGTACTCGCTGGCGTCGCTGCCCGACAGCGCCTCCTGTGCCCGGAGCGTGAACTGCAGCCCCCCGGCGATCATCCCGATCGAGAGCACGGCGGCCAGCAGCGTGGCGGCCAGCCGGCCCCAGCCGTCGGCCACGGAGCGGCGTGCGATGAGCCACATGCCCTCAGCCCTCCAACCGCCGCATCGCGGCGTGCACGCGGTCGATGGACGGAGCCTGCAGATCGTTGACGATCATTCCGTCGGCGAGGAACAGCACCCGGTCGGCGTGGGCGGCGGCGGCCGGGTCGTGCGTCACCATGATCACCGTCTGGTGGTAGGTGTCCACGGCGCTGCGCAGGAACCCGAGCACCTCGGCGCCCGATTTGGAGTCGAGGTTGCCGGTCGGTTCGTCGGCGAACAGGACTTCGGGCCGGGTCAGCAGTGCCCGTGCTACAGCGACCCGTTGCTGCTGTCCGCCCGACAGTTCGCTCGGGCGGTGCGCGAGCCGTTCGCGCAGGCCGAGCGCGTCCACGATGGTGTCGAACCACTGCCGGTCGGCGCTGCGGTTTCCGAGTCGGCCGGTGAGCCTGATGTTCTCCTCGGCCGTCAGCATCGGCAGCAGGTTGAACGACTGGAACACGAATCCGAGCCGGTCGCGGCGCAGCTTGGTCAGCCGGGTCCGCGACAGCTTCGTGATCTCCACGTCGCCGATCAGCACCGACCCGGACGACACCGTGTCCAGCCCGGCCATGCAGTGCAGGAACGTCGACTTCCCGGAGCCCGACGGCCCCATGATCGCGGTGAACCGGCCGCGCGCGAACGCCGCCGAGACACCGCGCAACGCGGACACGGCGCTGTCACCCGTCCCGTACGACTTGACCACCTCGCGTGCGACGGCGACCTGATCGTGGACGTGCTCGACCGGGGGCATGGCGGTTGTCTGCGTCATGCGTTCAAGCAAACCGCCGGGGGACCGGTCGCCGCATTGGCGCCCGCTCCCCAAGGGCGGGTGGGGCTGTCCCCAGCTTCCGCTCAGGACAGCCCCACCGGACACCCGGCTCGGCTCACTCGGCCTTCGCCGCCTCCAGGACGGGGACGGCCGCCGCGCGACGGGCGGGTAGGGCGGAGGTGGCCAGCGTGACGATGGCGGCGCCGGCGATCACCAGGGCGAACAGCCACCATGGCGGGGCCTGGCCGAAGAACGAGCTGCCCGTGCCCACACGCATCAGAGTCACGGTGCCGAGCGCGGTGCCCACGCCGAGGAGGCTCCCGAGCAGGACGACCGTGGCGGCCTCCCACCGGACGATCGACCGGACCTGCGCCGCCGTGGCGCCGACCGCGCCGAGCAGCCCGAACTCGCGGGTCCGCTCGGCGACGCTCATCGAGACGGTCGTCGCCATCCCGAACAGGGCGAGGACGAGTGACATGCCGATGAAGCCGTAGATGACACGCATGCCGCTCGTCATCGAGTCGGCGGCCGTCCCGATGTAGGCGGACCGGTCGAGCACCTCGACGCCCGGCACGTCCGCGACCGCGCGGGTCAGGCCGTCCTTCGTGCCTCCCCGGACGAGGACCGCCTGCGTGGCGGCGTCCGGGTCCAGCCGGTCCATGGTGGCCGACGACACGAGCGCCTGGTCGGCGAACAGGTGGGACGGGTCGTGGTAGGCGCCCGCGATGGTCAGCGCGACCCGGCCACCGCCGCCGCGGACGACGATCCGCTGCCCCTTCTTCAGGTCCTGCGCCTCCATGATCGTGGACGTGAGCCCGATCTCGCCGGTGCGGAGCGGCCGCAGATCACCGCCGAGGTCGAGGACGGACGGCAGCGCGGCCTGGTCGGCGCCGGACACCATCAGGTACAGCGGCGTGGGGTCGCCGTCGCCGTAGGGGCTCTTCGGGCGCGGCGAGACGAGCTTGGCGTCGGTGCCCGTGAGCGCCATCGCCCGGGACACGCCCGGCGCCGCGGCGGCCCGGTCCGCCACCTCGCGGGGCAGGGGCGCGGTCCCGGACGAGGTCAAGCCGGTCGCGGCGATCGCGTGCTCGGCCCGCATCACCTCCTCCCCGGCCTCGGCGAACCGCGCGTTCACCGACAGGACGATCAGCGCGGTCGTGCCGACCAGCGCCACGCCGAGCATCAGGGACGACGCCGCCGACGACACGCGGCGCGGGTTGCGGGTGATGGTGGCGCGGGCCAGCCGCCCGGCCTCCCCGCTCACAGCCGTCCCGACGCGTCCGACCAGGCCGCCGAGCGGGCCGACGAAGAACGGCGCGAGGATCGACAGCGCCGCCACGGTCGTCATGGCCCCCATGAGGATCATGACGGAGACGCCGATGGTGCGGTCGGTCCCCGGCGGCTCGTCGTGCCTGAGCACGAAGACCAGGCCGAAGAACATGCAGGCGAAGGCGAGCACGGCGAGCGCGCCGAGCAGCCGGGGCAGGCGCCGCCCGGTGGTGTCGGAGCTCGCGGCGCGGAGCGCCTGCATGGGCGAGATGCGCGCGGCCTTCCTGGCGGCCCGCCACGCCGCGAGCTGGGTGACGAGGACCCCGGTCACGGCCGGGACGAGCAGCGCGACCCAGCCGTACTGGACGTCGGCGGCGGAGATGTCGAAGCCGTCCTGCGCGAACAGGGTGGTGAGCAGGCTCGACACCGGGTAGCCGAGCAGCACGCCGCCGATCGAGGCGACGATGCCGAGCGCGAGCGCTTCGAGCTTGATGAGCCGTTTGATCTGGCGGGGCGTGGCGCCGATGGCGCCGAGCAGCGCGAGCCGGCGGGTGCGCTGCCGGACGAGGGTGCCGAAGGTGTTGGCCACGACGAACAGGCCGACGAACACCGAGACCGACGCGAGCATGCCGATGGCGCCGCCGATCGACGTTCCGTCCGACTGGAGGGTGGCCGAGTGGGCCCTCCGCACGTCGGCGGCCGTCCGGACGGTGACGTCCTCGCCGCGCAGCGCGCCGGTCAGGTCCTTGTTGAGCTGCGCCGCCCCGACCCCGGGTGCGGCCTTCACCCACACGCCCTGCCATGTCCCGGCGGGCAGTCCCGCCGCCCGCCGGACGGTCTCCGGCGGCGCCAGTACCAGGTCGCCTCTCGCCACGGAGCCGCGGCCGTCCACGGTGACGATCCCGACGACCTTCATCTCGCGGCTCTGCCTCGGCAGCGTCACCCGCAGCGGGTCGCCGGCCTCCAGCTTCCCCGCCCGCGCCACGTGCCGGGTGACCGCGACCTCGCCGTCGGCGGCGGGCGCGCGTCCCGACTCCAGGTGGTACGGGTTGAGGCCGGCCTGCGATGTCCACGGCCGCAGCGTCGTCCCGGCTCCGGCCGGCGGGACGATCGTCTCGCCGTCCGGACCGCTCGCGGTCACCGGGACCATCGCGTCCCCGGCGACCGCCGCCACGCCCGGCCGTCCCGCGACCTCGTCCAGCGCCACCCGCCCGTCCGGGGCCGCGTACACGTCGTCCGGGTCGGCGGTCCCGCCGAGGACGAGCACGTCCGTCTGGGCGTACTCGCTGGCGTCGCTGCCCGACACCGCCTCCTGTGCCCGCAGCGTGAACTGCAGCGACCCCGCGATCAGCCCGATCGAGAAGACCGCCGCCAGCAGGGTCGCGACGAGCCGCACCCAGCCTTCGGTGAACGAGCGGCGTGCGATGAGCCACATGCCGCTCAGCCCTCCATCTGCCGCATGGCGGCGTGGACCCGGTCGATGGACGGCGAGACCAGCTCGCGCACGAGCATCCCGTCGGCGAGGAACAGCACCCGGTCGGCGTGGGCGGCTGCCACCGGGTCGTGCGTCACCATGACCACCGTCTGGTGGTAGGTGTCCACGGCGCTGCGCAGGAACCCGAGCACCTCGGCGCCCGATTTGGAGTCGAGGTTGCCGGTCGGTTCGTCGGCGAACAGGACTTCGGGCCGGGTCAGCAGTGCCCGTGCCACGGCGACCCGTTGCTGCTGTCCGCCCGACAGTTCGCTCGGGCGGTGCGCGAGCCGTTCGCGCAGGCCGAGCGCGTCCACGATGGTGTCGAACCACTGCCGGTCGGCGCTGCGGTTTCCGAGTCGGCCGGTGAGCCTGATGTTCTCCTCGGCCGTCAGCATCGGCAGCAGGTTGAACGACTGGAACACGAATCCGAGCCGGTCGCGGCGCAGCTTGGTCAGCCGGGTCCGCGACAGCTTCGTGATCTCCACGTCGCCGATCAGCACCGACCCGGACGACACCGTGTCCAGCCCGGCCATGCAGTGCAGGAACGTCGACTTCCCGGAGCCCGACGGCCCCATGATCGCGGTGAAC
>NZ_SMKK01000479.1 GCF_004348425.1 Actinomadura sp. 7K507
CCTCTACCTGCTCGGCGACGTCGTCCACCCCGGCATCCGGCTGATCAACGGCGACCGCGCCCGCACCCTCGCCGCCGTCCGCACCGGCCGCGCCGACCTCGGCGTCGCCGTCCTGGACGTCCTGCCCTCCGACGTCGAGGCCGTCCTCCTGGCCTCCTATCCGCAGGTCCTGGTCATGCCGGAGGACCACCCGCTGGCGGACGAGCCGGACCTCACCCTGGCCGACATCGCCGACACCGCCCTGGTCGTCCCGCCGCCCGCCGGCCCGCACCGCATCACCCTCGAACGCGCCCTCCGCGCCGCCGGAGTACCGTGGTCGCTGGCGGTCGAGGCCGAAGGCTGGCCCCTCCTGCTGCACTTCGTGGCCCTCCGCATCGGCCTCGCGGTCGTCAACGGCTGTGTCGTTCCACCCTCCGGCCTGGTCACCCGCGAGATCATCGACCTGCCCGCCGTCCCCTACTACGCCCTCCATCTCCCCGCCCGCGCCGATGACCCTCTGGTCACCGGCCTGCTGTCCGCGATCCGCGCCGCACTGAGGAAGAAGCCATGCACTTCGACACCGCCGTCGACGTCGCCGCCTCCCCCGAGACCGTCTGGAACATCCTGATCGACGTCGAACGCTGGCCCGGCATGACCGCGTCCGTCGACCGCGTCGAGCTCCTCGACGCCCCCCTCGCCCTGTCCAGCCGGGCCCGCCTCCACCAGCCCAAACTCCCCGCCGCCATCTGGACGGTCACCGGGTTCGAGGAGAACAGGACCTTCACCTGGGAGTCCCGCTCCCCCGGCCTGACGACCGTCGCCGCCCACGAGATCGTCCCCAACCCCGACGGCACGGCCACCGTCCGCCTGACCGTCGACCAGAAGGGCCCACTGGCGCCCGTCTTCGCCCTCCTGATGGGCCGCCTGACCCGCCGCTACGTGACCCTGGAAGCCAACGGCCTGAAAGCCAAGGCCGAACACCCCTGACCCACCCACACACGCCAAGGGCGGGCACCCCGCCACACGCCCCCCTCGGGCGTCGGGCCCCTGTGATGCAGCCCTGACCCGACGGCGCGCGACCTCGCCACATCGCGGCGGACGACGGGCACCCGGACAGGCATGAGTCCTCGGAACCGGTGCGCTCTACCGCCTGGCCCAGCAGGAGGCTCTCCAGGCGCAGCGGAACGGCGGTGCGTGGACGAAGCCCGCACGGGACGCCCGACCCGCCGCGCGGGGACGGGCCGGGTCAGCCGCGGGCGGTGACGATCTCGGCGACGGTCTTCTCCAGCGCGTACGCGGGGTCGGCGGCGCCGCCCTTGACCTGCTCGTCGGCCTCGGCGACCGCTGTCAAGGCCCGCGCGACACCGTCCGCGGACCAGGCATGAAGCTGCCTCTGCACCCGCTCGACCTTCCACGGCGGCATGCCGAGTTCCTTCGCGAGCGCCGCGCCGCGGGCGCCCCGGGGCGCGCCACCGACCTTCGCCAGTCCCCTGACGCCCTGGGCGAGCGCGCTGACGATCAGCACCGGCGCCACGCCCGTCGCGAGGGCCCAGCGGAGCTGCTCCAGCGCCTCGGCGAGCCGGCCTTCGATGGCCTTGTCCGCGACCGTGAACCCGCTGACTTCGGCGCGCCCCCGGTAGTACCGCGCCACCGCGGCATCGTCGACCTTCCCGCCGGTGTCGGAGACCAGCTGGCTGCAGGCCGCCGCCAGCTCACGCAGGTCGTTTCCGACCGCTTCGATCAGCCCCCGCGCCCCGTCCGGCGAGATCTTCCCGCCGGCCCGCCGTATCTCGGCCCGGACGAAGTCGACCCGCTCCCCCATCTTGGTGACCTTCGGGCACGAGACCTTTCGCGCCTTGAGCTTGGCCAGCCCGTCCACCAGGGCCTTCCCTTTGGCTCCGCCGTGGTGGACGGCGACGAGCGCGACATCGTCCGCGGGTGTCCTGGCGTAGGCGAGCACCTCGGCGGTCAGGTCCTTGCCCAGGTCCTGCGCCGCCCTGAGGACGAGCACCTTCCCGCCGCCGAACAGCGACGGCGACGTCAGCTCCGCGATCCGCCCGGGCTCCAGCCCGCCCGGCCCGAGATCGATCACCTCGGCCTCCGGGTCGTCCGCCCGCACGGACGCGACGACGTCGCCGACCGCCCGGTCCACGAGCAGTTCCTCGTCGCCGACGATCAGAATGATGGGGTCAACGGACACCCCTGCAGCATGCCACGCCCACCCACCACACGAAACGAGATCGACGGCGAACCCTGTGCCGAGCGGCCGCCGGGCCTGGACGACGGCGCCCCTTCCTGGCGCCACGAGGAGGTGCTTCGCGGGTGGGTGAGG
>NZ_SMKK01000480.1 GCF_004348425.1 Actinomadura sp. 7K507
CGGTAACCCCCCGCAGCAAGCACCGGCGACGCCACCGCCGACGCCGCCACCACCGCCAGCAGCGCCACCGCCTCCGACCGCCCGATCAACCGCGCATACGACCCCGCCGCCCCGGCCCGCTCCAGCTCCTCGTACACCAGCGCCTGCATCGTCCCCGAACGCAGCGCCGACCCCACGCCCCACAACACGAAACCCACGGCGAACGCCGGATACGAAGGAAACAGCACCCACGAACCGAACCCCGCACCCGCCAGCAGGGGAGAGGCCACCAAAAGCAAACGGCGCGAGAACACGTCCGCCCACAAACCGGACGGCAACTCAAGCGCGAACGTCGTGACCGACCAGATCACGAACAACGACGAGATCGCAGCGGGCGACAACCCGGTATCGGCGAACAGCACCGCGTACACCGGGTACAGAAGAACGAAATCCTCGAGGAACGCGTAGACGTACAGCCTCCGCGCGAGCCTCGCCTCAGATGAAGATCAATGTCGTTCGGCCATACCCGAACCATAACCACATCGCCGCGCCCGCCGCACCCCCGAATCCGGGGGAGAGGAGGGGGCCGGCCCGCCCTCAGCCCCCGGCCGGATCGCGGCCGAACAGCGCGAGCAGACGCGCCTGATCACCGGCGCCCTCCGGGACGGAACGCTCGGGAGCGAGCATCCCCGCCCCACGCCCGGCAGGCGCCATCCGCCTCGCGGTCTCCAAAGCCGGACCCACCAGATCCGCGTCGAACACCACCGACTGCCCGGTGGCCCGCGCCAGATCCCACGTATGGACCAGCAACTCCAGCGGATACTCCTCCAGCCACTCCCGCATCGTGACCTCCACCCCGAGCGCCAGCCGGACCCGGCGCGCCAGCGCCTCCGGACCCAACTCGGCCATCATCCGCGCACGTACCGCACGCCAGGACGCCAACGGATCCTCACCGGCAACCTCACGCCAATCCGGATCGTCCTGGGGGAGCGGCCGCCCGGCCGCCCGCATCTCGATCACCAGCAGCCCCGCCGTGACGTGCCCGGCGACATCGACCGCACACCACCCCTCACACGGCGACGGCGACAACCACCGATCCGGCGGCGTCGCCGCCAGCACCGCCTCGAAACCGTCCAGCGCGCGAACGAAACGCTCGGGAATCACGATGCGGCACCGCCCAGGGCTCAGATCGTCGGCATGGTGACCCTCGCACTGTAGCGACCGCCACCCGCACACGGCAGAACTCCCGGCGGCCCGCCTCAGCGGACCCGGTCGTAGACCAGCGACACAATGCCGTGCTCACCCGCGGCCTCACCGGCGAGCGCCCACCGCGCCGCGGGCAGACCATCGTCGAACAGGCGCGGCCCGCCACCCAGGAAGACCGGGAAGATCGAGAGCGCCAGCCGGTCGACCTTGCCGGCCGCCAGCAGCGCCTTGATGATGCTCGCACTGGACGGCACGAGAATGTCACCGCCCTCCGCCGCCTTGAGATCCTCCACCACCTCCGCGGCCGGCTTGTCCACCACCGTCGTCCGCTCCCACGGCGCCTCACCGAGCGTCGAGGACAGGACCACCTTCTCGACGCCGACGAGCCACCTCGCGAAATCCTCGTCGCGCGGGTCGGCGCCCTCCATGCCGATGACGGTGGGCCAGTACCCGAGGAACCCCTCGGCGTTGACCCGCCCGAGCAGGGCCGTCGTCGCCGTCCCCCAGAGGCTCGTCAGGTGATCGCGGGCGACGTCGGTGACGGCGTACGGCATCACCCAGCCCATGTCCTGAGGATCCGGCCCGGCGTAGTAGCCGTCGAGGGAGAGGTTCATGTTGGTGACGACCCTGCGGCCGCCGCTCTGCTCCGTCATTTCATGCTCCTTGTGTCGGTGTCGTCCGTACTGCCGGAACCCGCGGCGAACATCGCCGCCAGCTTGTCGAGGCTCTGCCCGAAGCCGATCTCGATGCCCGCGATGAAATCCGCCGAGTCGACCGTGCTGCCGGAGATCCGGTAGTGGACGTCAAGGTCCGCGCCGGCGCCGGTGGGCCGCAGAGCGAGGTCGACGTGGGCGGTGAAGGCAAGGCCGCCTCCAGGAAGCAAGGGGGAGAGCCGGTAGCCGAGGCGCTCTCCGGGGCGCACGTCCTCGACGACCCCCTCCGCGCGCCCGGCCACCAGGTCAGAGCCGTCGGCGTCCTCGGCATCGCGGTACTCCTGGACGATCCGCCCACCCGGCCGCGCCTCGAACACGAAGTCGGAGACCCGCAGGTCGTCGGGCACCCACCACCGGGCGAGCAGCGATGCCTCGGTCAGGTGCCGCCAGACCGCCTCGGGGC
>NZ_SMKK01000481.1 GCF_004348425.1 Actinomadura sp. 7K507
GCCGGGAGACGATGAGCCCTTCCTGCCGGGAAAGGGGCTGTCGGCGTCGCCGCCTTCGCGGACGAAGGTGGATCCGATGCCCGCGGTGCGGCCTGGGCCGATGGCGGACCCCGGGCGGCGTAGATCGCTGGCGGACGCGTTCGTGGCCGAGTTCGTCGGGAGCACGACGTGGCGGGCGACGCTCGCGGTGCTGGAGGGCGCGTTCCCGGGGCTCGGGATGGCGGCGACGCTGTCCCGGCGCACCGACGAGTGGTGGCGGACGATGGACGCCCTCGACCGGAAGTCCGCGGCCGCGCTCGGCGTTCCGGCGTGGCTGGACGAGGCCGGGATGGTGTTCGACCTCAGTGCCCGGCTCGGCGGGTCGGCCGCGCGGGTGCCGGTGCGGGAGCGGGCGGGGCGTCCGCGCGCGTCGCGGCCCTACGCGGGGGCGTTCGTCATCGACACGCTCGATCCGCTGCGGTACCACCGGGCCGTGGGCGGTCCGCGGGCGCCGGGCGACATGCCGGGAGCGGCCGCGGTGCCGTCGGCGGAGGACGACGACAGCGGTGTCGTGATCGTCGCGCACCTGACGTCCGCGGGCGTGCGGGTGCTGGACTCGGCGGCCCTGTGGCGGTACGCGGGGCGGGTCGTGACGGGGACGCTGCACGAGGCGGAGCGTCCGGAGACGCGGGTCCGGGTGCGCAGGGCGCTGCGGGCGCTGCGGCGTGTGGTCCTCGTCGACCCGGACCTCGGGCTCGGGCTGTGCCTGCAGCTCGACGCGGCGCGGGTGCCCCGGTGCCTGCTGGCGTTCAGCGTGGACCGGACGCAGGACGCGCCGCGGTTCGTCCGGCCCTGATCAGTCGTCGGAGCGCAGCCACGACAGGTCGCTCTGCCGGTCCGGTGGCAGCTCGCGGATCTGGTCCGCGAGCTGCCACGGCTCCGTCGGGGGCGTGCTCTCCTCCGGGAGGACGCCGCAGACGAGGGCGGTCTGCGTGCTGACGGCGGTGAACGGGCCGAACCGCGCGACGCCGCCGCCGCGCAGTGCCGCCAGTTCGGTGAGCAGCGTGTTGAGCGCGGACGGGTCCAGCGGGTCGTAAAGGCCGCGGACGTGGGTGAACAGGTCCTCGGCGAGCACCTCCGGGCGGCGTCCCGAAAGGTGGTAGACCGTCCCCCGGTAGGCGCCCGTGGCCTGCGCGGAACGATGGTCGCGGACGCGCGGGCGCAACCCGTACTCGGCGGCGCAGCGTTCGTAGGCGTCGGCGAGCAGCGCCTCCGCCTCGCCCTCCTCGCTGAGCAGGACGCCGGTGACGACGCCTTCCTCGCGGTCGAGGCGGTCGAGCATCTCGCGGTGGAGTTCCTGGACGTCCTGCTCCACCGCGTCCAAGGAGCGCGCCAGAGCGTGCTGGGCGTCGCGGTCGAGGTCGACGCCCGCGAGTTCCCCGGAGATGTCGCCGAGCTGTTTCTCCAGCCGGTCCACGCGGCCGGTGACGGTGTCCAGCCTGTCGAGGACGTCGGCGGGCGGAGCCTCGGGCTGCGGCGGCGGGATGGGGATGCCGGCGGGCTCGGTCGCCTCGTCGACCACCGTCTTGAGCGCTTCGTGCCGCCGGGCGAGTTCGGACACCTGACTGCGCAGGTCGCGCAGTTCCGCCTGCGCGCGAGGGAGCCGCTTGTCGGACGCCAGGTAGAGCTCGCGTCCGGCGATCGCGAGGCAGAGCAGGACAAGGACCACGGTGGTCATGTGACTCCTCGGAGGGCGGGCTGCGTTTTCGACGATAGCCATCCGCGGCCGGGTTGGCGGAGGACGTGGCGGATCTCGTCCAAAAGGCCCGGCATTTCCCCTGGTCACCCCCTGGTCCCCGCGACTCGCCGGGGACGCTTGCCGCCCGCCTTGCCACCCGGTGCCCTGCGGCCGGGTGGGTCAGCCGAACAGGCCGCCCAGGAGGCCGCCCAGGACCTCGGCGGCACCGCCCGCGACCTCACCGGCCACGTTGCCCGCGATGTCGCCGGCGACGCCGCCCGCGATGTCGACGGCGGCCTGGCCCGCGTGGCCGGCTATGGCGTTGCCGAACGCGTCGACCGGGACGCCCGCCGCGTATCCGGCCACGTTCTGCGCGTATCCGGCCGCGTCGCCCATCGCGCCTACGGCCATGCCGCCCGCGACCCCGGCGGCCCCGAGCGCCGCGGCTCCGCCGACAAGGCCGGCCGCTGCGGCGCCGTGGCCGCGACGCCCGTGGTGGCCGGGCGAGCCGTGATGGACGTGCATCGGCGGCGGCTGGCCGTGATGCGCGGGCGGGTAAGGCGGGGGACCCGAGGGGGC
>NZ_SMKK01000482.1 GCF_004348425.1 Actinomadura sp. 7K507
GTCCAGGACGCCCGCCCGCTGGCCGTCGATCTCGGCTACGGCGCGTCCCCGGTCACGACCTTCGAGCTCTACACCCGGCTCCGCGCCGTCTCCCCGCACCTGGAGGTCGTCGGAATCGAGATCGACCCGGACCGCGTCGCCGCCGGAGCCGCCTTCCTCGCGGACCACGGCCCGCGCGACGGCCTGTCGTTCCGGCGCGGCGGCTTCGAACTGCCGGTACCGCGCCCGCCCGTCCTGATCAGGGCGTTCAACGTCCTGCGGCAGTACGACGAGCCCGCCGCCTGGCGCGCCTGGGACGACCTGCGCGCCCGCCTCGACCCGTCCGGGATCCTCGTCGAGGGGACGTGCGACGAGATCGGGCGCCGCGCGGTCTGGGTGACGCTCACCCCGGAGGGCCCGCAAACGATCACGTTCGCGGCGCACCTGCGGACGCTCGGGCGCCCGTCCGACCTCGCCGAGCGGCTCCCGAAGACGCTGATCCACCGCAACGTCCCCGGCGAACCCGTCCACGACCTCCTGGCCGCGTTCGACCGCTGCTGGGCGACCGCCGCCCCGCACTCGGCGTTCGGCCCGCGCGCCCGCTGGATCGAGGCGGTGACGCTGCTCGCCGGGACCCGTCCCGTCCTGACCCGTCCGCCCTACGGAGGCCGCAACCGCTGGCGCCTCGGCGAGATCACCCTGCCCTGGAGCGCCGTCGCGCCACGGTGAGAGACCTACTCGCGGTGCAGCTTGTGAGGGGCGGCCTGGACGCGCGGCTGGACGTCGATGCGGTCGATGTTGACGTGCGGGGGACGCGTGACGACCCATGCCACGCAGTCGGCGACGTCCTCGGCGACCAGGGGCTCGGGGACGCCCTCGTACGGCTTGGCGGCCTTCTCCTCGTCCCCGTGGAACCGGACCAGCGAGAACTCCTCGGTCTTCACCAGCCCGGGGGCGATCTCGGTGATGCGGACGGGTTCGGCGACGAGTTCGAGCCGCATCACCTCGTTCACCGCGTAGGCGGCGTGCTTGGCCGCGTTGTAGCCGCCGCCCCCCTCGTACGGGTCGTGCGCGGCGAGCGAGGTGATGTTGACGACGTGCCCGGCGCCGCTCTCGATCAGCTTGGGCAGCAGCGCCTTGGTGACGCGCACCAGCCCGAGGACGTTGGAGTCGTACATCGCCTGCCACTCAGCGAGGTCGGCGGTCGCCACGCTGTCCAGGCCGAGCGCGCCGCCCGCGTTGTTGACCAGCACATGGCAGCCGTCGATCGCGGCGGCGAGGGCGTCCACCGACTCCTGCGAGGTCACGTCCAGGGTGACCGGGACGACCTTCCCCGCCCCCGGCACGCCCTCGGCGATCTCCTTGGCGAGGGCGTCGAGGCGGTCCCGGCGCCGCGCGGCGAGCACGACGTTGAACCCCTCCGCCGCCAGCCGCCTGGCCGTGGCGGCCCCGATCCCGCTGCTTGCACCTGTCAATACCGCGGTCTTACGCATGCGCCCAGTCTCCCGCAGACTTCCCGGCGCGGTCCCGGGTGGGTTGCCGGTGAGGTCGATCACTGTGACGACGAGTCACGGTTGTCCCCCTAGCGGAGGGAACACCAACTCCGGTCGATAGGTTGCACTACCGGAGGTGGTGTCCGGTGTCGCGTCGTATCAACCGGGTTGCGACGGTCAGTGCTCATACTTCCCCCCTTGATCAACCAGGTACCGGCGACGCCGGCGGCATGAACGTCTACATCGTCGAGGTGGCCAAGCGCCTCGCCGCGCGAGGCGTCGAGGTCGACATCTTCACCCGCGCCACCTGCCGTGCCATGCCACCCGCCGTCGAACTGGCCCCGGGGGTCCTCGTCCGGAACGTGGTCGCCGGGCCCTTCGAGGAGCTGGACAAGGACGAGCTGCCGCGACATCTGTGCGGCTTCACCTCCGGGGTCCTGCGCGCCGAGGCGGCCCACGACCCCGGCCACTACGACCTCCTCCACACCCACTACTGGCTGTCCGGCCAGGCGGGCTGGGCGGCGAAGCAGCGCTGGGGCGTCCCGCTCGTCCACTCCATGCACACCATGGCCAAAGTGAAGAACGCGGCGCTCGCGGAAGGCGACAAGGCCGAACCGGCCGAACGCGTCATCGGCGAGGAGCAGGTCGTGGCGTCGTCCGACCAGCTCGTCGCCAACACCGCCAAGGAGGCCCGCGAACTCGTCGGCCTCTACGGCGCCGACCCCGCCCGGGTCGCGACCGTCAGCCCCGGCGTCGACCTCTCCCTGTTCCGCCCCGAATCGCCCCTCCTCGCCCGCGGCGCCGGCCTGCTCCCGCCCC
>NZ_SMKK01000483.1 GCF_004348425.1 Actinomadura sp. 7K507
GTGCGGCGGGGTTCGGTGCGGGGGAAACGGTGGGCTGGAGAGACTGCCAAGTCGGGGCCGTGCCGCATAGGGTCAGGGTGTGGACAGGCGCATCTTCGGGCTTGAGAACGAGTACGGCGTCACCTGTACCTTCCGGGGTCAGCGGCGGTTGTCACCGGATGAGGTGGCGCGCTATCTGTTCCGGAGGGTGGTGTCGTGGGGTCGTAGCAGCAACGTGTTCCTGCGTAATGGGGCGCGGCTCTACCTGGACGTGGGGAGTCACCCGGAGTACGCGACGCCGGAGTGCGACAGTGTCGTGGATCTGGTGACGCATGACAAGGCCGGTGAGCGGATTCTGGAGGGGCTGCTGGTCGATGCGGAGCGGCGGCTTCGTGAAGAGGGCATCGCCGGCGACATCTATCTGTTCAAGAACAACACGGATTCGGCGGGGAACTCGTACGGCTGCCATGAGAATTATCTGGTGGGCCGTCATGGGGAGTTCGGGCGGCTGGCGGATGTGCTGATTCCGTATCTGGTGACGCGGCAGATCATCTGTGGTGCGGGGAAGGTGCTGCAGACGCCGCGTGGGGCGGTGTACTGCGTGTCGCAGCGGGCGGAGCACATCTGGGAGGGTGTGTCGTCGGCGACGACGCGGTCGCGTCCGATCATCAATACGCGGGATGAGCCGCATGCGGACGCGGAGCGGTTCCGGCGGCTGCATGTGATCGTCGGTGACTCGAACATGAGTGAGACGACGATGCTGCTGAAGGTCGGTGCGACCGATCTGGTGCTGCGGATGATCGAGGCCGGCGTGGTGATGCGTGATCTGACGCTGGAGAATCCGATCCGGGCGATCCGTGAGGTCAGTCATGACATGACGGGGCGGCGGAAGGTGCGGCTGGCGAACGGCCGGGAGGCGAGTTCGCTGGAGATCCAGAAGGAGTATTTCGAGAAGGCGCGCGATTTCGTGGACGCGCGTGGCGGGGACGCGACGGCGAAGCGGGTGCTGGAGCTGTGGGAGCGGACGCTGCGGGCGGTGGAGACGGGTGATCTGGATCTGGTCGAGCGTGAGATCGACTGGGTGACGAAGTACAAGCTGATCGAGCGGTACCGGCGGAAGTACGATCTTCCGTTGTCGTCGCCGCGTGTGGCGCAGCTGGATCTGACGTATCACGATGTGCATCGTGAGCGGGGGTTGTACTACCTGCTGGAGAAGCGGGGGGCGGTGGACCGGGTGACGCGGGATCTGGACATCTTCGAGGCGAAGTCGGTGCCGCCGCAGACGACGCGGGCGCGGTTGCGGGGCGAGTTCATCCGGAAGGCGCAGGAGAAGCGGCGTGATTTCACGGTGGACTGGGTGCATCTGAAGTTGAACGATCAGGCGCAGCGGACGGTGTTGTGCAAGGATCCGTTCCGGTCGGTGGATGAGCGGGTGGACAAGCTCATCGCCGGTATGTGATCACCGGTATGTAGGGGTTCGCGGTAGGTGCGGCGGGGCCTTACCGGTGGGTCACTTGGCGGTAGGGTGAGCGCGCAGTAGCGCTCATCCGCCCCCTCGGAGGCCCCCCGTATGCGTCGTCGTGTCCGGTTGTTGCCCGTGGTCGCCGTGCTCGCCGCGCCGCTCGCGCTGTCGGCGTGTTCGGGCGGTGGTGTGGACATCACGGTGAAGGGTGATTTCGGGAAGCTGCCCGAGGTGGAGTTCCCCGATGGTGCGCCGGGTGAGTCCTTCGCGGTGGAGACGCTGGAGGAGGGCGAGGGGGCGGCTGCCCGTAAGGGTGATCTGGTGGTGGCCGATTATGTGGGCTACCGGTGGAGTGAGTCGGGGCGGAAGCTGCTGGCGAGCAGTTATTCGAAGGGTCCGGGGGCGTTCCCGACGGGGCAGTTGGTCGCGGGGTTGACGAAGGCTTTGGACGGGGCGCGTCCGGGGTCGCGTGTGGTGGCTCGGATTCCGCCGGAGGACGGGTTCGGTGAGAAGGGCGACCCGAAGCATCAGGTGGGCGCGGACGACACGCTGGTGTACGTGCTGGACGTGCGGGCGGTGTATGGGAAGTCCGCGGGGCCGGAGGGGGAGAGGCAGGCGCCGCTGGACGATCCGGGGTTGCCGGAGGTGGCGGACGCGGCGGCGGGGCAGGTGCCGCGGGTGACGGTGCCGCGTGCCGGGGCGCCGGAGAAGCTGCAGGTGCGGACGCTGGTGAAGGGCGGCGGCCCGGCGGTGAAGAAGGGGCAGTTGCTGGCGTTGCAGTAC
>NZ_SMKK01000484.1 GCF_004348425.1 Actinomadura sp. 7K507
CGTCCATACCGCGACGGCTGGCCAGCACCAGACGCCGCACCCCGTGCTCAGCCACCAGATGCCGGGCCACCAAACCACCCAAACCACCGGTACCGCCCGTGACCAGCACCGCCCCACCGGCATCCCACCGCGACACCGCCTCCACCGGCACATCAGCTACCCGCACCAGGCGAGGGACGTGGACGGCGCCGGCGCGTATGGCCATCTGCGGCTCACTGGAGCTGACGGCCGCCGTGAGAGCCACCGACGATTCGAACCGGCCGTCCAGGTCCACGAGCACGAACCGGTCCGGGTTCTCGGCTTGAGCCGAACGCACCAGTCCCCATACCGCAGCCTGCGCCGGGTCGGGCGCGGTCTGCTCCGATCCCACGGCCACGGCGCCACGAGTGACCAAGACCAGCCGAGCCGAAGCCCACCGTTCGTCGGCCAGCCATTCCTGCAGCAGGTCCAGCACCCGATGCGACGTGTGCCTTACCTGACCGGGGACGTCCAAGCCCGGATTCGGAAGACATGACGTCACGACGATGTCGGGGACCTTCTCCGCGAGCGACGCCAAGTCGGTGGACTGCATCTCGAAGCCCAGGTCCAAGTCGTCCGGCCCCAGCAGAGCCCAACCGGCATCGATCGGGTCACAGCCGGGCGCCACCGGCCAGGTCATGCGGAACAGGGACTCCTGCGGGCCGCGCGTCAGCGCGCCGAGTTGCTCACTGGACATCGGCCGCGTGACCAGGGAATCCACGGTGGCCACCGCGGCGCCCGTTGCGTCGGCCAGTGTCAGCCTTTGTCCGTCGAGCGACAGACGCACCCGCAGCACTGATGCACCGGCTGCGTGCAACCGCACTCCGCTCCAGGCGAACGGGACCCGGGGGCCTTCCGGCTCATCGCCCGCCAGTGACCCGACGTGCAGGGCAGCGTCCAGCAACGCCGGATGCAGCAGGTAGGAGTCGGCGTCTTGGGAGAACTCACCCGGCAGGGCCACCTCGGCGAACAGGACGCCGCCGCGCCGCCAGGCCGCCAGGAGGCCTTGGAAAGCCGGTCCGTAGTGCAGTCCATCGTCGGCGAGCCGGTCGTAGCAATCGGCCAACTCGACGCTGGTCGCTCCCTGCGGAGGCCACACCTCCATACCGGTCGGCTCGGCCGGGCCGGCGTCCGGTCCCAGCTCTCCAGTCGCGTGCAGAGTCCACGTAGCGTCCGGGGCGTGCTCTGGGCGGGAGTGGATTTCTATGGTGCGGTGGCCGGTGTCGTGGGGTCCGGTCACGGTGACTTGGATGGCGGTGCCGTGGTCGGGCGACAGGAGTAGGGGGTTGTGCAGGGTGAGTTCGTCCAGGGACGGGCAGTCGACCTGGTCGCCGGCGTGGAGGGCGAGTTCGACGAAGGCGGTGCCGGGCAGCAGGGTGGTGCCGGTGACGGTGTGGTCGGCCAGCCAGGGATGGGTGTCCAGGGACAGGCGCCCGGTCAGGACCGTGCCGTCGCTGCCGGGCAGCGCGACCATGGCCGCCAGCAACGGATGATCGGCGTTCTGCTGCCCGGCCGCTGCGGGGTCGGCCGGGCTGGTGACCGAATCAAGCCAGAACCGCTGGCGTTGGAAGGGGTAGGTGGGCAGGTCGACCCGTTGGGCGCCGGTGAACAGCGCCGCCCAGTCGACCGGAACACCGCGGGTGTGCAGTTCCCCGACCGCCGACAGCAGTTGGCGGGCCTGATCCCGATCACGGCGCTGGACGGCCACGAACTCCGCCTCATCGCCGGGGTCGGCCGTGGCGGTCAGCGCGGCGTCGGGTCCGATTTCCAGGAAGGTGGTCACACCCTGCCCGCGCAGGGTCTGCACACCGTCGTGGAAACGCACGGCCTCGCGGACGTGCCGCACCCAGTAGGCCGGGGTGCACAACTGTTCGGGGTCGGCCACCTCGCCGGTCAGGTTGGACACGATCGGCACCGCAGGCGGCCGGTAGGACACGCTCGCGGCGATGTCCTCGAACTCGGCCAGCATCGGATCCATCAACACCGAATGGAACGCATGCGAGACCGGCAACGGCCGCACCCTGTCGAACTGCGCCGCGACCTGGGCGACCGCGTCTTCGCGGCCGGAGATCACCACACCGTCCGGGCTGTTGACCGCCGCGACCTCCACCCCGTCCACCAGATGGGCCTGAACCTGGGTTTCGGTGGCGCGGATCG
>NZ_SMKK01000485.1 GCF_004348425.1 Actinomadura sp. 7K507
CACCTACACCCGCCACGGCGGCTTCCTCCACGACGCCGACCACTTCGACGCCGACTTCTTCGGCATGAGCCCCCGCGAAGCCCAAGCCACCGACCCCCAACAACGACTCCTCCTCGAAACCGCCTGGGAAACCATCGAAAACGCCCACATCGACCCCACCACCCTCCACGGCACCCGCACCGGCATCTTCACCGGCGTCATGTACGCCGACTACGCCGCCCGCCTCACCACCATCCCCACCCCCTACGAAGGACACCTCGGAAACGGCAGCGCCCCCAGCATCGCCTCCGGACGCCTGGCCTACACCCTCGGCCTCCAAGGACCCGCCCTCACCATCGACACCGCCTGCTCCTCCTCCCTCGTCGCACTCCACCTCGCCTGCCAATCCCTCCACAACCACGAAACCGACCTCGCCCTCACCGGCGGCGTCGCCATCATGTCCGCTCCCGGGGTGTTCGTGGAGTTCTCCCGGCAGCGCGGACTGGCGCCCGACGGACGCTGCAAGCCGTTCGCCGCGGCGGCCGACGGCACCGGCTGGTCCGAAGGCGTCGGGCTCCTTCTCGTCGAACGCCTGTCGGACGCGCGGCGCAACGGCCACCCGGTTCTGGCCATCGTGCGCGGATCGGCGGTCAACCAGGACGGCGCGAGCAACGGGCTGACCGCGCCGAACGGGCCGTCCCAGCAACTGGTGATCGAGGACGCGCTGGCCAGCGCGCGGCTGGCCGCCGCCGAGGTGGACGTGGTGGAGGCGCACGGGACCGGCACCACACTGGGCGACCCCATCGAAGCGCAAGCACTCATCGCCACCTACGGCCGGCAGCGGCCCGCCGACCGGCCCCTGCGGCTGGGCTCGATCAAGTCCAACCTCGGGCACACCCAGGCCGCCGCCGGTGTCGCCGGAATCATCAAGATGGTCGAGGCGATGCGGCATGGCGTCCTGCCGCGGACGCTGCACGTCGATGAGCCGACGCCGCATGTCGACTGGTCGGCGGGGGCCGTAGAACTGCTTACCGAGCAGGTTTCGTGGCCTGAAACCGGGCAGGCTCGCCGTGCCGCGGTCTCCTCCTTCGGCATCAGCGGAACCAACGCCCACCTCATCCTGGAACAAGCCCCCGCCAGCACCGAACCCGAAACCGCGCCCGCACCCGTGACGCTCCAACCCGACACGGACGTGAAGGCGCAGGCCAGGGAAACGTCAGGGCCGGACGTGTTGCCGTGGTTGCTGTCGGCCAAGACCGAGGCGGGGCTGGCTGCGCAGGCGCGGCGGCTGGCCGAGCACCTGGACGCCCACCCCGACCTGGACACCGGACAGGTGGCATGGGCGCTGGCCACCACCCGCTCAGTCCTGGACCACCGCGCCGTCATCGTCGGCGACCAGGACCGCCTGCGCGAGGGGGTGCAAGCCCTGGCGGCCGGAGAGCCGCACCCGGCCGTGATCACCGGCCACGCGTCTCCCGGCGACGCGGGCGGCAAGACGGTGTTCGTGTTCCCCGGCCAGGGATCACAGTGGCCCGGCATGGGCGCCGAACTCATGACCACCAGCCCCGTCTTCCGCGACCACATCCTCGCCTGCGAACAGGCACTGGCCCCGCATGTGGACTGGTCCCTCACCGACATCCTCACCAGCGGCGAAGCAGCAGCGTCGCTGGACCGGGTCGACGTCGTGCAGCCCGCGCTGTTCGCCGTGATGACCGGGCTGGCGCACCTGTGGCGCTCCCTCGGGGTGGAACCCGACGCGGTCATCGGCCACTCCCAAGGGGAGATCGCCGCCGCCTACACCGCCGGCGCCCTCACCCTCCACGACGCCACCCAACTCATCGCCCTCCGCAGCCAAGCCCTCACCACACTCGCCGGAACCGGCACCATGGCCGCCGTCCACGCCGCCCCCCGCGACCTGACCCACCTGCTCCCCGACACCATCACCGTGGCCGCAGTGAACGGGCCCGCCACCACCATCGTCGCCGGACCCGACCACGCCATCACCGCACTGCTCGACGAGTGCGAGCGGCGGGAGATCAAAACCCGCCGCATCGACGTCGACTACGCCTCACACAGCCCCGCCATCGACACCATCACCGACCACATCACCACCGCCACCACCGGCATCAACCCACAGCCGACAACCACCCCCATGTACTCCACCGTCACCGGCC
>NZ_SMKK01000486.1 GCF_004348425.1 Actinomadura sp. 7K507
CTTTCGCTGCGCGGCTGGGTGGGCTGGATGAGTCCGGTCGCCGGGGTGCGGTGGTTGATCTGGTGCGCTCGCACATCGGTGAGGTGCTGGGGTATGGGCCGGACGTGGCTGTGCAGCCCGATCGGGCGTTTCAGGATCTGGGTTTTGATTCGTTGACCGCGGTGGAGTTGCGCAATGCGTTGTCGGGGGTGACCGGGCTGCGGTTGCCGGCGACGCTGGTGTTCGATTACCCCAACGTGCAGGCGCTGGCGGGGTATCTGCTGGGCGAGTTGGCCGGTGGCGCCGCCCCGGCGGTGTCCGGGGCGGCGCCCGGTCACGGTGTGGTGAGTGATGAGCCGATCGCGATCGTGGGGATCGGGTGCCGCTACCCCGGCGGGGTGGCCTCGCCGGAGGGGCTGTGGCGGCTGGTCGCCGAGGGCATCGACGCGGTGTCGCCCTTCCCCGCCAATCGCGGTTGGGACGTCGAGGGCCTCTTCGATCCGGAGCTGACACGGCCGGAGACCACGTACGTGCGCCAGGGCGGGTTCCTGCACGACGCGGGCGAGTTCGATCCGGGGTTCTTCGGCATCAGCCCGCGTGAGGCCTTGGTGATGGATCCGCAGCAGCGGTTGCTGCTGGAGACCTCGTGGGAGGCGCTGGAGCGGGCGGGCATCGACCCGCACGCGCTGCGCGGCTCCTCGACCGGGGTGTTCGCCGGGATGATGTACCACGACTACGTCACCGGGGCGAGCTCAGGCAGCGTGGTGCCGGGTCGGATCGCCTACACCCTCGGGCTGGAAGGCCCCGCGATGGCGGTGGACACCGCCTGCTCATCGTCGCTGGTAGCGCTGCATTTGGCCGGTCAAGCCCTGCGGCAGGGCGAGTGTTCTCTTGCCCTGGCCGGTGGGGTGACGGTGATGGCGACGCCGGAGACGTTCGTGGAGTTCAGTCGGCAGCGTGGCCTGTCGAAGGACGGCCGGTGCAAGTCGTTCGCGGCGTCCGCGGACGGCACCGGCTGGGCCGAGGGCGCCGGGGTGCTGGTGCTGGAGCGGTTGTCGGACGCTGAGCGTAATGGTCATCGGGTGTTGGCGGTGGTGCGTGGGTCGGCGGTGAATCAGGATGGTGCTTCCAATGGTTTGACCGCTCCTAATGGGCCGTCGCAGCAGCGGGTGATTGCGCAGGCGCTGGCCGGGGCGGGGCTCAGTCCCGGCGAGATCGATGCCGTTGAGGCGCACGGCACCGGCACCACTCTGGGCGATCCCATCGAAGCGCAGGCGTTGATTGCCGCCTACGGCGAGGACCGGCCGGAGGGTCGGCCGCTGTGGCTGGGGTCGTTGAAGTCGAACATCGGTCATGCTCAGGCGGCTGCGGGTGTCGGGGGCGTCATCAAGATGGCGATGGCCCTTCAGCATGGAGTTCTTCCGCGGACGTTGCATGTGGATGAGCCCAGTCCGCATGTGGACTGGTCGGCAGGGTCGGTACAACTGCTTACTCGGGCCCAGCCCTGGGAGCCCAACGGGCATCCGCGGCGGGCCGGTGTCTCCTCGTTCGGGATCAGCGGCACCAACGCCCACGTGATTCTGGAAGAGGCGCCTGCGGCGGAGCCGCAGCCTGAGCCTGAGGCGCGGGTTGAGTTGCCGGTGGTGCCGTGGGTGCTCTCGGCCAAGTCCGAGGCCGGGCTGCGCGCCCAGGCGCGGCGGCTGGCCGAGCACGTGTCCGATCGTGAACTGGATTCGGCCGATGTGGGGTTCTCGCTGGCCACCGGCCGCGCTCATCTGGAGCACCGTGCGGTGGTGCTGGGCGCCGACCCCGATGAACTGCTGGCCGGGCTGGACGGTGTCACTGGCCGTTCGGTTGTTGGTGGGCGGTTGGCGGTGGTGTTCTCCGGTCAGGGCAGCCAGCGGCTGGGGATGGGCCAAGACCTCTACGCCGCGTTCCCGGTGTTCGCCGACGCCTTCGATGAGGTGATGGCCCATTTCCCCGAACCACTTCGCCAGGTCATGTGGAACAACACCGACAACGGCGGCGGTGGTGGGTTGGGGGATACCGGGTGGGCGCAGCCCGCACTGTTCGCCATCGAGGTGGCGCTTTACCGGCTACTGGAAGCATGGGGGGTGCGGCCGGACTACCTGGCCGGGCACTCCATCGGAGAACTGGCCGCAGCACACGTCG
>NZ_SMKK01000487.1 GCF_004348425.1 Actinomadura sp. 7K507
CAGGCCGCTGAGCGGGTCGACGACCTCGGCCCGGAGCCAGTCAAGGAGAAGCGCGCGCCGGCGGGCTCCGCGCTCGATGGATAGCGCACGGGCGGTGAGCCGCGCTTCGACGATGTCTGCGTGCAGCCGCGCGTACTCGTCCCGCGCCCATTCGTGCCGCAGCGCCAGCGCCGCCATGTACGGCAGCTCGTTCATGTCACTCTCCCGTTCTTTGGACACCTCCTAAACCGTAACGCTGGTGTCGCCAATGTGCAACCGGTCAAAGACGAATGACGGTGTTGCACGTTGGTAGACTGCTCACCGGACAGGCAGGAGGGGTGATGAACGACGCTCAGGACGACCCCACGCCGCTGCTGAGGGACTTCGTCAACACCCGCAACATCGACGCCGACCGCGACGAGATCCCCTCGCCCGCACGGCTCGTCGCATGGCTGGCCGAGCGGCGGCTCGTCCCGGAGGACACCGCGGCCACGGGCAACGACCTGGTCACCGCGGTCGCGCTGCGCGAAGCGCTCCGCGAGGCCATGGCCGCCAACCACGGCGCGCAGGACGCCGAGCACGCCGACGACCTGGACGACGCCCTGGCGGCGCTGCCGCTGCGGCTCACGCTCACGGGCCCGCGTCCGGCGCTCGTCCCGCTCGATCCGCCCGCGACGGCCGCCGCCGGCCTCGCCCGCATCGCCGCGGCGGTCGCCGACTCCGTCGCCGCCGGCACCTGGGCCCGGCTCAAGGTCTGCCAGGAGGACACCTGCCGCTGGGCGTTCCTGGACACGTCCAAGAACCGGTCCCGCGCCTGGTGCTCCATGAGCACCTGCGGGAACCGCACCAAGACCCGCGCCTACCGGGCGCGCCGGCGTCCGGCCGCCGGATGACCCGTCCCGCTCGCTAGGGTGGGCGGAGAATCCGGACGAGAGGACGTGCGACGCCATGGCCGATGTCGGAGTGCGGCCCGCGAGGCGGGCGGACGCCGCCGCCGTCGCCGACATCCAGGTGCGGGCCTGGCGGCAGGGCTACCGCGACCTGCTGCCGGCGGACGTCCTCGACCGGGTGACCGGGCCGGACGCCGCGGAGACGTGGCGCGATCGGTGGGCCGAGGCGGCGACGGCGCCGCCGAGCCCCCGGCACCGGCTACTGGTCGCGGTGGCGTCCGACCTCGTCGTCGGGTTCGCCGCGCACGGGCCCGCCGAGGACCCCGACCTGGACCCCGGCGCCACGGCCGAGCTGATCACGCTGCTCGTCGACCCGATGCACGCCCGCGCCGGGCACGGAAGCCGGCTGCTCGCCGCCACCGCCGACCTCCTCCGCGAGGACGGGTTCGGCACCCTGACCACGTGGGCGTTCGAGGACGACGAGGTGACGCGGACGTTCCTCGCCTCGGCGGGGTGGGCACCGGACGGGACGGCCCGCGCCCTCGACATGGGCGAGCCCGTCCGGCAGATCCGGCTGCACACCGATATCAGCGTTGACCAGGAGCCGGTTCCCTAGGGGTCGGTGAAAGGCACGGGCGACCCGGCCATATCTTTGAGGTCGTGCCCGAATCCACCTCACTGACGCCGCCGCATGCCCCCGTGGCGGCACCCGCCGCCGGCAGGCGCCGCTGGCTGGGCATGGCCGTCATGAGCCTCGGCGTCTCCCTGATCGTCGTGGACGCCACGATCGTCGGCGTCCTGCTGCCCAGGATGATCGGCGACCTCGGCCTGACGACCACGGACGCCGAGTGGGTCACGTCGGTGTACGCGCTGGTGTTCGCCGCGCTGCTGATCCCGTTCGGCCGGGCCGGCGACCTGTTCGGGCGGCGCCGGATGTTCGTGCTCGGGATGGCGGTGTTCACGGTGGCGAGCGTCGCCGCCGCGCTCGCGGGCGACGGCTCGGCGCTGATCGGGGCGCGGGCGCTGCAGGGCGTCGGCGCCTCCATGATCCTTCCGGCGACGCTGTCGACGGTGAACGCGGTGTTCACCGGGCGCGAGCGCGCCGTCGCGTTCGGGATCTGGGGATCGATGATCAGCGGTATGGCCGCGCTCGGCCCCCTGGCCGGCGGGGCCCTCGCCACCGCCGGGGACTGGCGCTGGGCGTTCGGGGTCAACCTGCCGCTCGGCATCGCGCTGATCGCCGCCGCACTCGCCCTGATGCCCGAGACGCGCCGATCCCGC
>NZ_SMKK01000488.1 GCF_004348425.1 Actinomadura sp. 7K507
GGGTGAGGTGGGCGTCAGCGGCGGGGTACGACTGCTATGCCTGTTGTGGTGCGGGTGATGGCTATGTCTCCTTCCTGGTCGGTGCGGTGGATCCGGGTGTGAAGGCGTTGCAGGAGGCTGAGGGTCGCCGGGGACGGGTGGCCGTAGTCGTTGCCCTCGCCGACCGAGATCAGGGATACGGACGCGTGGGCGGCGGCCAGGAATCCGGGGTCCTGGCTGCGGGAGCCGTGGTGCGGGACCTTGAGGACCTGGACGCGGGGGACCCTCGTCTCCAGAGCGCGTTGCGCCTCCTCCTCTATGTCGCCTGCCAGGAGGGCGCTGAAGCCGGGTTTGCGGGCGACGAGCACCACGCTCGCGTTGTTGATCGTGGTGCCGTCGTCCTCCGCTGAGAGGGGGGAGCCGGCGGCCGGGGCCAGCACCGAGAGTGTCAGGTCGCCGACGCGCCATTGCTGGCCTTCCTGGCCGAGCCGGGCGGGAAGGCCGGGGGCGAGGCGTGCCTCCCGGCCGGACGTGCGGGGCGTCGTCAGGATCTCGTGGACGTCGCGCCCGTTCCGGACGCCGGACGTGCCGTCGATGTGGTCGGCGTGCGGGTGGGTCAGGATGAGCAGGGGGACGTCCTCGACGTCCAGCCGCCGGAGGCATCGGTCGGCCAGTGCGGGGTCGGGGCCGGCATCGACGACGACGGCCTGCCCGGGGGCGGCGGACAGGACGAGGGCGTCGCCTTGGCCCACGTCGCAGGCGACCATCTGCCAGCCGGGCGGCGGCCAGCCCGGGGCCGTCGCGCGCATGGCGATGACGGCGATCAGGACTCCGGCCATGGCGGCCGCCGCGAGCAGGCGCAGGCGGCGGCTGCGCAGGATCAGCAGGGCGAACCCGGCCGCGATCAGGAGTGTCATGGCGCCCAGGCCGCCGCTCGTCCACGGGATCGTGGCGTAGGGCAGCGCGGCGGCGGTGCGGGCGACGCGGATGATCCAGCCGACCGCCAGGCCCGCGGGCCACACGATCACTTGGGCGAGGGGCAGTGAGAGCGGCGCGGTCACGGCGCCGAGCGCGCCCAGGAGGGTGGCGGGGGCGACGGCGGGAGCGGCCAGCAGGTTCGCGAACACCGCGACGACGCCTATCTCGCCCGAGAGCATCACCAGGACCGGGGACACGGCGACCTGGGCGGCGGCGGCGACGGCGAAGGCGTCGGCGAGGGGGCCCGGCAGCCGGCGGGCGAGGCGCTCCCGCCAGCGCGGCGCCAGGACGAGCAGGCCGGCGGTCGCCAGGACCGACAGCGTGAACCCGTAGGAGCGCGCGAGCTCGGGATCGATCAGGACGAGGAGGAGGACGGCGGCGGCCAGGGCGGGGAGCCCCTGGCGTCGCCGCCCGGTGACCAGCGCAAGCAGGCCGATGACGCCCATGACGGTCGCGCGCAGGACGCTCGGCTCGGGACGCGCGACCACGACGAACGCCAGCACCGCGAGCACGGCGATCGGCGGGGCGCGCCGCCGGCCGAGGCCGAAGAGGCGGCACAGGCCGAGGACGGCTCCGATGACGATCGCGAGGTTCGCGCCGGACACGACCAGCAGGTGGGTGAGCCCGGCGGTGCGGAAGTCCTCGGCCAGGGCCGGGTCGAGGCGGGAGGTGTCGCCGACGACCATGCCCGGCAGGACGCCGCGCTGGTCGGGCGGGAGCCGCGCCACCGCGGCCCGCAGTCTCGCGCGCACATGCTCGGCGGCGCGCTGGATCTTCGACGGAGGCCCGAGGACGGTGGGCGGTCCACGGACGATCACGACCGCGGCGAGGAGATCGGCGCCCTCGGGCTCCACGAACCTGCCGTGGAGCCGCACCCGCTGGCTCGGCACGAGGCGAAGCCATCGCGGGTCGTTCGCGATCAGCAGCACCGGGACCCGGACCTCGGCTCTCGGCACCGCCTCCGCCCGCGCCCGAAGGGTGATTACGGGCCGTCCTTTGCCCGGTTTCGCCCGGGGATCGCCGGTGACGACCGCTTCTGCCGCCGCGAACCGCTCGTCCCGGGCGAGGTCCCGGACGGGGCCGGTGCCAACGGCCGTGGCCCGCGCCCCCACCCCGGCCGCGGAAGCAGCCGCGCACACGAGCACGACCCCGGCC
>NZ_SMKK01000048.1 GCF_004348425.1 Actinomadura sp. 7K507
GGTGTTGTGCGCGCTGGGCGCGGTGACCCCGTAGCGGAGAGCCGCGACGATCGGCGGATCGTCGGGGCGCGAATCCGAGAGCGGCCGTCGGCGGGTGTCGCCGGTCCGGTGGATGGATCTAGGCATGTTCGCTCCTTGTGGTGTTCCCCGCCGGGTCATCGGCCCGGAGGGTCCGGTGGGCGAGGGCGTGGACGATCTCCTCGATGCGGGACCAGTCGGCATCTGTGTCGATGCCGAGGCCGTTGAAGTCGGGGTGCAGGCGGCTGCGGGCGATGAGGTAGTGAATCGAGGTGGCGATGACCAGGGCCGTCCCCACGGGGTCGGCGGCGGTGGCGGCGGTGTCGTCGGGGAACAGCCGCAGAAGCTCCTCGAACCACTCCTCGCGCCGCAGCCGGAGGATCTCGGTGAGGTCGTTCTTCTCCACCTGCTCCCATGCGAGGACCTCGCGGGCCAGGGGGCGCCGCCGGAGCGCCCGCGCGTAGCGCACCAGTCCGGTCGCCCAGCGGTCGGCGGCGGTCATGGTCCGCAGGTCGGCCGACCCCTCGCCGAGGATCTCCTCGACGCTCGGCCAGAACCCCTCGCTCGCGGCGAAGGCCCGCAAGAGGCCGGCCATGCCGTCGAAGTACCGGTAGATCAGGACCTTGTCGACCCCCGCCTCGCGAGCCACGGAGTTGACACCGAGGGAGGCGAATCCCTCGCGTGACAACAGATCACCCACCGCTTCCAGGAGGGCGCGTTCGGTCGCTCGCCGGTTTCGTGGCCTTGCCGGGGACATCTGGATGCGACTCTCTCCCTGTATGTCACTGCCTGGTGACAAAGTATATGTCACCAGGCAGTGACATGTCGACCCTCGGACGGGGATGTTCGGTCGTTCGCCAGTGCCATGCTGCGGGTGGTGGGTCGCCCCGCCTGGGAGCTCGCTTCGCCCCGGTCACGATCGGCGGCTCAGCGCGAAGGTGGGGAGCCGCTTCGCTCTGCTGCTCAGGTGGGGGCGCCTGCGGTGTTCTGACGTCGGTATTTGCCGGGTGCGATGCCGTACTGGCGTTTGAAGGCGTTGGCGAAGGCGAACTCGGACGTGTAGCCGATGCGGGTGGCCACCTGGCCCAGCAGGGCGTCGGACTGGCGCAGGAGGCCGGCCGCGAGGGTCAGCCGCCACCAGGTCAGGTAGGTCAGGGGCGGCCTGCCCGCCAGGGTGGTGAAGCGGTGGGCGAAGGTGGCGCGGGACAGGCCCGCCTCGGCGGCAAGGGACTGGACGGTCCAGGGCCGGGCGGGGTCGCGGTGCATGGCGTGCAGGGCGGCGCTGAGGGCGGGGTCGGCCAGAGCCGTGGCCCAGCCGGTGGCCTTGGCCGGCGCAGGTGGATTCTCGAACCAGGCGCGCAGGATGTACAGCAGCAGCATGTCCAGCAGCGCGAGCACGACGGTGTCCGCGCCGAGACGGGGATCGCCGATCTCGTTGCCCAGCAGGTCGACGGCCGCGCGCAGTTCGGGGTGGTGGCCGAGCCTCGCGGGCAGGTGGATCAGCTCGGGCAGGTCGCGTAGGAGCGGGTGGGTGTGGCGCGGGTCGAGTTGATATCCGCCGCACAGTGTCACGGTGACGGGCCCGTCCTGCCCGGCGAAGTCGGACACGAACAACTCGGCGTCCTCCAGCGGGTCGCAGACGGGGCCGGCCAGCGGTGTCGACGGGTTGTCGGCGAGGGCGTAGCCGTGACCGTGGGGGAAGAACACCACGTCGCCGACGCCGAGCGCGACGGGGTCGCCGGAGGGCGGGACGAGCCAGCACGGGCCCTGCAGGATCACCTGGAAGCCCGCCGATCCGGGCACCGCGGGAAAGTGCTGCCCCCAGGGGGCATGCCAGGCGACCCGCGCCGAGCGGGGCCGTCCGGAGCGCATGACGGCGACCACGTCGCTGAGCAGATCCACGCGCAGAACCTAGCATTCCGACGATCGCGTATGAATCTCAGAGTATTGAGCATTGTCCGTCCGATCCACCCCTCCTACGTTTGAGCATCAGTTGAAATCAACGAATGGGGGCGCAGGATGTCGGGACAGATCTTGGTCACCGGGGCGACCGGCACGGTAGGCCGCCAGGTGACGGCGCAACTGCTGGAGGCCGGGGCCGATGTTCGCGCGCTGACCCGGGGACCGGCCGATCTCCTGTCCACCGTCGAGAGCGTGCACGGCGATCTGTCCTCGCCCGATTCCTTGCACACCGCCTTCGAAGGTGTCGAGGCGGTGTTCCTGGTCTGGCCGTTCGCATCGGCCGAGGGTCTGGAGGCAGTGCTGACGGTGGCGGCCGAGCATGCCCGCCGGGTGGTCTACCTGTCATCGGCGGCAGTGCGCGACCATGAGCGGCAGGCCGAGCGGCTGATCGTTCGGTCCGGGCTGGAGTGGACGGTCCTGCGCCCGCACGCCTTCGCGGCGAACGCGCTGCGTTGGGCGGGGCAGATCCGCGCCGGGGGCGTGGTGAGTGAGCCGTACGGACGGGCGGCGATGTCGCCGGTGCACGAGCGGGACATCGCGGCGGTCGCGATGCGGGCGCTGACCGAGGACGCACACACCGGCGCCGTCTACGAGCTGACCGGGCCGCACTCGCTGACCCAGGCCGAGCAGGTGCGCATCATCGGCGAGGTGACCGGCGACCCGGTGCGTTGGGATGAGAGCACCCCGCAGGATGCCCGCCGCCGGATGTCGGCCCTCGGCTGGCCGCCTGAGGCCGTGGACGGCGTCCTTCGCGCCCAGGCCGAGATGACCGCCGGCCCGGCACCGGTCACCGCCACCGTGGAGGAGGTCACCGGGAGCGCGGCCCGCACGTTTCGTTCGTGGGCGGCCGAGCACGCACACGCCTTCCACACCACAATGCGGGCCGCTCGCGTTCACTCCTACGGCGGGCCTGAGGTCATCCGCCACGAGGAGGTGCCGCTGCCGGAGCCCGGTCCCGGCCAGGTGCTCGTCCACGTCGCCGCGACCTCGTTCAATCCCTCGGAGGCGGCGCTGCGGTCGGGCCTGCTGCGAGACGTCCTGCCGACGGCCCTGCCGTACACCCTGGGCTGGGACTTCTCCGGCACGATCGCGGCCGTCGGCGCCGGGGTGACCGGGTGGGCCCCCGGTGACCGGGTGATCGGCCGCCTGGACGGGGGAGGGGCCGCGGCCGAGTACGTCGCCGCACCGGCGGACGTCCTGGCCGCGGCGCCCGCCGCCGTCCCGCTGACCGACGCCGCGGCGATCCCGGTCGCCGCGCTGACCGCCTGGCAGGCGCTGTTCGAGCACGCGAAGGTGACCGCGGGCCACCGCGTCCTGATCAACGGTGCCGGCGGCGGGGTCGGGAGCTTCGCCGTCCAGCTGGCCGGGCACGCCGGCGCGACCGTGATCGCCACCGCCAGTGCCCGCAGCGCCGCCGCGGTGCGAGCCCTCGGCGCCGATCAGATCGTCGACTACACGGCCGAAGCCCTGCCCGGCGGCAACGACGCCGTGATCAACCTCGCCGGGATCGGAAGGGACGCGGCCGCCGAACTCGCGACGCTCGTGCGACCGGGCGGTGTCGCGGTGTCCATCGCCACGCCGATCCCCTCCGGTGCCGGTAGGCACTTCGTGGCCCGCAACGACCCCGCGCAGCTGGAAAGGATCGTCTCCCTCATCGAGGCCGGCGACCTGACCGTCGACATCGCCGAATCCCATCCGCTGACGGAGCTGGCCTCGATCCACCGCAGGAGCGAGACCGGTCGGACCCGCGGCAAGGTCATTCTCATTCCCTGACGGGACGGCCGGCGCAGCGCTGGCGGCACCCCCGGTCAGTAGATGATCGACACGATCTGGCAGGCGGCTTCGGCCAGGTCACGTCGGCCGTTGATGCGGGCGTGGGTCAGGGCGTCGGCCGGCTGGATGCCTCGGGTGCACAGGCGCCAGACGGTCTCCGCGTCCAGATGGACGGTCGCGGCGGGACGTCCGCCGTCCGGTTCGGCCAGCGACCAGCGGCTCTCGGTGGCCGTGACCGTCCAGGTGCCACCGGCCGGGCCGCCGATCCGCATCTGGATCTGCGTGCCGACCGGTGCGTCTACCTCGCGGAGGGTGTGGGGCAGAGCCCGCATGAAGGTGTCCAGGACCACGGCCAGGAGCCGCGGGTCGTGGTCGGTGTCCTGGCCGGTGGCGTGGCGGATCTGCTGGCGGTGGGTCCAGTACTCGGTGAAGTCGCGGGCACAGTCCAGCCACATCGGTGCCGGGTCGATACCGGCCCAGGACACACCGAGTGAGGGGGAGGCGAGGTCGGCGGCCTCGAAGAACCGGGCGTTCTGTCCGCCGATCACGTCCAGGGTGTCGGTGAGTGCGGCGGGGCTGACACGGGAGAACGCGTCCACCCATTCCTGGTTGATGCGGTGGATGAACGCCTCCAGCGTCTCGCCCGGCCCGAAGACGGGGCCTTCCCGGTGGCCGTCGCGGTCGCGGGCGAGGCGGCCGTAGTAGTCGCCGAGGACGTGGGCGGCGAGATCACGGACGGTCCAGCCGGGCACCGCCTCCGCGCCCCAATCGGCGGGCGCCAGACCGCGCATTGTGCCCATCAGCGCCGTGTGTTCCGGGGCGAACAAGGAGCGTGCGTCGATCGGGACGCCGAGCCAGGCGTGGTCCGGCACGTCACTGAGCTGGGATGCCATCCCCAAAGCCTGCCAATCGAAGATCCTCTTGGCCACCGAGTATCGCGGCGTTCCGGTCGTAGGTCGTGGCCCGGGGTTCGTTCAACGTCGTCCGCCGAACTCCCAGGCGTGGACCTCGACGGCGGCGTACCGGTCGGAGGTCAGGACGGTGCGTGCCGCGCCGGGGTCCGGGGCGCGGAGCAGAACCGCGGTGCCCAGCCAGCTGGATTCGTCGTCGGAGAGCAGCGGCCCGTAGGCGATCAGGTCGTCCCCGACGGGTGGTGGGGCGAGGTCGGCGGCCTGGCCTGAGCCGAGGCCGAGCACAAGGTAGCGGTCGCCGCCGGTCCGGCCGCTCGGGAAGTCCCACATGGTGCGGCCCAGCGTGTTGCGCCAGCGGCGCAGCAGCACGTCCCGGTACGCGCCGGCCTGGTAGCCGGGCTCGTCGAAGGCGAACGCGCGGGCGGCGGCGGGATCCGGCAGGTCGAGGATGTGCACGCTGCCGGTGGGTGTGTCGCCGGCGAAGGTCGGGCCGCGGGCGATCATCTGCGCCGCGTACCCGTCCATGTAGGACCAGTGGTCTTCCAGCAGCTCGTGGCGCAGATCCAGCGAGCCGGGCCGGTCGCGGTGATAGCAGAAGAACTCCATGCCCCCAGTCTTCTACCGTCAGGCCTCCGCGGGGCGGCAGTGGACGCCCCGCGGAGGCCGGGCAGAAGTCAGGCCACGATGAGGAGCGGGTTTTCGAGGAGGGTGGCGAGGCGGTCCAGGAACTTGGCGGCCGTCGCGCCGTCGGTGGCGCGGTGGTCGACCGACAGGGTCACGGCCATGCGCTTGCCGGGGACGACCTGGCCGTCGCGCACCACCGGCTCGTCCCGGACCGCGCCCACGGCGAGGATCGCCGCCTCCGGCGGGTTGATCACCGCGGAGAACGAGTCCACGCCGAACATGCCGAGGTTGCTGACGCTGAACGTGCCGCCGCTCATCTCCTGGAGCGAGAGCTTGCCGTCGCGCGCCTTGCCCGCCAGCTCGCGCGTCTCCTGGCCGATCTGGGAGACGCTCTTGCGGTCGGTGTCCTTGATGACGGGGACGAGTAGGCCGTCCTCGACCGCCACGGCGATGCCGACGTTGACGCGCTTGTGGAAGAGCAGGTTCTCCTCCGTGTAGGAGACGTTCACGGCCGGGTGCTCGCGGAGCGCGGTCGCCGCCGCCTTCACGATCAGGTCGTTGACGCTGACCTTGGACGGGACGAGCGCCTCGTTCAGTGTGGCGCGGAACGCCAGCAGGGGCTCGGCGTCCACCTCGCGGTTGAGGTAGAAGTGCGGGGCCTCGCGCTTGCTCTGGGTCAGCCGCTTGGCCGCGACCTTGCGGAACCGGTTCAGGGGGACGGCCTCGACGTCCGGGTCCTCCGCCGCCTGCGCCTTGGCCGGGGCGGCGGCGGGTTCCGGAGCCGGGGCGGCGGGTGCGGACGCGGGTGCGGGTGCGGTGGTCCTGATCGCGGCCTCGATGTCGGCGCGGACGATGCGTCCACCGGGGCCTGAACCCTTCAGCGCCGTCAGCTCGATGCCGTGGTCGCGGGCCAGCCTGCGTGCCAGCGGCGACGACGGGGGACGGGACGTCCCGGCGGAACCCTCCGCGGCGAGGGCCGGGGTCGCGGGGGCCTCGGCGGCAGGTTCCGGCGCGGGTGCGGGTTCCGGGGCGGCGGCCGGTTCGGGCTTGGTGGCGGGCTCCGGCTTGGCGGCGGGTGGCTCGCCGCCGGCCGGGGTGATCACGGCGATGGGGGTACCGATCGCGGCGGTCTCGCCTTCGGCCACGAGGATCTTGTCGAGGACACCGTCCTCGTACGCCTCGTACTCCATGACGGCCTTGTCGGTCTCGATGTCCACGAGGATGTCACCGACCGCGATCTCGTCCCCGGGCTGTTTCTGCCAGGAGCTGATGACGCCCTCCTCCATGGTGTCGGAGAGGCGGGGCATGAGGATGTCGGTCATGACGCGGGCTCCAGGACTTGACGGCCGGTTGCGCGGAGCGTGTCGCGGGCGGCGGTGAGCAGGGAGCCGGCGGACGGCAGCGCCGCCGTCTCCAGGGACTTGGCGTAGGGGAGCGGCACCTCGGCCATCGCGACCCGGCGGACCGGGGCGTCCAGCCAGTCGAAAGCGCCCTCCTGGATGGTGGCGGCGATCTCGGCGCCGATGCCGTAGGTGAGCCAGTCGTCCTCGGCGACCACGGCGGAGCCCGTCTTGCGGACGGAGTCCACGACGGTCTGCCGGTCGAGGGGACGCAGGCTGCGCAGGTCCACGACCTCGGCGGAGATGCCCTCGGCCGCGAGGGTCTCGGCGACCTCCACGGCCACGCGGGCCATGCGGGAGTAGCCGATGATCGTGATGTCGGTGCCGGGACGGGTGACGCCCGCGCGGCCGATCTCGGCGGGTTCGATCTCCTCGATCGGGCCGGGCAGCTCGCCCTTGGTGTTGTAGAGGGCGAGGTTCTCCAGGAACAGCACCGGGTCGTCGTCGCGGATCGCGGCCTTCAGCATCGCGGACGCCTCGGCGGGCGTGGACGGCGCGACGACCTTCAGGCCGGGGATGAACGAGTAGAACAGCTCGACGTTCTGCGAGTGGGTGGCGCCGAGCTGCTGCCCGCCGCCGCCGGGGGTGCGGATCACCATCGGGACGCTGGACTGGCCGCCGAACATGCCGTAGATCTTCGCGGCGTGGTTGACGATCTGGTCCAGTGCCAGCAGCGAGAAGTTGATCGTCATGATCTCCACGACCGGGCGCAGGCCGAGCATCGCGGAGCCGATCGCGGCGCCGACGAAGCCCTCCTCGGCGATCGGGGTGTCGCGGACGCGGCGCGGCCCGAACTCCTTCAGCAGCCCCTCGGTGATCTTGTAGGAGCCCTCGAAGAGCCCGATCTCCTCGCCCATCAGGAAGACGTTCTCGTCCCGCAGCATCTCGGCGCGGAGGGTGTCCCGGAGCGCCTGGCGGTAGGTCATCGTTGCCATGAGCGTGCTCCTCAGGAACGGAATACGGGGTCGGCGGGCATCCGGCGCAGGTCGCCGGGGACGGGAGTGGCGTAGGTGTAGTCGAACAGCGTCGACACGTCGGGGGCCGGGCTCTCGTCGGCGAACGCGGCGGCGGCGTCGATCTCGGCCTTGATCTCGGCGTCGAGGCGGTCGCGTTCGTCGTGGGTGAGGATCCCGGCCTCCTCCAGGTCCAGTGCCATGCGGGCCAGGGGATCGGCGGCCTTGAGAGCCTCCTTCTCCTCCTTGGACCGGTAGCGGGCCGGGTCGACGACGGAGTGGCCCTTCAGCCGCGGGCTGATGGTCTCCAGCAGGTACGGCTTGCTCTCGGTGCGGGCGCGTTCGACGGCGAGGCGGGCGGCGTCGCGGACCGCGACGACGTCGGTGCCGTCCACCCGGACGCTGTCCATCCGGTACGCGGCGCCGCGCCGGTACAGCTCGGGCTCGGCGGAGGAGTTCTCCACGGTCGTGCCCATGCCCAGACCGTTGTTGACCACGACGAAGACGACCGGGAGGTCCCACAGGGCGGCGATGTTCAGCGACTCGTGGAACGCGCCGGTCGCGGCCGTGCCGTCGCCCATGTGGCACATGACGACGTCGTCGCCGCCCTTGTAGGAGACGGCGAGCGCGGCGCCGGTGGCCAGGGGGAGCTGCCCGCCGACGATGCCGTACCCGCCGAGCAGCCGCGCCTCGGCGTCGAACAGGTGCATCGACCCGCCCCACCCCTTGGACACGCCGGTGGAGCGGCCGTACAGCTCGGCCATGACGCGGTCGGCGCCGATGCCCTTGCTGAGCGCGTAGCCGTGCTCGCGGTAGTTGGTGAAGAGGTAGTCGGTGGGGCGCAGCGCGGCCATCAGGCCGACGACCGTGGCCTCCTCGCCGAGGTTCAGGTGGCAGTACCCGCCGATCTTGGCCTCGGTGTAGGCGCGGGCGGCGCGCTCCTCGAACCGCCTGATCAGGAGCATCTGCCGGTAGTAGCCGACGAGGGTCTCGGCGTCCGCCGGCGGGGCGGGAGCCTCCGGCGACGTGGCGGTGGCCTCCGGCGGCGGCGCGGAGTCCTTCGCCTTGGAGGTGCCGGGCGTCCTCCGGTTCCGGGCCGGAGCGGCCCTCCTGGCCGTCTGGGCGGTCTCAGCCATCGGCGACCTTCTTTCGTCCGGGGCGGCGCCGTAGGATCGCCACGGCGCCCACCGATCATCATTGATCTATGATCGATCATATTCTAGCCGTCAAGAGCCACTTACCGAATCTCCGTCTAACATGTGATTCCGTGAACGCGCCGATCCCAGCCCAGCTGCTCCGCACCGGACTCGCCGACCAGATCCGCGAGTTCATCGTCGAGGGCATCAGCGCCGGCCGGTGGGAACCGGGGGAGCGCATCGTCGAGCGCCGCATCGCCACCGAGCTCGGCGTCAGCCAGGGGCCCGTCCGGGAGGCGCTGCGCCAGCTGGAAGCGCAGCGACTGATCGAGTCGCTGCCCAACCGGGGCGCCCGCGTTCGCGACTTCACCGAGCGGGACCTCGCCGAGATCTTCCCCGTCCGGGCCGGGCTGGAGCGCACGGCCGCGGAGCTGGCGGTGCCCCGCCTGTCGGACGCCTGCCTGGACGCGCTGGAGGGCCACAACCGGCTGCTCGGCGACGCCGCGCGCGACGGTGACCTGCACCGGCAGATGCGCCTCAGCATCGCCTTCCACCGCGAGATCGTCGAGGCCGCGGGGAACCGGCTGCTCGTCTCGGTCTGGGAGGGCCTCGGCATCGAGCTGTGGACGACGCTGTCCCTGCGCCTCCACCAGACCGAGATCTACTCCAAGTCGGCCGAGCACGCCGACCTGATCGAGGCGTTCCGCCGCCGCGACCCGCAGGCGCCGCGGCTCCTGCACGACCACGTCATGAACTACGCCCCGTGATCGAACCGCGCCCCGTGATCGAACCGCGCCCCAGTGACCGAACGGGCACTGTGATCACTCTTTATCGCGGTAGCCCTTCGTGAGCTGCGCCTCGGCGTCGTCCAGGTAGGAGCGCAGCTCCCGTTCGGCCGCCGCGAGCTCGTCCCGCGCGAGCATGTCGTAGAGGCGCCGGTTGCGGGCGAGATACGGCTCGTGGAACTCGCGCGGCGATCCCATCTCGTGGAAGACGAGGCGCATCTCGGCCAGCAGATGCCGGGTCATCTCGTCCACGCGCGGGCTGCCCACGAGGGCGGCGATCGCCTGGTGGAAGCGGATGTCGGCGGTTCCCACGTCCGCCCACTCCCCGGCCGCGGCGGCGCGCTCGCCGTCGAGGACGGCGGCCTCCACCCGGTCGAGCGCCTCGCGGGGTGCGTCCGGGGCGCACCGCACGCCCTCGCACTCCAGGATCCGCCTGACCCGGTAGAGGTCGGCCAGGCCGTCGGCGGTGACGCGGCGCACGAACACGCCGCGGTTGAACTCGTGGACGAGCAGCCGTTCCTGGGCGAGCAGCCGGAACGCCTCGCGGACGGTGTTGCGCGACACCTTCAGCGCCTCGCCCAGTTCCTCCTCGCGGACCCGCTCCCCGGGCGCCAGCCGCCCATCGGTGATCTGCTCGCGGAGAAGCTCGGCGATCCTCGCGGCGGTGCTGGTCCGGTCGAGATCGTGCCGGGCGGCCGCGATACCGGTCAGCCACGAGCCCTGCGCCGGCACGGTCATCGGCCACCTTCCGGGGTCGGCGCGGGGCTGCCGCGCGGGACGTCTGGGTGAGCTCAGCCTATCCAGCGATCGAAGAATCCATCAACAAGACTATTGCTGGATTGTTGAACAATCCTTACCCTGGCGGAAAGCCGAACCCCCAGAAGGGTCACCCCCATGACGGATCGGACCACCCTGGACAAGACCCCGGCACCATCCGCACCCTCGCGTCGCGGCGCGCTCGTCGGCGCGATGTTCCTGATGGCCACCAGCGCCATCGGTCCCGGCTTCATCACCCAGACCACCGTGTTCACCGCCAAGCTCGGCGCCGCGTTCGCGTTCGCGATCCTCGTGTCGGTGCTGGTGGACATCGCGATCCAGCTCAACGTGTGGCGCGTCGTCGGCGTCTCCGGCATGCGCGCCCAGGAACTCGGCAACCGCGTCCTGCCCGGCGCCGGCTACGGCCTCGCCGCGCTCGACATCTTCGGCGGCCTGGTCTTCAACATCGGCAACATCGCCGGGACGGCCCTCGGCCTCAACGCGCTGCTCGGCCTCGACGTCAAGATCGGCGGAGGGATCTCCGCGCTCGCCGCCATCGCGATCTTCCTGATCCGGCGCGCCGGGGTCGCGATGGACCGGATCGTGGTCCTGCTCGGCGGCGCCATGATCCTGCTGACCCTCTACGTGGCGTTCGTGTCCGACCCGCCCCTCGGCGACGCGCTCCGGCAGAGCGTCGCGCCGGAGACGGTCGACTTCCTCGTCATCACTACCCTGATCGGCGGAACGGTCGGCGGCTACATCACCTACGCGGGCGCCCACCGCATGGTCGACTCCGGGCTGACCGGCCCCGAGAACGTGCGGGAGATCAACCGCGCCGCCGTCACCGGCATCCTCATCACCGGCCTGATGCGGGTACTGCTGTTCCTCGCCGTCTTCGGCGTCGTCGCCGGCGGCGTCACCCTCGCCCAGGAGAACGCCCCCGCCTCCGCGTTCGAGCACGCGGCGGGCGAGGCCGGGCTGCGCCTCTTCGGCCTGATCATGTGGTCGGCCGCGATCACCTCGGTCATCGGAGCGTCCTACACCTCGGTGACGTTCCTGGTCTCGTTCTCCTCGTTCGTCGAGCGGCACCGCAACCGCCTGGTGGTGGTGTTCATCCTGGTCTCCGCCGCGATCTACCTCGCGCTCGGGACGGCCCCGGCCAAGCTGCTCATCCTCGCCGGCGCGCTGAACGGGCTGATCCTCCCGTTCGGTCTCGCGGTCCTGCTGTGGGCCGCGGCCCGCCGCCGCGACCTGCTCGGCGGCTACCGGTACCCCGCCTGGCTGCTCGCCCTCGGCGCCGCCGCCTGGCTGCTCGCCCTCTACCTGGGCTGGAACTCCCTGTCCGGCCTCAACGATCTGTGGGGGTGAGGGGATGTGGCATGAGATTCAGGTTCATCGCCTGAAACGGGAACTATCGAGCGGGACCTGGGCGTTCTCCCATACGAGGCCCCCTGGCGACGTCCAGTGTGTGGGCCGTCCGGGTCATGCGGCGCCTGGCGTGGGGGTGTCGGGCGCCGCAGACCCGGACTCAGGAGAGACCATGACCGCACCCATCGACCCGGGATCGCTGTCGCCCGACCAGGCCAGGGCCTTGTTCCGCGCGGGCCTGAGCCGTCCCACCGCCGGCTGGTGCGCCGGCTGGACGCAGGCCAACCTCATCGCCGTGCCCCGCGAGCAGGCGTACGACCTGCTGCTGTTCGCGCAGCGCAACCCCAAGCCGTGCCCCGTCCTGGACGTCACCGGACCCGGTGAGGTCTCCGCGTCCCTGTTCGCCGGCGACCTGCGCACCGACCTTCCCGGCTACATCGTCTACGAGCACGGCGAACCGGTCGCCGAGGCCGCCGACGTGACCGGCTACTGGCGGGACGACCTGGTCTCGTTCCTCATCGGGTGCAGCTTCACCTTCGAGGACGCGCTCCGCGACGCGGGCGTCCCCCTCCGGCACATCGAGCAGGACCGCAACGTCCCCATGTACCGGACGAACCGGCTGTGCCGCCGGGCCGGAGAGTTCGGCGGCCCCCTCGTCGTGTCGATGCGTCCCGTCCCGGCGGGGCAGGTGGCCGACGCCGTGCGGGTGACGTCCCGGTATCCGGCCGTCCACGGCGCGCCCGTGCACATCGGCGACCCGGTCGAACTCGGCATCGACGACATCGGCAGGCCCGACTTCGGCGACCCCGTCGACGTCCGGGTGGACGAGATACCGGTCTTCTGGGCCTGCGGAGTGACCCCGCAGGCTGCGGTGATGGCGTCCCGTCCCAAGCTGGCGATCGGGCACGCCCCCGGCCACATGGCCGTCACCGACGCACGCGACAGCCGGTACCTCGTCCCCTGAGACCGCCAGGGTCTCCTGAGTACGGCATAGGCTTCGGTTCATGGCCGAGACCGTCGCCCCGGGTGACCTCCTGGGGGAGCGCTATCGACTGGAGCGTCCCCTCGGGGCCGGCGGCATGGCGACCGTGTGGAGCGCGGTCGATCTCGTCCTGGACCGCGCCGTCGCGGTCAAGGTGCCCAAGGAGGGCTGGCCCGAGGAGTTCACACGGCGGCTCCGCCAGGAGGCGAAGGCCGCCGCGGGTCTCGCCCACCCCAGCATCACCGGCGTCCACGACTACGGGGAACACGACGGTGTTCCGTACGTGGTCATGGAGTCGCTGGACGGCGAGAGCCTGGCGGCACGCCTGTCCCGGGGCCCGCTGCCCTGGCGCGAGGCCGCCGGGATCTGCGCCCACGTCGCCGACGCCTTGGGAGCCGCCCACGCCGCCGGGATCGTGCACCGCGACATCAAGCCCGCGAACGTGTTCCTCACGCGGGTCGGCGTGAAGGTCCTCGACTTCGGCATCGCCTTCACCGGCCCGGCCGCGTCGGGTGAAGGCCGCGCCGACGGGCCGGACGAGAAGGGCACGCTCCTCGGCACCCCCGCCTATGTCGCGCCCGAACTCCTGTCCGGCACGCCCCCGACCTCGGCGGCCGACATGTTCTCCCTGGGCGTCGTCCTCCAGGAGTGCCTCGCCGGCGCCCCGTCCGAGGACATGCCCACCCTCCCGCCGGACGTTCCGGACCGGGTCGGCGACGTCTGCCGCCGCTGCCTCAGCGAGGACCCCGAGGCCCGGCCCACCGCCCCCGAGGCGGCGCGGGTCCTCGCCGGCGCCGCCGGCGTGCAGCTCGCCCCGTTCCCCGCGCCGGAACCCGCCGGGGCACCGGACGGCCGCCGGGCCCCCGACCCGGCGCCGCGGGACCCGACACGCGTGCTGGACGACCCCGTCCCGTCCGGGGAGACCGCGGCGGCCGGCCCGGCCTCGCCGCGGAAGCCCTTGATCATCGCCGGTGCGGCGGCCGGCGCGATCGCGCTCGTGGCGGTGCTGCTGGCGGCGCTGGCTCCGGACTCGTCCGAGCGGACGGCCCCGCCGCCGGCCGAGAGCCCGACGCCGGCGGAACGGGCGTCCGCCTGCTCGGTGGCGTACCGGGTCGACGGGACGTGGCCGCAGGGCTTCCAGGCCACGGTGCGGATCACGAACCTCGGCGACGGCGAGATCGACGGCTGGCGGCTGGCGTTCGAGTTCCCGGACGGGCAGGCGATCACCCAGCTGTGGAACGGCAGCCAGGTCCAGGAGGGCTCGTCGGTCACCGTGACGGCGGCGGACTGGAACCGGTCGATCCCGCCGGACGGGACGGCCGAGTTCGGGTTCCTCGGACGGCAGGAGGGCGGGAACGGACGTCCGTCCCGCTTCACCCTCAACGGCGGCGAGTGCCGTACCTGAGGCGGCGGCCGCGGGCGTGGGAGCGCTCCCAGTACAGTGTGGTCATCACTCTGGAAAGGAGAACCGATGGGCTACCCGGAAGGGTTCGTGTGGGGAGCGGCCACGGCCGCCTACCAGATCGAGGGAGCCGCCCAGGAGGACGGTCGCGCACCGTCCATCTGGGACACCTTCAGCCACACACCCGGCAAGGTGCTGGACGGCGACACCGGCGACGTCGCCACCGACCACTACCACCGCCGGGAAGAGGACGTCGCGACGATGGCCGCCCTGGGCCTGGACGCCTACCGGTTCTCCATCTCCTGGTCGCGCGTCCTCCCGGGCGGGACGCCCAGCCAGAAGGGCATCGACTTCTACTCCCGCCTGGTCGACGAACTGCTCGAACACGGCATCGCGCCGGTCGCCACCCTCTACCACTGGGACCTCCCGCAGGACCTGGAGGACGCGGGCGGCTGGCCGGAGCGCGACACGGCCCAACGGTTCGCCGACTACGCCGAACGGATCGGGCGCGTCCTGGGCGACCGCGTCCACACATGGACGACGCTGAACGAGCCGTGGTGCTCGGCCTTCCTCGGCTACGCGTCCGGCGTGCACGCTCCCGGCCGCACCGACCCGGCGGACGCGCTCGCCGCCGCCCACCACCTCAACCTCGCGCACGGCCTGGCGGTGCGGGCGCTGCGCGGTGTGGTCCCGCCGTCCGCGCGGCATTCGGTCACGCTCAACATCCACCATCTGCGCGGCGACGCCGAGGCCGTCCGGCGGGTGGACGCCGTGTCCAACCGCGTCTTCCTCGACCCGATGCTCGGCAACGGCTACCCCGCCGACCTCCTGGACGACACCGCGGCCCTGACCGACTGGAGCTTCCTGCGCGACGGCGACACCGAGATCGTCGCCGCGCCCATCGACGTCCTCGGCGTCAACTACTACTCGCCCACGCTCGTCCGGCAGTGGGACGGCGAATCGCCGCGCGAGCACGCCGACGGCCACCGGCAGGGCGCGGCGTCACCGTTCGTCGGCTGCGACGACGTCGAGTTCGCCGAACAGCCCGGCCCCTACACGGCGATGAACTGGCCGATCGACGCGACGGGCATGGAGGAGCTTCTCCTGCGGCTGCACCGCGACTACCCGCGCACACCGCTGATGGTCACCGAGAACGGCGCGGCGTTCGACGACGCGGTGGACGATGACGGCCGTATCCACGACGACCGCCGGGTCGCCTATCTGCGCGACCACATCGCCGCCGTGGAAAGAGCCTGCGAAGCGGGCGCCGACGTCCGCGGCTACTTCGCCTGGTCGCTGCTGGACAACTTCGAATGGGCCTACGGCTACTCCAGGCGCTTCGGCCTCGTCCACGTCGACTACTCCACCGGCGAGCGCACCTGGAAGGACAGCGCCCACTGGTACCGCGACACCATCGCCGCCCATCGCGGGACATGACCGCTACCGTACGATTGGTGGCATGACCGGCAACCTGCCAGATAGGCCTGCTTCAGGGAGTATGCGCGTTTCTCATGCCGAGAGGGACGCGGCCGTGGACCGGCTGAGGGACGCGACCGCCGAGGGGCGCATCGACCTGGACGAGCTGGAGGCCCGGCTGGACGCGGCGCTGACCGCCAAGACCTACGACGATCTCGCGGCGCTCACCGCCGACCTGCCGTCCGCGGTCCCGGAGGCGCCCGCCCCTCCGCTGGTGCTCAACGGCGGGATGCACGGCGCTTCGCGCACCGGCCGCTGGCAGGTGCCCTCCCGCATCACGGCGAACGGCGGCATGGCGGGCGTCAAGCTCGACTTCACCCGCACCGAGTGCCGGCTGCCCGAGATAGAGATCGAGGCGCACGGCCAGCTGGCCGGTGTCACCATCGTGCTGCCCGACGGCTGGGCGGTGGACACCACCGGACTCGAACCGGGACTGTCCGGTGGACTCAAGAACAAGACGACCCCTGACCGGCTCGCGGGCACGCCGCTGGTCCGCCTCACCGGCACCGGCGGCGCCGCCGGCGTGGTCGTCCGCCACCCCAACCGCTGGGAACGCCGCAAGCTGGCGGACAACCCGCCGAGATAGCGGGTCCGGCCCCGGTGAGCGGCCCGCGGATCAGTGCGCGGGGCGGGCGTGGGGTGGAAGCTTCTCCGGGTGGCGCAGATGGTGACTGACATCGCCGGTCAGGTCCAGGGTGATGCGGCGTTCGGCGAAGTGCCAGCGGCCGTCGCGGCGTTCGAAGGCGTCGTTGTAGGTGCCGCAGGCGATCGGCTGCAGCGGGAGGGACGGCGCCGCTTGCAGGACGGTGTAGTACGCCGTTGAGCGGGCCGTGCCGGCCTCCTCGTCCACCTCGATGGCGAGGTTCGTGGTGAGGTGCCTGGTGCGCAGGGTGCCGTCGTCGTGGACGATGACCGTCTTCTCGAACATGGCCGCGATCGCGTCGCCGCCGTGCAGCGAGCCGCCGCTGCCGGTGAACACGGCGCCCGCGAACAGGTCGCGGATGCCCGCGAAGTCCGCGCCGTCGATGCATTCGGCGTAGCGGAAGATGAGGTTCGCTATGGCCTGGTTGCTCGGTTGGTCGGGCATGTCACCTCCGGGGCGGGCGCGCCGTCCGATCATCCTCCCCGCGCGAGAGAGACCGCCTTCCGGTCCCGTTGAGCGGGACGGTGTTCCGGCCCCAGGCCCTCGGTAGCACATTTTCTGGTCATTCGGCGGCAATGCGCATTGCACACTTGGGCAGACTTGATTTAAGAGTTAACGGGTGGCCGGGTTGGGACGAAGAATGGTCTTGTTCGCCGGAGTTTGTGGCGTCTAATGTCTGGTGCGGCCGGGGCGTCCACCACAAATCGGCGTCCTGGCCGGCCCGGTGCCGCAGATCGCGGCGGGCGAATCAGGGAGGAAGACATGACCATGTCGCGTGCCCGTTTCCGGTGGGCCGCCGCGCTGGCGGGAACCGCGGTGATCGCGCAGGCCGCCCCGGCGCAGGCGCAGCCGCCGCAGGAGCCGGCCGGCGCCTACCTGCTGATGGTGGCGCCGCAGGAGGGGCCCGTCACCGGGAAGACCCTGTGGTGGAAGACCCTGTGGTGCGGGCCGGACGGAGGGACGCTGCGTTCCGCGCCGCAGGCGTGCGAGCAACTCGAATCCGCCGATGGCGAAGTGGCGCGGATCCCCGCGAGGGAGGGGCCGTGCACGCTGGAGTACGCGCCCGTCCGGGTGAGCGCCGACGGCACCTGGCGCGGTGAGCCGCGCCATTTCGCGCGGACCTATCCCAACCGGTGCGCCGCCATGCGCGACACCGGCGGAATCCTCTTCCGCGAGTAACCCCGCGGACCGCGGGCCGCCGGAATGGGGAAAACGGGTGCTTTCCGGCGGCCCGCATTCGAACGAGAGATGAAATGCTCGCTTTTACCGGCCGCTCAAGAGGAGGCCAGGATGTGCAGCTCCCGCATCGTGGACTCCAGCGAGGGGACGGGGCCGTCCACCCGGATGCCGGGCACGACCTCCTGGACCGGGAACGGCGTGACCGGCCCCGGCGGGACGCCGAGCTCGGCGCGCCAGGCGGCGACCTGCGCGGACGAGTGGATGTACACGATGCGGCCGAGGCCGACCCAGCCGTGCGCGGCCGAGCACATCGGGCAGTGCTCGCCGGACGTGAACACCGTGGCGGCGGGACGCTCGTCCGCGGCGAGGTTCCGGGCGGCCCACCGGGCGATCTCGAACTCCGGGTGGCGGGTCTGGTCGCCGTCCGCGGTGCGGTTGCGATCCTCGAACAGCACCTCGCCGGACGCGGCGACGAGCACCGACCCGAACGGCTCGTCGCCCGACTCCAGTGCCGCGGCGGCCAGCTCGACGCAGCGGTTCAGGTACACCAGCTCGGCGCCGGTCGGTTCATAGCCCATGAAACGATCATAGGCGCCCGGTCACGCGGAGTGCCGGATGACCAGGTGGGGGCGGAGGATGACGACCGGGTCCTCGATCGTCTCGCCGCGGATGCGGGAGATCAGGAGGCGGGCCATCTCCAGGCCCATCTCCTCCGGTGACTGGTGGACGGTGCTGAGTGGCGGGTCGGCCAGCGGAGCGGCGGACGAGTCGTCGAAGCCGATCACCGCGACGTCGCCCGGGATGAGCCGGCCGTGCCGGTGCAGGACGCGCAGCGCGCCGAGCGCCATCGGGTCGTCGGCGGCGAACACCGCGTCCAGGGCCGGCTCGGCGGCCAGCAGCTTCTCCGCGGCGGCGATGCCGCTGGCCTCGCCGAAGTCGCCGTACTCGACGTACTCGGGCAGGCCCGCCTCGGCGAGGGCCTCCCGGTAGCCGGCCAGCCGGTCGATGCCCACCCCCATGTCCTGCGGTCCGGCGATGGTGGCGATCCGCCGCCGGCCGCCGGCGATCAGGTGCGCGACGGCCTCGCGGGCGCCGCTGCGGTTGTCGACGTCGACGTAGCTGACCGGCGAGAGGCCGGGCGGGCGGCCGCCGAGGACGGTCGGCACGCCGTTGGCCTCCAGCCTGGCGGGCAGCGGGTCCTCGGCGTGCAGGGAGGTGAGGAGTACCCCGTCCACGTGCTGGGTGGTGAGGTACTCCTCCAGCCGCCCGTACTCGGCGGGGGAGCGGGCGAGGGCGAGCAGGAGCTGGAGCCCGGTGTCGCCGAGGCCGTTGCTGATGCCGCGGATGATCCCGGCGAAGTACGGCTCGTCGAACAGCCGCTGGTCGGACTCGGCGACGACCAGCGCCACGGTGTCGGTGCGGCGGGTGACGAGGGTGCGGGCCGCGCGGTTCGGCACGTATCCGAGTTCGTCTATCGCCTTCAGCACCGCCTCGCGGGCCTGCGCGCTGACCCGGGGCGAGCCGTTGACGACCCGCGATACCGTGCCGCGCCCCACCCCGGCCCGCGCCGCGACCGCCTCCAGCGTGGGACGGGTGTTGCTGCCCGTCATCCGACCCCCTCCGTCCGTCCGTTGCCCGCGTGAGTCAGCCCCGTCCGGGCAGCCCGCCCCGCCGGATCACCCCTGCGTACCACCGGGCGCTGGCCTTGGGCACCCGGCGTTGCGTGGCGTAGTCGACGTGGACCAGCCCGAAGCGCTTCGAGTAGCCCCAGGCCCATTCGAAATTATCCAGCAGGGACCAGGTGAAGTAGCCGCGTAGCGGTGCCCCGTCGGCGATCGCGTCGTGGCAGGCGCGGAGGTGCGCGTCCAGATAGGCGATGCGGCCCTCGTCTTGGACCGTGCCATCGCCGTCCGGCGTCTCGTCGTAGCCCGCGCCGTTCTCGGTGATGTACAGCGGCACCTCCGGGTACTCGCGGTGCAGGCGGGTGAGGACCTCGTGCAGCCCGTCCGCGTCGATCTCCCAGCCCATCCCGGTGACGGGACGCCCGGCGGGGACGAAGCGGACGTGGTCGCTGCCCACCCACGGGGAGTGCGTGGAGAACGGCGACGACGCGGTCTGCGCCGCCTCGCCCGGCGTGCCCGCGACCGTGTGCCGCGAGTAGTAGTTGACGCCGAGCTGGTCGATCGGCTGGTTGATGACCGCCAGGTCGCCGTCCGCCGGGGCGAAGCCGTACCGGGAGGTGTCCTCCAGGACGTCCTCGGGGTAGCGGCCGAGCAGCAGCGGGTCGAGGAACAGCCGGTTCTGCATCCCGTCGATGCGGCGCGCCGCGTCCAGGTCGGCGGGGTCGTCCGACGCGGGGGAGACCGCGTACAGGTTGACGGCGGCGCCGAAGCGGTTGCCGGGGTTGCGGGACCGCATCGCCTCGACCGCGAGGCCGTGGCCGAGCATCAGGTGGTGGGCGGCCTGCAGTGAGCCGGACGGGTCGAGGCGTCCGGGCGCGTGCTCCCCGGAGGCGTAGCCGAGGAACGCCGCGCACCACGGCTCGTTCACGGTCGTCCAGTGGCGGACCCGGTCGCCGAGGGCCGCGTGCACGTGGTTCGCGTACTCGGCGAACCGGTGGGCCGTCTCCCGCTCCGGCCAGCCGCCGTTGTCCTCCAGCGCCTGCGGAAGGTCCCAGTGGTAGAGCGTCGGCCACGGCTCGATGCCGGCCTCCAGCAGCGCGTCGACGAGCCGCCGGTAGAAGTCGAGGCCCTCCTGGTTGAACGCCCCGGTCCCGGACGGCTGCACCCGTGGCCAGGAGATGGAGAACCGGTACGCGGTCAGCCCGACGTCGGACATGAGGGCCACGTCGCCGGGGAACCGGTGGTAGTGGTCCACCGCGACGTCGCCGGTGTCGCCGCCGAGCACCTTGCCGGGGGTGCGGCAGAACGTGTCCCAGATGGACGGGCCGCGCCCGCCCTCGCCGGCGGCGCCCTCGATCTGATAGGCGGCGGTCGCGGCCCCCCAGCGGAACCCGGTCGGGAACTGCGCGGCCGCGGCCGCGCTGGTGTCGTCCTTGAGGGAGGTCACGCCTTCACAGCACCTTCCATGATTCCGCCGATGATCTGGCGGCCGAAAATGATGAACACGACGAGGAGCGGCAGGACGGCCACGCTGGTCCCCGCGAACATGAGCGTGTAGTCCTGGAAGTGCGCGTTCGCCAGGTTGTTGATGGACAGCTGCACCGTCGGGTTGTCGGGGTTCAGCACGGCGAGCGGCCACATGAACTCGTTCCAGGTCTGCATGAACGTGAACAGGCCGAGGACGCCCGCGGCCGGCCGCAGGGCGGGCAGGACGACGCGCCAGTAGATGCCGAACGTGGTGCATCCGTCGACGCGGGCCGCCTCGATCAGCTCGTCGGGCACGGCCTGCTCGGCGTACTGCCGCATCATGAACACGCCGAACCCGGTGACCAGGAACGGGACGATGACGGCCTGCAGCTGGTTCTGCCAGCCCAGCTCCACCATGATCATGTAGAGCGGGATGATGCCCATCTGCACCGGGATCATCATCGTCGCGATGATGATGAGGAGCAGGCCGTTCTTGCCGCGGAAGCGCAGCTTGGCGAACGCGAACCCGGCGAGCGAGGCGAAGAACACCGTGGAGATCGTCACCACGCCGGAGGCGATCGCGGAGTTCAGCAGGCCCTGGGCGAAGTAGGCGTCGGGGTTGGCGAACAGCCGGTCGACGTTCTCGGCGCCCTGGCCGCCGGGAAGCATCGGCGGCGGGACGTCGGCGACGACGTCGTTGGTGCGGGTCGCCACGGCGATCATCCAGTAGATCGGGAAGAGCGACAGGACCAGGGCGACGATCAGCGTGAGGTAGGTCAGCGGGCTGGCGTTCCACAGGCCGCGGAAGCGGCCGGGACGCGCGGCGGCGTGCTTGCCCTCGGGGCGCCGGCTGCCGGGGCCGGCCAGGAGCGTGGTCACTTGGTGCCTCCCGTACGCCGCACGGCCAGGAAGTTGATCAGGGAGAACACGATGATCATCACGAACAGGGCCCAGGCGACGGTGGCGCCGTAGCCGTACCGGTCACTGCCGAACGCGTTGTCGTACATGTACATCGTGATCGTCTGGAACTGGTGCAACGGGCCGCCGTCCATCTTGTTTGGCGTGTGGATGCTGAACAGGACGGGCTCGGTGAACAGCTGCAGCCCGCCGATCGTCGAGATGATCACCGTGAAGATGATCGTCGGACGCAGCATCGGGACGGTGATCTGCCAGAACTGCCGGATCCGGGACGCGCCGTCGATCGCGGCGGCCTCGTACAGGTCCTTCGGGATCGCCTGCATGGCGGCCAGGTAGATCAGCGCGTTGTAGCCGGTCCAGCGCCAGTCGACCATCAGGGCGATGGCCACCCAGGACCAGCCGCGGCTGTTGCTCCAGGCGATCGCGTCGACGCCGAACAGCCCGAGGAACCAGTTGATCATCCCCCAGTTCTGGTCGAACATCTGGGTGAACACGATCGCGACGGCGGCGGTCGAGGTCACCAGCGGGGCGACCATCCCGATCCGGAACAGGGTCGGCACCCGCATCCGCCGGTTCAGCGCGTTGGCGATCATCAGCGCGATCAGCAGCTGCGGGACGGTCGCGATGACGAAGATCCCGAGGGTGTTGACCGTGGCGTGCCAGAAGTCGGAGTCGGTCAGCAGGTAGTCGTAGTTGTCCAGCCCGACGAAGTCGCGTGTCCCGGACGCCAGCTCCCAGTCGTGCAGGGAGACCCAGAGGGTGAACAGGAGCGGGAACGCGCCGAAGATCAGGAAGACGAGGTAGAACGGCGAGATGAAGGCGTACGGTGCGCCCTTCACGTCGAGCTTGGCCAGCCGGGCCCGCCAGGTGCGGCGCGGCTCCTGGCGGTCCTTCGCCGGCGGGGGCGGCGGCGGGCCGTTCCGGCTGGGGCGCAGATCGGTGGTCATCGGCGTGCGCCTCCTTTCCGAGGACGGGTGAACCTTTTTTCATCCGGCCCTCTGTCGGTGCCGGTCCTTGTGCGGGCCTGCCGAGGATGAGAACGGTTCATTGCGTGAGATGGGTACGGCGGCGGCGCCGCTGGGGAGGTAGCTGCACGGCGCCGCCGCCGTGGCCTGGAGGTCGCGCCGTGCGTTACCTGGCGGCCTTCTCGGCCTCCTCGACGGACTTGGCCCATGCGCCGCCGGCGTCCTGCTTGCCCTGGCCGACCGAGACCAGGACGTTCTCGACCGCCGCCCGGACGTCCTCGTTCTTCGGCCCGAGGTGGACCGGCTTCACCGACGCCACCAGGTCACCGAAGATCTTGCCGACGGGGGCGTTGCTGAAGTACTCGCTCTTGGCGCCCGCGACCGCCGGGTTCTGCGCGGCCTGCGGCGAGGACGGGAAGACGTTCGCCGCCTTGTAGGCGCCGACCTGGCCCTCGGGCGAGGTCAGGAACTTGGCGAGTTCGGCGGCCTCCTTGGCGTGCTTCGTCTGCTCGGGCACGGCCAGCCACGAGCCGCCCCAGTAGCCGGAGCCGCCGGGGATGGTCGCGACGTCCCACTTGCCCTTGCCGGCCTCACCCGAGAATTCCTCGATGCCCCCGAGCATCCAGGACGGGCACGGGAGGGTGGCGAAGGTGTCGCGCTTGAGGGCCGTCTGCCACGGCGGCGTGAAGATCGACATGTCGGCGGTGAGCTTGTTCTGCTCGAACTTCAGCGCCGTGTCGAAGGCCTGCTTCACGGTCGGGTTGCTGTCGAAGGCGAGGTTGTTCTCCTTGTCGAAGAAGCTGTACCCGGGGCCGTTGCCCGCGTTCTGCAGGACGGTGGCGCGGAAGACGGCGGTGGGGCCGTCCAGCCACTTGCTGTCGGGGACCTTCTCCTGGAACTCCTGCCCCTTGGCGAGGAACTCGTCCCACGTCGGCCAGAGCTTGCCGACCTCTTCGCGCTCCGTCGGGAAGTCGGCCTTCTCGAACAGGTCCTTGCGGTAGCACATGGCGAGCGGGCCGACGTCGGTGCCGAGCCCGACGAGCTGCTTGCTGTCCGGGGTGACGCCCATCTGCCACTTCCAGGGCAGGAAGTTCTTCTCCAGCTCCTTGCCGCCGTGGTCGAAGAGGTTGACGAACTTGTCCGGCTGCTGCATGTACAGCGGGAGGATGCCCTCCTCCAGCATGACGACGTCGCCGGCGCCGCTGCCGGTGGACATCCACTGCTGGATGCGCGGCTTGTACTCGTCGAGGCTGGAGACCTTGCGCTGCTTGACGGTGACGTTCGGGTGGGTCTGCTGGTACTGCTTGATGAGCTCTTCGTAGCCGGCCTCGCCGAAAACGTCGATGGTCAGCTCGACCGGACCGCCGTCCGAGCCGCCGCCGCCGTCGTCGTCCCCGCCGCAGGCGACGACCAGGCCGCCGACGAGTACCGCCGCCATCGCCGTACTCAGTCCGCGCCGCATGATGGCCCTCATGGCGGACCCCTCTCAGGTTGGTGACTTCCAGGTGTGTGGGAGCGCTCCCACGAAGGAAAGACCGTGACGGGCCTCACTGTCAATGCGCCGAAACACAACCGTTACAACAAAGCGGCGCGGGGCGGGGGCCCTGCCGGGCCCGCCCGGACCCGCGGTCATCGACCCGTCAACCCTCCTTGACCGGGGTCAGCCGGGCCGCCGCGGGAGCGGGCGCCGTGGACCGCCGGACGACCAGTTCGGGCCGGTAGAGCAGCTCCGTTCGGGGTGCGGCGGCGCCGCGGATCTCGTCCAGGACGGTGCTCACGGCGGCCATCGACATCTCCCGCACCGACTGCCGGATCGTGGTCAGCGGAGGGTCGAGGTACGCGGTGAGCAGCGAGTCGTCCATGCCGGTGACCGACACGTCCGCGGGGACCCGCAGCCCGCGCTGCCGGGCCGCCCGGATCGCGCCCAGCGCCATGATGTCGTTGCCGCCGCAGATCGCCGTGCAGCCCGCGTCGAGCAGCCGGGCGGCCGCCGCCTGCCCGCCCTCGACCGTGTACATCGTGTTGACGATCAGCTCGTCCACCTCGTCGGCCGTCAGGCCGGTGTGCGCCGCCATCCCGCGCCGGAAGCCCTCGGTCTTGCGCCGCGTCGGGACGTACACGTCCTGGCCGATCGCCAGCCCGATCCGGCGGTGGCCCATTGCGGCCAGATGCGCGACGATCGCCTCCAGCGACGCCACGTCGTCATTGGAGATGTACGGGGCGTCGATGTCGGGCCGGTACCCGTTCACCAGCACGATCGGCAGCGCCTGCTCCAGCAGCCGCGCGTACCGCGCCCGGTCGGAGTTGGCGTTGGCGTGCAGCCCGTTGACGAAGATGATCCCGGCGACGCCGCGCTCCAGCAGCATCTCGATGTAGTCGTCCTCGGCGACGCCGCCCGGCGCCTGCGAGCACAGCACCGCCATGTACCCGTGCCGGGCCAGCGCGCTCTCGATGACCTCGGCGAACGCCGGGAAGATCGGGTTGGTCAGCTCCGGGATGATCAGCCCGATCAGCCCGGCCCGCCGCTGGCGCAGCCGGGCCGGGCGCTCGTAGCCGAGCACGTCCAGGGCGGTCAGCACCGCCTGGCGCGTGGTCGGGGACACGCCCGGCTTGCCGTTGAGCACGCGGCTCACGGTCGCCTCGCTCACCCCGGCATGTGCCGCGATGTCCGCCAGACGTGTCGTCATGGGTTTCAAGCTAGTCGTCCTCCTCGACGTCCCACCACAGTGCGGTGTCCGGGGGCAGCTCCACGTGGTCCCCGTCCGTGTGGACCGGTCCGCTCGCGAGGAGCGGGGTGCCGGACGCGGGGACGCGCACGGTGCCGCCGCCCAGGTTGACGGCGCACGCGAGCCGCCTGCCCGCGCCGCCGCCCCCGTTCGCCTCGTGCGCCGCCCGGACGAACACCAGTGTGCCCCGTGGAGCGGCCGGCCAGCGCAACGAGCCGTCGCCGAGCGCCGGGTGTTCACGCCGGATGCGCAGCGCCCGCTCGTAGAGCGTCAGCATCGAGCCGGGGTCGCCGCTCTGCCGGGCGACGGTGAGGTCGCGCCACGCGGCGGGGATCGGGAGCCAGGACGAGGCGCCCGCACCGAAGCCGAACGGGGGCCTCTCGCCCTCCCACGGCATCGGGATGCGGCAGCCGTCGCGGCCGGCGCCGTCGCCGCGCAGCCGCTGCGGGTCCCACTGGAACTCCTCCGGCAGGTCGAGCACCTCGGGCAGGCCGAGCTCCTCGCCCTGGTAGACGTAGGCCGAGCCGGGCAGCGCCAGCGTCAGCAGGGCCGCCGCGCGGGCGCGCCGGAGGCCGCGCTCCCCGCCGCCGTACCGGGTGACGTGCCGTTTCACGTCGTGGTTGGACAGCACCCAGGTCGCGGGCGCGCCGACCGCCCCGGCCGTGCGCAGCGACTCGTCGATCACCTCCCGCATCTCGGCGGCCTCCCAGGGCGCGCTCAGGTAGTGGAAGTTGAACGCCTGGTGCAGCTCGTCCGGGCGGGTGTAGGCGGCGAGGCGCTCGGGGGTCGGCGCCCACGCCTCGGCGACGGCGATGCGCTCCCCGTCGTAGGAGTCGAGGAGGCGCCGCCACTCGCGGTGGATGTCGTGGACGGAGTCCTGGTCGAAGTACGGCAGGACGGCCGTGCCGAGCATCTCGACCTGATCGGTGTGGCCGACGTCCGGGAGCCCCGGCGCCTTGGCCATGCCGTGGGCGACGTCCACGCGGAAGCCGTCCACTCCGAGGTCGAGCCAGAACTTCAGGATGTCCGCGAACTCGGCGTGGACTTCGGGGTTCTCCCAGTTCAGGTCGGGCTGCTCGGCGGCGAACAGGTGCAGGTACCACTGGCCGTCCGGCAGCCGGGTCCAGGCGGGGCCGCCGAACACCGACTCCCAGTCGTTGGGGGGTTCGGCGCCGTCCGGCCCGCGCCCGTCGCGGAAGACGTAGCGGGCGCGCTCGGGGGAGCCGGGCGACGCGGCGAGCGCGGCCTGGAACCAGGCGTGCCGGTCGGAGGTGTGGTTGGGGACGACGTCCACGATGATCCGCATGCCGCGCGAGTGGGCGTCCGCGATGAGGTCGCGGGCGTCGCCGAGCGTGCCGAACAGCGGGTCGACGTCGCGGTAGTCGGCGACGTCGTACCCGAAGTCGGCCATCGGGGACACGTAGAACGGGGTCAGCCACAGCGCGTCGACGCCGAGTCCGGCCAGGTACGGCAGCCGGGCCCGGACGCCCGGCAGGTCTCCGACGCCGTCGCCGCCGGAGTCTGCGAAGCTGCGCACGTACACCTGGTAGATCACGGCGTCGCGCCACCAGCGGGTGCCGTCCCGGCCGAGGTCTCCGGCAGGGACGATCAGGGTGTCCTGGGTCATGAACATCCTTCGTTTCGGAGGCGGTCAGTGTGCACGTGTTCGTTGCGGTTCACTCGACGCGGTCTCGGCTCACTTGACGCCGCCGGCGGTGAGGCCGGCGACGATCCGGCGCTGGAAGACCAGCACCACGACGATCAGCGGGACGGTCACGATCACGCCCGCCGCCATCTGGGTGCCGAACGGCTGGTCGAACCCCGACACGCCGGTGAACTTGGAGATCGCGACCGTGGCGGTCTGCATCTCCTTCTTGTTGACCATGGACAGCGCGATGAGGAACTCGTTCCACGCGGCGATGAAGGTCAGGATCGCCGTCGTGAACACCCCGGGCGCCGCCAGCGGAATGATGATCTTGCGGAACGCCTGGCCGCGGGTGCAGCCGTCCACCATCGCCGCCTGCTCCAGCTCGAACGGAAGCTGCCGGAAGAACGCGGTGAGCAGCCACACCGACAGCGGCAGCGCGAACCCGAGGCTGGGGAGCACCATCGCCTGGTAGGTGTTGATCCAGTTGATGTCCGTGAAAAGCTTCAGCAAAGGGACGAGCTGTGAGATTCCCGGGAACATCGAGGTCGCGATGACCAGCCCGAGCACCGCGTTCTTGAACCGGAAGTGCAGCCGGGCCAGCGCGTAGGCGGTGACCGTGCCGATGAGCAGGGTCAGCACCGTGGTGCTTCCGGCCACGATGACGCTGTTCAGCAGCGCGCGGCCGAACCCGTTGCCGCCGGAGAAGACCGCCGAGAAGTTCTCCCACGACCACCGCGCCGGGATGATCGTGTTGTCGAACTGGTCCTGCGGCCGCCGGAAGGCCGAGATCGTCATCCAGTAGAACGGCGCGAGGCAGTAGACCGTCACCAGCGCGAACCCGAGGTAGGACAGCGCCCGCTTCGCGGTCCTGCCCGTGCGAGGGGACCCGTTCACGCGGCCACCTTCTTCCGCCCGCGTCGCCCTCGCGGAGCCCCCGCCCTGTGCTGGCGCGCCTCGCCGATGATGTCGGCGCCGAGCAGCTTCACGAACAGGTACGCGATCAGCGCGATGTAGAGGAACAGGACGGTCGCGTACGCCGCCGCCGACCCGTACCGCAGGTTGGACGCCTCGAACCAGGCGATCATCGTCAGGGTCTCCACGGACTTCTGGTTGACGCCGATCAGCACGGCGGGCAGGTCGAACATCCGCAGCGCGTCCAGCATGCGGAACAGCACGGCCACCAGCAGCGCCGGCTTGACCAGCGGCAGCGTGATCCGCCAGAACCGCTGGACGGGGCCGGCGCCGTCCACCCGCGCCGCCTCGTAGACGTCCCGGGGGATCATCTGCAGGCCGGCCAGCACCAGCAGCCCGATGAACGGGGAGGTCTTCCACACCTCGGCGATGACGATGGCCATCTTGGCGGGGAACCCGTCGGCGGTCCACAGGATCTGCTCGCGGACGACCGCGTTCGCGGCGCCGTCCGCCTGGAAGATCCAGCGCCAGAGCAGCCCGGAGATCGCGGTGGGGATCGCCCACGGGACGAGGATGCCGGCACGCACGATGGACCGTCCCCGGAACATCTGGTGCATGATCAGCGCCATCGCGACGCCGATCACCGTCTCCAGGGTCACGGTGGTGACGGTGAAGAACGTCGTGTTGCCGAAGGCGTTCCAGAAGGCCTCGGCCCGGTCCCCCTGGAAGATCGCGGTGTAGTTGCCGAGGCCGACGAACCGGTCGCCCTCCACCACGAACCCCTGGTCGTCCAGGCCCTCGCCCCGCGCGTACAGCGACTCGCGGAACCCGGCGAGGACCGGGTAGCCGATGACGAGCGCGAGCACGAGCAGCGTCGGGGACAGCAGCAGCGCCGCCAGGCGCTTCGTCCCCTGCACGTCGCCCTTGCCCGCTCGCCCGCGCCGTCGCCCGCGCGGCGCGCCCGCCGCGGGCAGACCCGCGGCGGACGGCTGCTCGTCGTGCTTCGTGCTCATGCCGCTCACTGCGTGGTCAGCGGCTGGAGCTTGGCCTGGAGGTCGGTCAGGGCCTGCTCGGCGGACTTCTTGCCGGTCACGGCGTCGTACATCTCGCCCTGTACGGCGGCGGTGACATCGCCGTACTTGACAGCGACGGGACGCGGCTCGGCGGTGGTGATGGCTTGCTTGAGGACCGGCAGGTACGGGAACTTCTTCACCATCTCCGGGTCGTCGTACAGGGCGGCGATGGTCGGCGCCTGCGAGGTCGCGAGCAGGTTGGCGCGCTGCGCCTTCTCGCTGGTCATGTACCGGATGAAGTCGAGCGAGCTCGCCTTGTTCCCGGCGAAGGCGGAGATCGCGAGGTTGTGCCCGCCGAGGTTGGCGACGCCGGGACCGCCGGGGCCGGGCAGCGGCGCGACCGCGAACTCGCCCGCGACCTCCGAGGAGCCGTCGTCCTCGTTGGCCAGCGCGTACTGGTAGGGCCACTGCCGCTGGAAGACGAGCTTGCCGGACTGGAAGTGGCGCCGCCCGCCCTCGGTGTCGAGCGTGACGGCCTCCTCCGGCATGTGCTTCTCCTTGGCGTCGACCAGGAACTCCACGCCCTGCTTCGCCTGGGGGGTGTCCAGCGCCGGCTTGCCGTCCTCGCCGATGACCGAGCCGCCGGCGCTCGCGATCGCCTCGACGGCGCTGATCGTCATGCTCTCGGTCTTGTTGACCTCGGTGAAGTAGCAGTCGGCGTCCTCGCCCTCGGGCAGCTTCTTCACCTTGTCGCAGGCGTCCCACATCTCGTCGTAGGTCTTCGGCGGCTGGGAGATCCCGGCCTCGTCGAGGAGGTCCTTGCGGTAGTAGAGCATCCCCGCGTCGGACGTGGACGGCACCGCGTAGAGCCGGTCCCTGTACTGCCCGGTGCCGACCGTCGCGGGCAGCATCTTCGACAGGTCGATCTCGTCCTCGGGCAGTTCCGCCAGCCAGCGGTTGGCGGCGAACTCGGCGGTCCACACGACGTCGAGGTTCAGCACCGAGTAGGCGTCCGACTTCGTCGTGGCGTTCTGGATCATCTGCTGGCGCTGCTCGTTGGGCTCGTCCGGCAGCTCGATGATGCGGACCTGCTCGTCGGGGTGGTCGGCGTTCCAGGCGTCGACCTGCTTCTTCAGGTTGCCGGACCGGTCCTTGCCCGTCACGAACGTGATGGGCCCGCGGCCCTCCAGGCTCTCGGTGCCTCCGCCGCCCTGCGAGCCGCCGTCGTCATCGCCGCCGCAGGCGGTGAGCGAGAGCGTGAGGGCGGCGCAGACGGCGATGCCGAGCAGAGGGCGGCCGCCGATCAGGGGGATGCGCCGCATGGTGTCCTCCTTGGCGGGACGCGCCTCCGTGGGCGGCCGTCCCGCGGATCCGGGGATGGGGGGTGGCTGGTGCGGGACGCTAGCAACGCGTTTCAACGCCGTAAACAGTTTGCAGAAACTTTCTGCAAGTCTGTGGGCGATCTGTAACCCTTTACAGAGCCCGGGGCAAACCCGGTCGACACGCCGACGGTGGCTGCGCCAGGCTTCCCCCGTGAACGACAGCGCACCCGACCTCATCCGCGACCACACGATCCTGTCGGTCGTGACGGGGTCGCGAGCCTACGGTCTGGCGACCGGCGACAGTGACGTCGACCGGCGCGGCGTCTACGCGGCTCCGGCACCGCTGTTCTGGCGTTTCACCAAACCGCCGACCCACCTGGAAGGCCCGCTGCCCGAGCAGTTCTCCTGGGAACTGGAGCGGTTCTGCCAGCTGGCCCTGGCCGCCAACCCGACCGTCCTGGAGTGCCTGTGGTCGCCGCTGGCCGAGAAGGTCACCCCGGTCGGCGAGGAGCTTCTGGCCGTCCGGTCCGCCTTCCTGTCCCGGCATGTGCACCGCACGTTCCTCCGCTACGCGGAGGCGCAGTTCCGCAAGCTCGAAGGCGACTTGCGCAACGGCGGCGCGCCGCGCTGGAAGCACGTCATGCACATGCTGCGCCTCCTCGTCAGCGGCCTCCACTGCGTCCGGCACGGCGAGCCGCGCGTGGACGTCGGCGACCTGCGCGACCGGCTCCTCGCCGTCCGCCGCGGCGAGGTCGCCTGGGACGAGATCGAGACCTGGCGCGCCGCCCTCACCACCGACCTGGACACCGCCGCGGACCGCAGCCCGCTGCCCCCCGAGCCCGACCGCGCGAAGATCGAAGAACTCCTGATCTCCGTACGGCGCAGGAGCGTTGACTGATGGACGTCCCCGAAGGCCTGCTCGACCGTTTCGCGGCAGGCCACCCCTACCCCCGCGCGTTCGTCACGGTCAGCGGCGCCCACCTGTACGGGTTTCCCTCAGCGGACTCCGACGTCGACCTGCGCGGCGTCCACCTGCTGCCCCTCGAAGAGATCGTCGGCCTGCGGACGGGAGACGAGACCGTCACGCTCATGTGGGACCACGAGGACGTGGAGGCCGACATCGTCACCCACGACCTGGCCAAGTTCTGCTCCCTCCTCCTGCGGCGCAACGGGTACGTCCTGGAACAGGTCATGTCGCCGCTCGTGATCACCACGTCGCCGGTGCACGAGGAACTCAAGGAACTCGTCCCGGGACTGCTCACCTTCAACCACGCGTACCACTACCTGGGCTTCGCGCGGTCCCAGTGGAAGGCGTTCGAGGAGACGAACGCGTTGAAGCCGCTCCTCTACACGTTCCGGGTCCTGCTGACGGGCATCCACCTGATGCGTTCAGGCGAGGTCGAGGCCGACCTGACGCGCCTCACCGGCGACGGGCCGCCCTACCTGGCCGACCTGATCGAGGCGAAGCGCGCCGCCGAACACGGTGCGCTGCCCGGGGACGCGCCCTCCCCGTCCCGCCTCCAGGCCGACACGGCCGCGCTCACCGCACGCCTCCAGGACGAACGCGACCGCAGCGACCTCCCAGAACATCCCGCGAACTTCCGCGCCATGCACGACCTCGTAGTCCGCACACGCCTACGCTGAACCCTGCGGTGCCTCCCCTCCGTGCCACGGGTTATACGGACCGTTCAACGCAACCGCCTGGTGCGTCCGCCACGTACCACGGGTGATTGCGGAGCCGAGGAAGGGGAGCGATGCGGGAGCAGGGCATCGACCAGAAGGACATCGCGGAGGCGGATCTCCGGACGAAGCGCGGCGTGTTCCGGGCCGTCGCGTTCCGGGACCCGGTCGACGGGCACGAGCACATGGCGCTCGTCCGGGGCGACATCCGGGGCCGGGACGACGTGCTCGTCCGGATGCACTCCGAATGCATGACCGGAGACATCTTCGCCGCCACGCGCTGCGAGTGCGGGGACCAGCTCGGCGCGGCGCTGGACGCGATCGTCCGCGAGGGCGCCGGTGTCCTGGTGTATCTGCGCGGGCACGAGGGGCGCGGGATCGGCCTGGTGGCGAAGGTCCGCACGCACATCCTCCAGGACGACCAGGGCCTCGACACCGTCGACTCCGCCACGGCCATCGGGCTGCCGGTGGACGTCCGCGACTACGGGCCGGCGGCCCGCGTCCTGCGGCATCTCGGGATCCGGTCGGTGCGGCTGCTGTCGAACAACCCGGTCAAGGTGAGCGCGCTGGAGTCCTACGGCGTCGCCATCGCGGCGCGGGTGCCGCTCCTCGTCCCGGTCAGCGACGACAACGTCCGCTACCTCACCGCCAAGCGCGACCGTCTCGGCCACGACCTTCCCCAGCTGGAAGGGCCGCAGCTGGATCCCGCCCGGCTCGACGCGGCGGCGCTCGACGCGGCCGCGCTCGGCGAGGCGCCGGTCAGCGAGGTCCACGGATGACGAGGCCGATGGCGGTCACGCGACCGCGACCGATCACGCGGCCGCTGCGGGCGGCCCCGCCGGGCGCCTGGTACACCGCCGGGCAGCCGCGTGCCAGGCGGCTGACCCGGGGGACCGAGCTCGCGGCGGCGGTGGCCGTGCAGTTCGCCCTGCTGGCGGTGCTGCGGCCGGGGCTAGTCGGCGTCGCCGTGGGCGCCGGGTACGCGCTGGCCTCATGGGGCGTTCTCACCGCGGCGTTCGGCCGGCGGCGGACGCTCGGGCCCGCCGATCACGTCACGCTGGCGCGCGTCGTGCTCACGGGCGGTGTCGCGGCCCTGGTCACGGGGCATCTCATGGGTGACGGACACACGTGGACGCTGGTCGCGCTGGCGTCGGTGGCGCTCCTCCTGGACGGGGTGGACGGGCAGGTCGCCCGGCGCACCGGGACGGCGTCCAAGCTCGGCGCACGGTTCGACATGGAGGTCGACGCCTTCCTCGTCCTGGTGCTGAGCGTGCAGGTCGCGTGGTCCGCCGGGGCGTGGGTGCTGGCGATCGGGGCCATGCGGTACGTGTTCGGCGCGGCGGCGTGGGCTGCACCGTGGCTGCGCGCGGACCTGCGGCCGAGCATCGCGCGCAAGGCCGTCGCGGTGGTGCAGGGCGTGGCGCTGACGGTGGCCGCGGCGGGCGTCGTCCCGTACGCGGGCGCGCTCGTGGCGGCGGCGCTCGCGCTGCTGGTGTGGTCGTTCGGGCGGGACGTCGCGTGGCTGTTCACGCGGCGGCACGCGCCGGGGAGCCGGGGAAGCCGGGGGAGTCGGGGGAGGAGCACGGATGGAGCGGGACGCCCGCGCCTTCTGGATCCGGTCGCCCGGTAAGGGGGAGATCCGTGAGCTCACCCTGCCGGAGCCGGGGCCGGGCGAGGTGCTGGTCCGGACGGTCTGCTCCGGAGTGAGCCGGGGAACGGAGTCGCTGGTGTTCCGCGGCGGCGTCCCCCCGAACCAGCACGCGATCATGCGGGCGCCGTTCCAGGACGGGACGTTCCCGGGGCCGGTCAAGTACGGGTACCTGAACGTCGGCGTGGTCGAGCACGGCCCGGCGGAGTTGCTTGGCCGCACGGTGTTCTGCCTCTACCCGCACCAGACCCGGTACGTCGTCCCGGCGAGCGCGGTCAGCCCCGTCCCGGACGGGGTTCCGCCGGAGCGCGCCGTCCTCGCCGGAACCGTGGAGACCGCCGTGAACGCGCTGTGGGACGCGGCGCCGCTCGTCGGCGACCGCGTCGCCGTGGTCGGCGCGGGGATGGTCGGCTGCTCGGTCGCCGGGGTCCTCGCGGGGTTCCCCGGCTGCGACGTCCAGCTGGTCGACACCGACCCGGCACGCGCGGAGGTCGCGCGGGCGCTCGGCGTCCGGTTCGCGTTCCCCGACGAGGCCGAGGGGGGCTGCGACCTGGTGATCCACGCCAGCGCCACCGAGGCGGGCCTGGCCCGGTCACTGGAACTGCTCGCGCAGGAGGGGGAGGTCGTGGAGCTGAGCTGGTACGGCGACCGGCGGGTCAGCGTCCCGCTGGGGGAGTTCTTCCATTCGCGGCGGCTGACCGTCCGCGCCAGCCAGGTCGGGGCCGTGCCGCCGGCCCGCCGGTCGCGGCGCACGTTCGCCGACAGGCTGGCGCTGGCGCTGCGGCTGCTGGCGAGTCCCGGGTACGACGCGCTGGTCACCGGCGAGAGCGAGTTCGGGGACCTGCCGCGGGTCATGCCGCGCCTCGCGGGCGGTGAACTTCCCGCGCTCTGCCACCGAATCACCTACTGACGAATCCTCGGATTCACCCCGACCCATATGGAGAGAACCTTGTTCGGCATCACCGTCCGCGACCATGTGATGATCGCCCACAGCTTCCGCGGCGAGGTGTTCGGCCCGGCGCAGCGGCTGCACGGCGCGACGTACGTGGTGGACGCGACGTTCCGCCGGGCCGACCTGGACCCGGACGGCATCGTCGTCGACATCGGGCTCGCCACCAGCGAGCTGGGTGAGGTCCTGGGCGCACTGAACTACCGCAACCTGGACGACGAGCCGGATTTCGCCGGGATCAACACCTCGACGGAGTTCCTCGCCAAGGTCATCGCCGACCGGCTCGCCGACCAGGTCCATGCGGGCGCCCTCGGCGAGAACGCGCGCGGCCTGTCCGGCATAGCGGTGACGCTGCAGGAGTCGCACGTCGCCTGGGCCAGCTACGAGCGTGCCTTGTGAACATGCACGAGGTGAACGAGCACGAGGTGAGAGGGCACGGGGTGCGAGGGCACGAGATCTGCTTCGTCGTCCCGGGCGACATCGACGACGCCGACGTGCCGAGCGGCGGCAACCGCTACGACCGGCGGCTGCGCGAGGCGCTGGAGGCGTCGGGGCGCACCGTCCGGGAGCTGGCGATGCCGGGTGCCTGGCCGCGTCCCGGCGACGCCGCCCGCAGGGGCCTCGCCCGGTCGCTCGCCGCGCTGCCCGGCGGGACGGTCGTCCTGCTGGACGGCCTGGTCGCGTGCGGCGTCCCCGAGATCATCGTCCCGGAGGCGGAGCGGCTGAAACTCGCCGTCCTCGTCCACCTGCCGCTGGCGGACGAACCAGGGCAGGCCGACCTCGACGCGGGCGAGCGCAAGGTGCTGGAGGCCGCCGGGGCCGTCGTGGCGACGAGCCCGTGGGCGAAGGAGCACCTCATCTCCCACCACGGCCTCGAACCGTCCCGCGTCCACGCCGTCACCCCGGGGACCGACCCCGCGTCGCTGGCGTCCGGCACCGACGGGGCGACCGGCCTGCTGTCGGTGGCGTCCGTGACACCGCGCAAGGGCCACGACGTCCTCGTCGAGGCCCTCGCCACCGTCGCGCACCTGCCGTGGCGGTGCGAGTTCGCCGGCCCGCTGAGCCGCGACCCCGAGTACGTGGCGCGCCTGCACCGCCTGATCGGCCGGCACCGCCTCGGCGACCGCGTCCACCTGGAGGGACCGCTGGCCGGCAAGCGGCTCGACGACGCCTACGCCGCCGCCGACCTCCTCGTCCTCGCGTCCCGCGCCGAAACGTACGGGATGGTCGTGACCGAGGCCCTGGCGCGCGGCATCCCGGTCCTCGCGACGTCGGTGGACGGCGTCCCCGACACGCTGGGCTGGGATCCGTCGGGCGCCGTCCCGGGGCTCCTCGTCCCGCCGGACGACCCCGCCGCGATGGGCGGCGCGCTGCGCCGCTGGCTCGTGGAACCCGAACTGCGGAGCCGGCTGCGCGCCGCCGCCCGGCTCCGCCGCGGAATGCTGCCCGGCTGGGACGACACCGCCCGCCGCATGGCCCTCGTCCTGTCCCGCCTGCGCAGGGAGAACCGATGAATGCCGATTCGCCGTCCTTCGAACCCTCGTGGCTGGCGCTGCGGGAGAGCGCCGACGCCACCGCCCGCGCCTCGGAGCTGCTCGCCCCGCTGCGGGACGCGCTCGCGCCGGACGAGCCGCTGGTCGTCTGGGACCTCGGCTGCGGAACCGGCTCCCTGGGGCGCTGGCTGTCGGGGCGGCTGCGCGGACCGCAGCACTGGATCCTGCACGACCGCGATCCCGAGCTGCTCGACCTGGCCCGCAAGAACGCCTACGTCACCGCGGACGGGCTGCCCGCGACGATCGAGACCCGCGCGGGCGACCTCGAATCGCTGCGCGCCTCCGACCTGGTCGGCGCGTCGCTGGTCACCGCGTCCGCGCTGCTGGACGTCCTGACCGCCGCCGAGGTCGAGGCCATCGCCGCCGCGGCGGGCTGCCCGGCGCTGCTGACCCTGTCGGTCGTCGGGCGGGTCCGGCTCTCCCCGCCCGATCCGTTCGACGCCGACGTCGCCGCCGCGTTCGACGCCCACCAGCGCCGCGACGGCCGCCTCGGACCGGACGCCGTCGCCGCCGCGACGGCGGCGTTCGGGCGCCGCGGCGCCTCGGTCCGGACGCGGCCGAGCCCGTGGCGGCTCGGCCCCGGCCAGGCCGCGCTGACCGCCGAGTGGCTGCGCGGCTGGGTCGCCGCCGCCGTCGAGCAGCGTCCCGGCCTGGGCCCGGCCGCGGACGGCTACCTGCGCAGGCGCCTCGACGAGTGCGCCGCCGGCGGGCTCACCGTCGAGGTCCACCACGTCGACCTTCTCGCGCTGCCCGGGGGGTCCGCGTGACGAAGTCCTGGGCGCGGAAGCTCTGGCCCCGGCTGCGGCTGCTCATCGGGCTGGGCATCCTCGCCGGGCTCCTGTGGTGGCACAGCACGGACGCGTTCGTGGACGCGCTCCAGGCCATCGACGCGCGGTCCCTCCTCATCGCGCTCGCCATCGGCCTGGCGACCACCGTGCTCAGCGCGGCCCGGTGGTGCCTGGTCGCCCGGCGCCTCGGCCTGGAGCTGCCCATGGCGGGGGCCGTCTCCGACTACTACCGGGCCCAGTTCCTGAACGCGGTACTGCCGGCGGGGGTGCTCGGGGACGTTCACCGCGCGGTGAGCCACGGCCATCGGTCCGGTGACGTCGCCCGCGGCGTGAAGGCGGTGTTCCTCGAACGGGTGGCGGGGCAGGTCGTCCCGGTCATCGTGGGCGTAGCCGTCCTGCTCACGCAGCCCGCCGTGCTGTCGGCCATGGCGCCGGTCATGGCCCCGGCGCTGGTCGTGATCGCGGTCCTGCTGAGCGTGCTGCTCGTCCTGGCCCGCTGGCGTCACCGCGCCCTGGCGGGCATGTTCGCCGGCACGCGCGCCGTCCTGGACGTCTGGCCCGCCATCGTGGGCCTGTCCGTCGCCGCTCTGGCCGGGCACCTCGTCCTGTTCGTCGTCGCCGCCCGCCTCGCCGGCGCGGCGGCGCCGCTCGTCACCCTGGTGCCGCTGCTGCTGCTCGCGCTCCTGGTGATGGTGCTGCCGGTGAACGTCGGCGGCTGGGGGCCCCGCGAGGCCGTCCTCGCCGTCGCGTTCGGCGCCGCCGGGCTCGGGTCAGCGCAAGGTCTGACCGTCTCCGTCGTTTACGGGGTGCTCGCGTTCGTGGCGTGCCTGCCCGGTGCCGTGACCCTGCTGCTGAAGCGCGGCGAGGCAGTCCCCGAAAGCCGCGACCAGGCTCCGCAGAGCGTCCCGGCCCTTGCCGGCGTCGGCCAGTGACGGCCGGCCGATGACCCCCGACGCGGTGTAGGGGGCCATCCCGGCGGTCAGCAGGTGCCGCCGGTCATCGGCCAGATGGTCGGCGGTCTCGTACCCGCTCCGCACGAGTTCCGGGTGCGCGTGCAGCAGGATCGACGTCTCCAGCTCGCCGGCGTGCATGTCGCGGTCGTTCGACGTCTGGACGCCCGCCGCGATCCGCGCCTCGGCCCATTCGTCCGGGCCGGGGAACAGCGCCATGTCGCCGTGCGCCTCCTGGACGACGTTGCCCAGCACGTAGTTCCCCCCGTGCCCGTTCACCAGGACCAGCTTCGGCACGCCTGACCTGCGCAGCGAATCGGCGACGTCCCGCACCACCGCGTGCAGGGTCGCCGCCGAGATGCTCACCGTCCCCGGCCAGGCCGCGTGCTCATGCGAGCACGAGATCGTCACTGGCGGGAGCGTCCGCACCGGATGGGTCTTCGCGATCTCCCGCGCGATCGTGCAGGCGATCACCGTGTCCGTCGCAAGCGGCAGGAAGGGGCCGTGCTGCTCGTGGCTCCCGACCGGCAGGACCGCCACCGGGACGTCCGGTTCCTCGGAGCTCGTGTGCGTCGGCAGCATGGACCCCACCCTGCCGTACCTGACGCTGCCGTACGCGCTCGAAGACCGAAACCAGCGCCATCGCACCGGCCAGCAGGGCGGCCGCGACGAGACCGTCCGTCCAGAAGTGGTTCGCGGTCACGACCACCACGAACACCGTGACCGGCGCGTGCATGGCGATGACCCACCGCCACCGGCTCCGCGACACCCGCACCACCGCGACGGCGACGAGGACCGCCCACCCGACGTGCAGCGACGGCATCGCCGCGTACTGGTTGGCGATCCCGTCCGCCCCCGGCGCCGGGTAGGCCGACGGCCCGACGCTCATCATCGTGTCCACCGCGCCGATCCCGGCCAGCCGTGGCGGCGCCAGGGGGAACAGCATGTGCACGAGCAGGCCCGCCCCCGTCAGCACCACCAGCTCGTTCCTCACCCGGCCGTAGGACGACCGATGCCGCAGATAGAGCCAGACCAGCAGCAACGCCGTCCCGGGAAAGTGCATGCCCACGTAATACACGTTCGCCAGGAAGGCCGTGTGGTCCCATCCGAGCGCCCACTGCTGGAAATCCACCTCGCTCGGCAGCCACGACCGCTGGAACTCCCACAGCCACGCCGCGTTGCTCATCGCCTCGCCGGGGCCGTGCTCGAACAGCGCCCGCCCCCACTTGTAGAAGGCGAACAGGATCACCAGTAGCCCTGCCTCGGTGGCAAGCGGCCGCATCCGGCCTCGCATCGCTACGGTGCTCGCCATCGGTCGTCCTCCCCGTGCCGGTCGTCTGCGTCTCATCACAACCTTCGCGTCCGACACTTTCCGGGGCACTGGTCCCAGCATCCCGATCAGCGGAAGGCAGCCCCCTGGGCGAGGGTGGAGATAACCCCACCCTTCCCGTAGATTCCATGGCGTGATCACCGGTGACTGGCTCAATCCTCCCGCGGCCGCCGAGCACGACGGTTCCGACCTGCTCGTCACCGCGGCGAAGGGCAGCGACTTCTGGCGGACGACGTCCTACGGCTACAACCGCAACGGCGGCCACGCTCTGCTGTCGCCACTCGGCCCCGAGGCCGCCATCGAGGTCTCTTTCGTCGCCGACTACGACCACCAGTTCGACCAGGCGGGCCTCCTGCTCTACCTGGACGAGACCACCTGGATCAAGGCGGGCGCCGAGTACTGCGACGGCGAACTGCAGCTGGGCGCGGTCGTCACCCATGGCGTGTCCGACTGGTCGTCGGCGCCCGTCGCCTGGGTTGGGCGTGAAGTCACCGTCCGGGCGAGCCGCAGCGGCGACGCCGTGACCGTCCGTGCCCGCGCCGGCGACGATCCCTGGCGGATGATCCGCCTGGCGCCCTTCCCGGTGGACGTCCCCGCGACGGCCGGCCCCTACTGCTGCGCCCCGGAGCGCGACGGCCTGACCGTCCGCTTCACCCGCGTCTCCCTCGGCGCCCCGGACGAGGCCCTCCACGCCTAGGCGCTGTACCTGAGCACTTACTTGGTAGTACTCTCTCCGCGCCGGATCGGACGGGCGGAGAGGGGCGGCGGATGCCGATCACACCGACGGTGGAGGAGCGCCCGGGATGCGGCCGGCCCGCCCGGACGGCGGCGCGGGTGGCCCGGCGGTTCGTGCGGCCGGTCGTCGAGCGGCTGCCCTGGACCCCGTTCACGCTGCGCTTCGCCCCGCTGCTCGACCTCGGCGCGGCCCTCCTGCCGCCGCCGCGAGGTACCAGGGTCACCAAGGTGCGGGGGCTCGGCTGCGGCGCCGAATGGGTCCGCGGCCGCGGCGTGCCCGCGGACTCGCGCAAGGTGGTCCTCTACTTCCACGGCGGCGGATTCGTCGCCTGCGGGCTGCGCACCCACCGGCGGATGATCGCCCGCATCTCCCAGGCAGCGGGCATGCCGGTGCTGTCGGTCGCCTACCGCATGCAACCCAAGGTGACGATCCAGGAGTCCATCGCCGACTGCGTGGACGCCTACCGCTGGCTGCTCGACCAGGGCCACGACGCGGACGGCGTCGTGGTCGGCGGCGACTCGGCGGGCGGCTACCTCGCCTTCATGGCGCCGCTGTACGCGCTCCGCGACGGACTGCCCCGCCCAGCGGGCATCGCCGCCCTGTCGCCCTTCACCGATCTGGACATCGACGTCAAGATCGCGCACGCCAACGCCGCGCTCGACCCGTTCATCCCGGCGCCGCGCATGTGGGACATGGTCCGCACCTGCTTCCCGGACGCCGAGTACACCGACCCGTGGCTGAGCCCCGTCCACGCCGACCTCGGGGCCCTGCCGCCCACGCTCATCCAGGCCGGCTCGATCGAGGTGATCCGCGCCGACGCCGAGCTGATGGCCGAACGGCTCGGAGCCGCGGACGTGCCCTGCACGCTGCAGATCTGGGAAGGGCAGATGCACGTCTTCCAGGTCTTCGCCGACGTCTCCCGCGAGGGCCTGGTCGCGATCGCCGAGATCGGCGCCTTCGCCCGCCGCGTCACCGAGGCGCGGGCCCGCGAGGAGGCCGCCTAGCCTCCGGCTCCGCCGCGCGGCAGGCGTTGCACGGTCGACGCGTACATGGCCACAGAGAGTTCGACGGCCTGCTCGACTACCGCGTCGAGATCCTGCCCCAGCCGTCCGTCCGCCCACTGCTGCGCCAGTTCGGTCATCGCGCCGGTGAACATCGTCGCGGCGATGACGACCGGGAGTCTGGCCTCGCTGCCCATCGCGACGAGCGCTTCGAGCATCGCCGTCTGCGCCGCCCGCCGCCGGGTCGCCAGGATCTCGTTCCCCCGCGCCTCGAAGAACAGGACGCGTCCCCGCCGCGGGTCGGCGGTGATGAACTGCAGCACGCTGCGGATGCCGGCGCGGCTCCGGGCCTCCGGATCGGGGGACGCCTCGTCCAGGGACCGTGCGAGGACGTCCCCGAGCGCGGCCGCCTCCTGGTCGTAGACGGCGGCCAGCAGCTCATCGGTATCGGCGAAGTTCTCGTAGAAGTACCGCGTGTGCAGTTCGGCGTTCCGGCACACCGCCCGCACCGTCACCGCGCCCTCACCCTGCTCCCCGAGCAGCGCGAACGCGGCCCGCACGAGCATCTCGCGCCGCTCGTCCTTCCGCCTGGCCACGGGCACTCCGGCCCACCGGGTGGACGCCGCCGTCCGGACGTTCGCCATGGCGTTCACGATAGCAAGGCCCCAGTCTGGACACAGGTGTAACCAATCCCTTATTCTGGCTACAGTCGTACCCAGAAGTGGAGCTTCCGATGGCCGCCAAGAACAACCTCGTCGCCAAGCGGTTCGAGCAGTCCTTCGACGCCGACATCCGGTCGAAGTTCTTCAAGGGCCTCGACTTCGCCGGCCCCGAGGGAGACCCCGGCTGGTTCGGCCCCGGCAGCGCGGTCTGGTACGTCCACTCTCACCTGCCCACCCTGATCCTCGGCCTGGTCAGCGCCGCGTACATCGAGGGCCTCGACCCGAGCATCAGCTGGATGGGCTACGACCACTCCCGCCTGGCCGAACGCGTCGACGGCATCCCCACCGGGAACATCGACCCCGAAGGCGGCGCGGTGCGCCTCGCGCACTCCATCTCGTTCTTCATCGGAACCGCCTACGGCTCCACCCCGACCGCGGAGAAGCTCGCGCGCACCGTCCGCGCCATGCATCACACCGTCAAGGGCACCCGCCCCGACGGCCTCGCCTACGACGCCGACGACCCCGAATGGCTCCGCTGGAACTACGCCACCGTCGTATGGGGCCTCGCCACCGCGCACGAGCGCTACCACCGCCGCCCCCTGCACGACATCGATCGCTACTACCGCGAGTTCGTCCGCGTCGGCGAAGCCCTAGGGGGCACCGACCTCCCCGCCACCAAGGCCGAGACCGACGAATGCCTGGAGTCCTACCTGCCGCGCCTGGCCCTCACCCCCATCAAGGCGTTCGCCACCGGCCCCAACCTGCGCGACAGCAAGGCCAAGCCCTGGGAGCCCGGCAGCGAGTTCATGGACTGGGCGGCCCGCGACATGCTCCCGCGCTGGGCCCAGAAACTGGCCCTCTACCAGCCGCCCAACCCGGTCACCCTCCGCCTCCGCCGCACCGCCCTCTGGGCGGCCCTCAACGGCCTCCACGAAGCGACGGGCCCCCTCCCGGAATACCGCCAGGCCCAGGACCGCGCCGCCGGCAAGAAGGCGAACCCGTTCATCTCCACGGCCCCGACGTCCCCCGACCCGCTGCTCACCCGCGAAGAGATCGAAGCCACCGCCTGAAGACCTTCCCCTGCTCCGCGGGCGCTTTTTGCCGTTTCTTGGGGAAATCTTGAGCCCTCCTTTAGGGATCCGCATGCGACGCTCGATGTGGATCACCGACTCGGGGAGGGGCGATGAAGGCGCTGCTGAACTCGTTGAACGAGGACGAGAAGGCCCTTGTCAGGGAGACCGGGAGCGGTGAGCTCGGCGAGATGGACGAGGACGGGCTCGTCGAACTGCACACCCGGATCCGGCGCGCCCGCAACAAGTACAGCAAGCTCTACCGGCGCGCCGCCGGCGAGCGGGTCGCGGAGTACGGGGGACGCGGCACGTCCCGTCCGAAGAACACCCGCAACGCGCAGAAGGCGGAGGTGTTCGAGGACGCGCTGGCCCGCGTGAGCTGGTATCTGGCCAGGGCCGCGAGGCGCAGCGCGGCCGAGCTGAAGGCCGAGCGGATCGCCGCCGCCAATCCGGACCGGGACACCCCGAAGCCGGCCGGGACGCCGGAGCCCACGGCGAAGGCGGCTCAGACGACGCAGCGCGTCAGGCCGACGAGCGCCGGCCCCGCCCTGAACCGGCGGCACGCCGCCACCCGGGCGAAGGGGGCCCGCCGCCAGGCGAAGCGCGACAGCCGCTGAACCGGCGCGTCCGGGCTGACGCGCTGACCTGGTCAGTGTGAAGGGGCCGGCTCGTTGTGGCGGGCGCCGAGGGCCTGGACGAGCACGCCGTGGACGTAGCCGGTCTCCGCCGGGGCGTTGTCGATGAGCAGCGCGGTGCACAGGCCGTCGGAGGCGGCGACGAGAGCGGCGATCGCCCGCGGGTCGTCGGTGAGGAGGGCGGCGAGGTCGGCGACGTCCTCGCGCCAGCGACGGGCCACGGGCTGGAGCGCGGGACGGCGGGCGGCCATCGTGGACAGCTCGCGTTCGGCCAGCGCGCGCTCGCGGCCGGGCCCCGCGGACTCGACGATCAACCCGGCCAGCTCGCGCAGCTTGTCGCCCGGACCGTCGATGATCTGGCGGACGCGCGCGGTGTAGACGTCGGCGACGCTGGCCAGGGCGGCGACGAGCAGATCGTCGAGGGTGGCGAAATAGTACGTGGTCAGGCTGGTGGGGATCCCGGCTTCCTTGGCGACGGTGCGGTGGGTGACACCGGCGGTGCCGTCACGCTGGACGACGGCGAGGGCGGCGTCGATGATCTCGGCGCGGCGCTTGCGCCCCCGGGCTCTGCGCCCGTCGGCCGTGCCGTCGCCCTGGTCGTCCATGCGCCCTCCCATGGCCTCAGGGTAGTCCAGCCGACTCCTTCTCATGGGCTTCCGCGCGCCGGTCCGTGCCGAGCGGGCGCACGTGCCGCAGGGCCGCCAGGCACAGCACCGTCGCGGCGAGAACGGCCGCGCCGGCGACGAGCGAGGCGATGTTCAGCCCGGTGGTGAACGTCTCCCGTGCCAGCACGACATCGACCGGCGCGTCCTCGGCGACAGAGAGGGCTCCGCCGAGGCTGCCGGTCACCCGGTCGGCGACGACGGGCGGCACGCCTGAAGGCGCGACCATGCGGGCGCTGTAGAGCGCGGTGGTGAGGCTCCCCAGAAGGGCGACACCTGCGGCGATGCCGAGTTCCTGCACGGTTTCGGACATCGCGGCGGCCGATCCGGACCGCGAAGCGGGCGCGGCGCCGACGACCATGTCGGTCCCGAGCGCGGCGATCGCGCCGAGGCCGAGGTAGGCGAAGGCGAAACCGGTGACCACTTGCGCCGCGTCTCCGGTGCCGGCCGTACCGAGCAGCACATAGCCGATCATCGAGAGCACCAGGGTGACCGCCATGACGAGACCGGGACGTACCCGCCGGGCGACGAGCGGTGCGCCGATGGCGGCGGCGAACATCGCCAGCGCCGGTGCGCCCGTCCACAGCCCGGCCACCGCCGGGGACATGTTCTCGACCAGCTGGAGGTACTGGGTGACCAGGTACATGGTGCCGCCCACGCCGACCAGCCCGATGAGAAGGACCGCCAGCGCGGCGGAGAAGGCCCGGTCGGCGAACAGGCCGACGTCCAGCAGCGGGGAGGCGAGCCGGCGCTGCCTGCGCACGAACGACGCACCGGCCGCGACACCGGCCACGAGCGGGATCACCGTGGGCAGGCCGGGCCCGTGGGCGGCGGTGTGCTTCACCGCGTAGATCACCGGAAGGATCGCCAGCAGCGACAAGGCGACGCTGACGAAGTCCAGCCTCCCCGCGTCGGCGGCGGCGTACTCCGGAAGCAGTGTCCGCGCACCGGCCAGCACGACGACGGCGACCGGGACGGCCAGCAGGAACGCCGCACCCCACCAGAACTCGTCGACGAGCACGCCGCCCACCACGGGACCGGCCGCCATGCCCAAGGCGAACATCGTCGCCCACACCCCGATCGCCAGCGCGCGCTGCCGGGCGTCGGGGAACATGTTCGAGATCAGCGACAGCGTCGACGGCATCAGCGTCGCACCGGCGACGCCGAGCAGCGCCCGCGCCGCGATCAGCAGTTCCGCGCTGGGCGCGAAGGCCGCGAGGAGCGACACCGCCGCGAACGCCGCCATGCCGATCATCAGCAGCCGCCGCCGCCCGATCCGGTCTCCGAGGGTGCCCATCGTGATCAGGAACCCGGCGATGAGGAACCCGTACGCGTCCATGATCCACAACGTCTGCGTCCCGGACGGGGCCAGGTCGGCCGCCATGCTCGGCAGCACGAGATAGAGCACCGTGACATCGAGCCCGAGCAACACCGTCGGCAGTGCCAACAGCCCGAGCCCCGCCCACTGCCGCACCCCAGCACCCGTCCCGCGCACCACAACGCCCCCTTCGCCTAAAGTACCTGAACGATAGTACAAGTAGAACGATCGTCCAAATACATGCGAGCCGTCCAGCGGGACGGGTGCTGGGGTGCGGCAGTGGGC
>NZ_SMKK01000489.1 GCF_004348425.1 Actinomadura sp. 7K507
GGCCCGCCCCGCGCCCGCCAGCCAACGCCAGCAACGCAAAGCGTCCGGCCCACGGCGTACTTGATTGCAGTGCCCTTGGCGGTCGGGCCCTGGAGGGCCCTTCCTTCGGCGGGCACTGCGGTGCGATCGCTGCATCGCTTCGACTCGCCTGGCGGCTCGCTGCGCGATCAGGTTTCTCGCAGGCTCGAAACCTGCCTTCGGACGCGATCGCGACCGTCGGGGTTGCTGCGGGTTGGTGTGGTGGCTGAGGTCGCCCGCACGTCCGGTCTCGTTGATACGTGTTCTACATGGAGCGGTAAACCGGCCAGGCCGCGATCTTCTTAAGTAGAACCTGTTGCAGTTTTGGTTGGACGGGCCTAGGGTCGGGGGTGTGCGGACACGAGTCACCGAACTATTCGGCATCGAGTACCCGATCTTCGCGTTCAGTCACTGCCGCGACGTCGTCGCCGCGGTGAGCCGCGCCGGCGGCATGGGCGTCCTCGGCGCCCTGCATTTCACTCCCGAGGAGCTCGAACTTGAGCTGAAGTGGATCGACGAGAACGTCGGAGGCAAGCCCTACGGCGTCGACACGGTGATGCCGGCCAAGTACGAGGGCGGCGACCTGGGCGACGCCGAGGAACTGCTCGGCAAGCTGCAGGGCATGATCCCTGCGGAGAACCGGAAGTTCCTCGAGGATCTGCTGGCCGAGCACGGCGTCGAGCCGTCCGCCGAGAGCGCGTCCAAGGCGCTGCTCGGCTGGACGGACGTCACCGCCCGGCCCCAGGTCGAGGTGGCGCTCAGGCATCCGATCGCGCTGCTGGCCAACGCGCTCGGCCCGCCTCCCGCCGACATCGTTGCGGAGGCGCACGAGCACGGCGTCAAGGTCGCCGGGCTCGCCTCCAATGCCCGGCACGCCCGCAAGCAGGTCGACGTGGGCGTCGACATCATCGTCGCGCAGGGCACCGAGGCGGGCGGCCACACGGGTGACGTCGCCACCATGGTGCTGATCCCGGAGGTCGTGGACGCCGTCGGCGACGAGACGATCGTCCTGGCGGCGGGCGGCATCGGCCGGGGCCGGCAGATGGCGGCGGGCATGGCCCTCGGCGCGGACGGCGTCTGGACCGGCTCCATCTGGCTGACCGTCGACGAGGCCGACACCCCCGAGCGCGCCCTGCCGAAGCTGCTGGACGCGACGTCCAGGGACACCGTCAGGTCCCGTGCCTGGACGGGCAAGCCCGCCCGCTTCCTCAAGTCCGCGTGGACCGAGGCATGGGAGAGCGAGAAGTCCCCGGGCTACCTCCCGATGCCCATGCAGTTCATGCTGATCGCGGACGCGCTGCCCCGGATCGCCCGCTCCGGCGACGGTGAGCTGGTCACCTTCCCCGTCGGCCAGATCGTCGGCTCCATGAACCAGGTCAGGCCGGCCGCCCAGGTCGTCTACGACCTGATCGAGGAGTACGTCGAAGCCATCGAACGCCTCAACACCATCACCGAATCCGACTGACCTCCCCCGAACCGCCGCCGCGTCCTTCCCCCTGGGCGCGGCGGCGTTGTGTCCGGAATCGGGTGTCTAGAATCTGGTGTTCAGAATCGCGTCATCCAGGACACGGCGCGGGCGAGGGCGTAGTAGACCACGCCGGCGAGGGCCCAGTTGATGTAGAGCTGCTGTTCCGGGTCGGGCCGGGTGAAGACGTCGTGGAACGGTGTGGCAAGCCAGCGTCCCGTGTCGAGTACGGCGTCCACCAGCACGTTGCCGGGGTTGGCGTCACCCCAGGTCAGCAGTATCCCCAGTGCCAGGATCGCGGCGGCGGCCCAGCCTGCGGCCAGGATGACCGCGCTGACCGGGTTCTGCCTGCTGCGCAGCCACCGCCGCGGCTTCCGCTTGACCACGACGGTCCTGGTGGTGTCGTCCGCCGGCGGCGCCTGCGTTCGCTGGGGCCAGAGCCGCCGCCGGGGCGCCTTCTCCTCCGTGGTCTCGTGCCGCCTGCGTCCTAGGTGCAAGGCCATGGCCTGCTCAGTCCTTCCGTGACTCGCTTGCGTCCAGCCATGCCACGGAAGAAACCCTGAAAACCCGCCCCCCGGTTTCGGTCGGACCGTTACCCGTCCCTTGAAGGCCGTCAGGGGAGTTG
>NZ_SMKK01000490.1 GCF_004348425.1 Actinomadura sp. 7K507
GCCCACGACAGCACCGCCGCCGCCACCCACGACACCGGCAGCGTCGGGCGCCCGGCGGCGATGTTCTCCGCCGTCTCGACCCACGCGGTCGCGAGCACGCATCCGGCCGCGACGGCCAGGTCGGCGGCCAGGAGCGGCCGCCCCCGCCGCCGGGGATCGCCGAACGCCCGGACCGCGTACGCCGTCCAGACGGCCATCACGGCGAGGACGGCCCACCCGGCCGCCGGACGGGCGTAGCCACCCGAGTTCATCGCCATCACGATCGCGGCGTAGGCCAGCGCCAGAACGCGGTAGACGGCCACGGCGCGCCACAGCGCGGCCTCCAGCCCCATCCCCCGAGGCCCGTCGCCCTCCGTCATCCGTGGTCGCTCAGGCCCCCGTCGTCCTCGACCCGGCGCACGGGCTTGCCGGTCATCTCCGCCTTCACCTCGGCGGCGTACCGGTCGACGTACTCCTGCCCCGACAGCTCCCTGATCGTCCGCATGATCTCGTCGGTGATCTCCCGCAGGACCTCCTTGTCGTCCTCCCGGCCGTAGTACCGGGAGAAGTCCATCGGCTCGCCGAACCGGACCCCCGGCCGGACCCCGAGCCGCGGAAGCCGCTTGCCGGGCGGCATCAGCTCGAACGTGTCGACCATCGCCACCGGGATCACGGGGACCCGCGACTTCAGCGCCAGCCGCGCGACCCCCGTCTTGCCGCGGTACAGCCGGTTGTCCGGGGCCCGCGTGCCCTCCGGGTAGATGCCGAGGAGCTTGCCCTCCGCGAGGATCCGCAGCCCGGTCTGCAGCGCCGCCTCGGCGGACGAGCCGCCCGTCCGGTCCACCGGCACCACCCCCACACCGGTCATGAACGCCTTGGTGACCAGCCCCTTGATCCCCTTGCCGGTGAAGTACTCGCCCTTGCCGATGAAGAAGATCGGCCGCTTCAGCGGCAGCGGGCCGAAGAAGTGGTCGGCGAACGACAGGTGGTTGCTCACCAGCAGCGCGGGCCCCCGCCGGGGAACGTTCTTCCTGCCCCGGTTCCGCGGCCGCCACAGCACGTACATGATGGGTGAGAGAACGATCCGGAGCAGGATCCAAAACCAGAGCATGCGGGACCTTCCTCGGACCGCGTGCCCTGGGGACGAGCACCGACCGGTCCCTGGCCGAAGGGAGATGATGGGACATCTTCCCACTACCCGTCCCACCGTTCTACCGGCCGGTACGGCACCGCCCGCGGGCCCTGTACCGAAGCCCCGCGGGCGGTGTCCGGAAGCGATGCGGCGAGGGGCGGCCGGGGGAACGTAGGCTCTGTTCCGTAAATCTCAATCGGGTGCGCCCGGGGGCTTGTTCCGGGCGTCCCAGCGAATACCGTGGGACACACGTTTTCAGGGTGTCCGGATGTGCCGCCGCGAGCCGGAGGCGCCACCGGGCACATGTCGTTGGGGGAGCGGAGGCCGTCATGCCGGTGCTGTCGGTCACGCCGGAGTCGTCGAAGGAGCCGGCCCCGTGAATCGCCGTGGCAATGGACTGTCGGCCGACACCTACGCTCCGCTGGTCGACCTCGCCCCGCACCTGGCCGACGCGATGCTGGCGGCGCTCGGCGAGGCGGGCGTGGCGGCCTACGCGGCCTCGCCGTCCGACCTTCCGGACCTGCCCGACTTCGCCGACCCGGTCCGCGACCCCGTCGCCGGCGACGTCCTCGACCGGCTGTACGTGGACGTCGACATGAAGCCCACGGCCGAGGGCATCCTGCGCGCCCACCTCGCCCGGCTGCGCGACACCTCGGCCCGCGGCCCGGACTCCGACCGGACCGAGACCGACCTCGCCGACCCGCGCGACTCCGCCGACCCCCTCGACACGGCGGACCCCCTCGGCCCCGCGGACCCCATCAGCATGGCCAAGGCGCCCGACACCGCCAGGGGCGACTTCCCCGCCAAGGACGCCGACACCCCCGCCGAGCGCGACGAGGAGGCCATCTGGGCCGAGATCGTCGCCGGGTTCGACTCGGTCCCCGAGGGCGACGAGGTGCCCTGGCCCGAAGAGGAGAACATCCGCGAGCCGGAGGACCCCCCGCAGGAGGGCGACGACCGCACCGGCCGCCTCCCCCGCGCCCGCGTCATCGAGTCC
>NZ_SMKK01000491.1 GCF_004348425.1 Actinomadura sp. 7K507
TTATCTGCGATTTGTTTTGATCGTTTTGTGTGTTCAAGTTTTTAAGGGCATACGGTGGATGCCTTGGCATCAGGAGCCGATGAAGGACGTGGGAGCCTGCGATATGCCTCGGGGAGTCGGCAACCAGACTTTGATCCGGGGATTTCCGAATGGGGAAACCTGGCACTCGTCATGGGGTGTCGCCGCCTGCTGAATGTATAGGCAGGTTGGTGGGAACGCGGGGAAGTGAAACATCTCAGTACCCGCAGGAAGAGAAAACAATTGTGATTCCGTGAGTAGTGGTGAGCGAAAGCGGAGGAGCCTAAACCGTGCGCGTGTGATACCTGGTAGGGGTTGCGTGTGCGGGGTTGTGGGAGCATCCGGTTGGATCTACCAGTCCAGCGAGAAGTTACAAACTGCTTGGGTAGTCGAATGGCTTGGGATGGCCGACCGTAGACGGTGAGAGTCCGGTAGACGAAATCTGAGTGGCTTCTGGGTGTTTTCCCGAGTAGCACGGGGCCCGTGAAATCCTGTGTGAATCTGCCACGACCACGTGGTAAGGCTGAATACTTCCTGGTGACCGATAGCGGACTAGTACCGTGAGGGAAAGGTGAAAAGTGCCCCGGTGAGGGGTCGTGAAAGAGTACCTGAAACCGTGTGCCTACAAGCCGTCAGAGCCTCCTCCAGGACCTTTCGGGGTTGTGGTTGGTGATGGCGTGCCTTTTGAAGAATGAGCCTGCGAGTTATGGTGTGTGGCGAGGTTAACCGGTGGCGGGTAGCCGTAGCGAAAGCGAGTCTGAATAGGGCGTTTTTAGTCGCATGCTGTAGACCCGAAGCGGGGTGATCTAGCCATGGGCAGGGTGAAGCGCCGGTAAGACGGTGTGGAGGCCCGAACCCACCAGGGTTGAAAACCTGGGGGATGACCTGTGGTTAGGGGTGAAAGGCCAATCAAACTCCGTGATAGCTGGTTCTCCCCGAAATGCATTTAGGTGCAGCGTTGCGTGTTTCTTGCCGGAGGTAGAGCTACTGGATGGCTGATGGGCCCTACCAGGTTACTGACGTCAGCCAAACTCCGAATGCCGGTAAGTGAAGCGTGGCAGTGAGACTGCGGGGGATAAGCTTCGTAGTCGAGAGGGAAACAGCCCAGATCATCGGCTAAGGCCCCTAAGCGTGTGCTAAGTGGGAAAGGATGTGGAGTTGCCTTGACAACCAGGAGGTTGGCTTAGAAGCAGCCATCCTTGAAAGAGTGCGTAATAGCTCACTGGTCAAGTGATTCCGCGCCGATAATGTAGCGGGGCTCAAGCACACCGCCGAAGCCGTGGCACTTGCACCCTTTGGGGTGTGGGTGGGTAGGGGAGCGTCCTGCAGCCGGTGAAGCCGCCGAGTGATCGAGTGGTGGAGGCTGTGGGAGTGAGAATGCAGGCATGAGTAGCGAATCAAGAGTGAGAAACTCTTGCGCCGGATGACTAAGGGTTCCTGGGGCAGGCTAATCCGCCCAGGGTAAGTCGGGACCTAAGGCGAGGCCGACAGGCGTAGTCGATGGACAACGGGTTGATATTCCCGTACCCGCTGGTATGCGCCAACGCTGAACCCTCTGATGCTAACCACCCGATCCCCGGGTTGAGCCTTCGGGCTCTTGCTGGGGGGAGCGTGGGGCCCGAGGGGGTAGTAGGTGAGTGATGGGGTGACGCAGGAGGGTAGCTCAGCCCAGGCGATGGTTGTCCTGGGGTAAGCATGTAGCCCGCGCTGTAGGTAAATCCGCGGCGCACACAGGGTGAGATGTGATGCCGAGCCGTTTTAGGTGAAGTGAGTGATCCCATGCTGTCGAGAAAAGCCTCTAGCGAGTGTATCGGCGGCCCGTACCCTAAACCGACTCAGGTGGTCAGGTAGAGAATACCAAGGCGATCGGGTGAACTGTGGTTAAGGAACTCGGCAAATTGCCCCCGTAACTTTGGGAGAAGGGGGACCATGCTTGGTGATCGCCTTCGCGGCGGGAGCTGGGTGTGGTCGCAGTGGCCAGGGGGAAGCGACTGTTTACTAAAAACACAGGTCCGTGCGAAGTCGTAAGACGCTGTATACGGACTGACGCCTGCCCGGTGCCGGAACGTTAAGAGGACCGGTTAGACC
>NZ_SMKK01000492.1 GCF_004348425.1 Actinomadura sp. 7K507
GGGTGAAGGTGGGCCGACCATACACATCTCGACTTGTGTCTTGTCAAGACCGCCGGAGGCGTTGACCGCCCGCGGACCGCGCCGGGCTACAACGCCGACGAGTAGCCGCCGTTGACGGGGTAGGTCTGGCCGGTGATCCAGCCCCCCTCCGGCCCGGTGAGGAAGGCGACCAGCGCGGCCACCTCCTCCGCCCGGCCGAACCGCTTGACCGCGTAGCGGGCGAGCAGCCTGGCCTGGACGTCGCCGGGCATCTCGGAGTCGTCGTAGGCGATCGTCCCGAGGGACACGCAGTTGGCGGTGACGCCGTGGCGGCCCGCCTCCCGGGCGATCGCCCGGCTGAACCCGGCCGCGCCCGCCTTGGCCGCCGAGTACGCGGCCATCCGCTGCTCGCCCACCCGGGCGGCGTCGGAGATGATCGTGACGACACGCCCCCAGGACCGGTCGACCATGCCGGGCAGGAACGCCCGCACCGTGTGCATGACCCCGTACAGGTTGACGCCGAGGAAGGCGTCCCAGTCGCCGGGCGTGGTCTCGATGAAGGGCGTGAAGTCGGTGGCCGCCGGTCCCGACGTCCGGCCGGCGTTGCCCGCGTTGTTGACGATGATGTCGACCGGGCCGCCGGTACGGGCCGCCTCCTCGACGGAGGCCCAGTCCGTGACGTCGAAGACCGATACCGTGGCGCGGCCACCGGCCTTGGCGATCTCGTCGGCCACGGCGCCGGCCCGCTCGCGGTCCAGGTCGTTGACGACCACTTCGGCGCCGCCGCGGGCCAGTTCCAGCGCGATGGCGCGTCCCATGCGCTGCCCGGCACCGGTCACCAGCGCACGCCGTCCCCGGTGGGTGCCCTCATCCGCCGTCTCGCCCTCATCCGCCGTCTCCGTCATCCACGTCTCCCTGCGCGAGCGGGCCCGAGCTGTATAGTTCGAAAATAGTACATGTCTCGAATTGATTCCTCTCGGGAGATGACGTGCCCAGGCGACCGGAGAGCGGCGACCCGGCGGCTCCCGCGCGCCCGGCGACCAGCGTGGACGTCGCCCGCCTCGCGGGCGTCTCCCGGGCCACGGTCAGCCACGTCCTCAACGACCAGGTCGAACGGTTCAACGCCGACACCGTCGAACGGGTGCGCAGCGCGGCGGCGGCGCTGGGATACGTCCGCTCGGCGGCGGGCCGGGCGCTGGTCATGGGACGCAGCGACTTCATCGTCGTCGTGGTGCCGTACGCGACCTTCCAGCGGCTCCAGGACGTCGTCGAGGTCCTGTCCGCCGACATCGCCGAACTCGGCTTCAACATGGTGGTGCACTTCAGCCCGTCCCAGGGGAGCGGGACGTCGCCGATCCGGCTGCAGCACCTGGTCGAGACGCTGCGGCCCGCCGGGATCGTCGACCTGGGCGGGCTGCTCGCCCCCGACCTGGAGATCCTGAAAGGGGCCGGCTGCCCCGTGCTCTCGCCGGAGACGTCCGCCGGGGGCAACGACCGGATCGGGCTCGTGCAGGCCCGGCACCTGCGCTCGCGCGGGTACACGGAGCTGGCGTACGCGTTCCTGTCCGACGCCCGGGACGACCCCTACGGACGCGAGCGCGCGAGGGCCGTCGCCCAGTTCTGCGCGGCCGAGGACCTGGACCCGCCCGACCGGATCCACGTTCCCATCGAGCCGGACGGCGCGTACCGGGCGCTGGAGAAGCTCGTCGAACGGCGCGGGCGGCCGGTCGGGATCGCCTGCTACAACGACCAGGTGGCCCTGGCCCTGGTCTTCGCCGCGCAGCGGCTCGGGCTGGCCGTGCCGGGCGACGTGGCGCTGGTCGGCGCCGAGTCCCTCGACGTCGGGCAGGTGGTCGCTCCCCGGCTGACGACCGTCACGGGGGACGTCACCGCGCTCCTGCGGCCCTTCCGCCGATCCCTCGCCAGGACCTACGGCGGACCGGCCGCGCCCGGCGGGGCGCCTTCCCTGGCGCAGGCGTTCACGATCCTGCCGGGGGAGACCACTTAGACACGCCATGGGATTATTGGACTCGGCATCCAGCAAAGGCCGTGGACGGCCACCGACCCGAGCGAGGTCCGCATGAGCGCTTCCGAACGTCCCGTCCCCGCCCAGTCCGCCCC
>NZ_SMKK01000493.1 GCF_004348425.1 Actinomadura sp. 7K507
CCGCCACCCCGACCGGCCCCGCCACCGCGGGCATCAGCACCGCCAGCACGGCCGCCGCGGCGGCGGCAAGCCCGATCCCCAGCCAGGCGAGCAACTCCCGCGCGACGAACACCCCGGACCGTGCCGAGCCATTTCCGCGTCGCTCGAACTCTATATAGCCCATGGCTCGTACTCTACATACGAACCCAGTCGGCCGCCACCTTCGCCCACCGCGAGCGAACCGGAGGCGCATTGCCCTCAGTCCGGATCGGCGGAGGAGGGGTTTCGCCGCTCACCGACGTGGTGGCACACCCCCCCGCGATCCCGGACGGACGGGTTACGGCGACTCCGGGGTGCCAGCCCCGGAGGATCCGGCTCGCTGCACGGCGAGCCATTCCTGTGTGTAGGCCGTGGCATCCTCGATGAACTGCTCCAGGCCAGCCCGGTCGAAGTCCGCCTCGGCGACGAGGGCCAGCAGGATGTACACCTCGGCGTTCAGGACGGCTGTCAGGTCGTCCGGCCCGCCGTCCTTCAGCGGAGGAGCGCCAACGGCGCGGCGGATCATGTCCTCGGCGACGAGTGTGTTGATGAGGTCGGCGTCTTCCTCGGCCTTGATCCGCAGGTCGGCGACGAATCGGACGATCTCACCAACGGTGTAGGTAGGCGAGAACCTCCGGCCCACCGCAACGTTGAAAGCCCCGAGGAGCAGCGACATATACCCGGCCGCCGTCTCGTCGTCCTTCTGCACCTCGTCTTGCAAAGGCACCCACGCCTGCGGACCCTGCAGCAAGAACGACCGCAACGCCAAGATGTTCTTCTCGTGAATCTCAACGGCGTCGTAATCCATTTACTCAAGCAATTCGTCGGCGAGTGAACGGGCATTGAGCAAGAAGGCGTCAAGTTCGGTAGAGGTGAACTGCTCTTCGCTTACCAAAGCAGCGAGCAGTACAATCTGATGGCCAAGTTTCGTTTCTTCGTCGGCGTCGACCATTGAACCCTTGCCGAGCAGGGAAAGCAGCATGCCTTCGGCGATCTGTGGATTGATAACATTGGGGGATTCGTCGTCATTTTCTCGTGTTTGCGCAACAAAATCAATGACTTCGAACTTATCTCCAGTCTTTCCGTCTTTTATGAAGCGTCGCTCGGCCGCCTCGATAAAAGCCGCTGCGATCAGTGCTGAATAGCCCACATTCGCCTCGCCTGGATCGAGGTCATTGAGAAGTCTGCGGTGTTCTGCAATGTTTCCTTCTAGTTGTGCGCGCAATGTCGCCACCTGTTCGTCAGTTACTGTCATGCTCGCTTCCTCTCACTTTTCGCAGATTCCTGGCCCCGTAGCGGAATGCCTCTGTAAAGACTATAGCTAGCGCCACTCCTCCTACCATCGCATCGCCGGTCTTGACGGGTTGGTCGAGTGGTCTGATGTAATCGTTGTTGCTTCGAGCCCCACTGTGTTGACCGGTCGGCTCGACTCGTTCGAACTTCTTCTGTGCTGGCTCGGCAAACTTGTCAGCACTGGTCTTTGTGTCATCTGACTTGGTGACGAACTCGCGCATGAACTCGCGACCGCGAGATCGACGCTCGGGATCGCTTGCGCGATAGTCACGAGATGCAGGGTCGTCATCGGGATGGCGGGGTTCGCCGTGGCCGGGTGTGTCGTTTCCGGTGTCGCGGCTTGGTGGGATTAGCCTGCCGTCGCTCTCGAATTCCATCCTGATCCGTCCCTGGAATCGCCCGGGCTCCTCGACTTCTGTCATATTCGCTTCACGTGGAGCAAGTTCAGCGCTTGCGGCATTATCCGGTCGATAGCGGGGTTCGAAATTTATCCTACCTCGACTGTCGGAGCGCACCTCAAGGAGTGTGGGGCTTGTCTTTCCTTCCCGGTTTGTCTCGTTGATCTCGTTCGGGGACGGCTCAGCGTCGGTATCTTCGGCCTTCTTATCATGGCCGCTGTCGTGCTGACCCGTCTCCTCGTTCTGGTCTGGTTCTTCGGGGGAGAGCGGGACGTTGTCAGTGGTGGGTTGGTTGCCTTCGCTGTTCTGGCTGGTGGGTTCGTCCCCGGGGTTGGTTTGGGTGTCGGTGGAGTGGGGCTGCTCGGTGCCGTCGGCGGGGGC
>NZ_SMKK01000494.1 GCF_004348425.1 Actinomadura sp. 7K507
GCCTTGACCTAAGTAGGGAAAATCCTCACACGGCTCGTGCTACTGGGGAGTGAGTTCCCCGATTGCGCGACCGCCGTTCCAGAGTGCGGCGGCATGGTACGCGAACCGGTCGTAGAGGCCGTCTTCCTGCTGGCGCTGTACATGGAACATTGGAGAGTCGTGCCCTACGAGGTGCGCAAGGTGTGGAGTCACGAGCATCTCGTCATCGAAGATGAAAAGACTCATAGCGATGTGATCATCACCGTAGCGAGCTTCGACGCCTGGTACGTCGATGATCTTGGAGAGTTCATCAAGGGTGATCTTGATTCGGGTCCCGACGGTCAAGGGGACGCTTTCGAGTTCCTCGCGACGCCGCGTGACCTCGCTACTGGGGTCGCCGATCAAGAAGCGGACTCGGCAGCCCCGTTCGGCCTTGCGGCGGAGCGCGTTTCGAAGGTTGGGTATCTCCAGCCACAAGAAATAGTTCGTGTAGCCAGCGAAGGTTAGCTCCTTGCTCGCCTCACCTATGAGGCGGCGCCAGACCGATCTGGGGCAGGCTGATCGGTAGGGGTAGACGGCAATAACTTCGCGGTCGGGTCCAGTCTTCATGTTCTTGCGAACGGTGTCAGGCCACAACATGCCCTCATCAACTCCCAAGGCGTCCGAGGCTGCCCAGCGGTGACGCGGGTGGGGTCTGCGATCTTCCTCGGCTACCCACCGGGCCACGGTCTTAACGTCCACTTGACAGGCTTCGGCGAGGTCTTGCTCTGTCAGTCTCGCATTGGTCATGGCCTGCCGTAGTGCGTCGTTGGCCACAGCTCCACCGCTTCCGTCGGGACGGACGGGACGTTCTACAGGGTAACTCGAAAACGTCCTAGACGTCCCAGAAACGCTGTACAGGCGTCCGCGCCAAGGGTGGATCGTCAATGCCCCGAAGACAAGCCGGGCTCGGACGCAGCGTTTGCCCCGCTGGCCGAGCCCTTGACCGGAAGGTGGTTCCGGCCCATGACGGATCTTACGCACAAACCGCCCAAGGGACGGGCGGCGGCGGTGACGGTGCCCGAACTGGTTGCGCGGTGGTCGTGATGGCCGGAAACGCGACGGGTGCGGCTATTGGGGCCGATGGAGAGCTGGACACGACCTTTCTAGCGGCGCGGACGGCTCCGGGGCAGGTGCGGACGCTTGTGGAGTTCCGCCTTGCGGAGTGGGGATTGGCCAGGCTCAGCGGTGACATGGCCTTGATCGCTAGTGAGCTTGTGACGAACGCGGTGGAGCACACGCCAGACGATCGGGAGATCCGAGTGAGGTTCACGCGGGAGCCCGGGGCAGTGCTGCTGGCGGTATGGGATTCCTCGGACGGCCGTCCGGTGCGCAAGCGGCCGGTGAGGTCGGTGGCCGGTGACGCCGTACCGGACGCCGAGGCGCTGAATCCGGGCCATGACGATGGTTCGGGCGGCCGTGGGCTGACGATCGTGGAGGCACTATCGACCGACTGCGGGGTGACCAGAACCGATCCGGCCGGGAAATGGGTGTGGGCCCGCGTGGCCGATGGCGTGCGCAGATGAGTCGAGCAATCGAGCGGGATGAGAGGAAGGTGCGAGGAATGGCTCAAGGTTTGCGCCGGGCCGTCGGCCGGTGGCAGATGGTGCTGCGGTGGCGAACGTTTATGGGAGACGAGACGGCGGTGCAGAACCTGGAACTGCTGGCGGTGGCGCTAAAGCCCTTGGGCTACCGATGCGTGGAGTTGCACGAGAAGGACGAGTACGGGTTCCCCATGCCGTTGCTGTGGGTTTACGCCAGAGGGCGGGCCGAGGACGTCGGGGCTGTCGTGTCGGTCCGGGCGACGGCGGGCGGGACGTGGGCCTACTTCGAGGCAGGGAAGGGGCGGGGCTGGTACCTGTCCCCGTGCGATGACATGGAATCGGCAGCTCAGCGAGTGGACCTCCTCCTGAAGTACCGGATGTTTCCGAACACCGAGTGGGCCTGTGGTGACGACTACCGCTGAGACGCGCGTTCGTGTGCGCTGAGCCCTCGCCCTCGGAGTAGCAG
>NZ_SMKK01000495.1 GCF_004348425.1 Actinomadura sp. 7K507
GCCTTGACCCCGGCCTCCCGCACGCCCCCAACCGACCAACCCGGGGACGCCCACACCCAAATCGGCTGCAAGACCGATCCACCGTTGTCCTCCCTCCTGCTTCACCGCCACTGAAAGCACACGCATGAGCCGAACCGACCAAGACCGGAAGCGCCCCGACATCCGCGGCGAGCACTACACGCCGGCAGAAGTCGCCGCGCTGTTTCGCGTCGACTCCAAGACCGTCACCCGATGGGCGCAGAAGGGCTGGCTGACCAGCATCCGCACCCTCGGCGGCCACCGGCGGTACTCCACTGAACAAGTGGACCGGCTCCTGCGGGACGGACTGCCCGCACAAGACCTGGAAGACCAAAACCTGGAAGACCAACACGTGGAAGGCGAAGACATGGAAGGCGAAGACCAGCATTCCGCACCGGCGGCGGTCCCGCCCGCCGCCCAGGACAGCGCCGCCCCGGCACCGGTACCGGGCCCGGTTCCCGACGACGCCGATGCCTCGGGTGCCGATGTCTCGGGCGCGGGCCGCCACCCCGTCGACGCGCTGATCGAGGACCGCTTCGGCGGCGACGCGACGGCGGCGTTGCTGGAGCTCGCGGGCCGGTACGGCCTCGCCGTCGCCTACCTCGACCGCCCGTGGTTCACCCGCTACCTGGGGCGTTCTCTCACCGAAGCCGAGTGGAACCGCATCGCCGCTGAGCTCAACGACTTCTGCGCAGTTCTCGACGATGTATGCGCCGAGGACCTGGCGGCCTACACCGACCTGGTGTTGCACACCGCCCACATAGTCCCGCTGGAATCTCCATGACGCCCCAGGACGCCCGCTCGTCCCGTCCGTTGCGCCAGCGGCAGACGGTCGCGCCCGGCTCGGGGACCAGCAAGCCGGCCGGCTGTTGGCCAGGGTGATCGCCGACCCGGCAGGGGGCAGGGCGGACGGGTGCCCGGACCGGCGCTGCGCCGACCGGGGCCCCGCCGACCGGGGACCGGCCTGCATCCCAGACCCTCCACACCAAGAAGGGGACGAATTCGTGGCCCTCGCGCAATCTGGGTGCCCGCTGTGCGGATGCCGCGCCCCACACCCAGACGGGCGTGCCCTGCCCTATCCCCTCACCCTGGCTGTGGACTGGCTGCTTGAGCATTACGGCGACGCGAGCATCGGTGTCGCATCGATGGCTGCGGCGGCACAGGTCAGCGTGCGTCAACTCCAGGCGCTGTGCCACACCCACCTGGACACCACCCCCGGGCAGCTGATCCGGGAGGTCCGGCTCCACCAGGCGCGGCGGGCCCTGCTGGCCGCTCACCCCGTCCGCGATGCCGTCCGCGAAACCATCCGTGACATCGCCGCCGGGGTCGGCTACCTCAGCCCCAGCAACTTCGGCGCCCAATACAGCGCCTACTACAGCGAGGCCCCGTCGACCACACTGCGCCGCGCCCAGCACTCCACGCCGCCTGACCCGCCCGCAGACCCGCCGCCCGATCCCGCGTAGCCGTATTGGTGCGATTGGACAAGGAGTAACCCGCGCGATGACGCGTCATCGGCTCAGCCACGCCCCGGCCGAGCACGGTCGGCCCGAGGCCGGCCGCTGCGCCGACGGCGGCCTCTTCGATCCCCGCCAAGCCCCCGAGACACCACACGACGGGCACCGGCCGAGCATCCCCGTCATGGGTTTCACCGGCCGCAGCACCCCGAACTCCATCACTAGGGCCCGCTTGTGATCCCCCCAGCTTCGCCACTCGACCCCAGCAGCGGGTACCGCAACGCTTTCGACGGAGACGCCCACACCGCGGTGCAGGCGGGAACGATCTACGGCGGAATGCACCTGACCACGGTCGGGCGCACGGTTGTGCCGGTCCCGGCCCAGTTGCGCGCTGTTCCTGTCTACTGGGCCGACTGACGGCGGCCGTGACAAGCTCCCCGTAGGCGGCCAGACACCGCCCCACTGATGGCCAGGAAGTTCCCCAGGGACGGCCAGATATCTCCCCGCTTGATCGTGATCGTTCCCGGTCGGCGAGAGTCG
>NZ_SMKK01000496.1 GCF_004348425.1 Actinomadura sp. 7K507
CCCCGAGACCGACCCGCCCCGGCCCCGGGCCCGGGGCGGACTGTCGTCGGCGGATGCCATCGTGGGACGATGATGCACTTCGCGGACGCCGGCCAGTGGGAGACCTGGCTGGCCGAGAACCACGAGAGCGAAGGCGGCGCCTGGCTGAAGATCGCCAAGAAGGGGTCGGGCGCCACCTCGGTCACGATCGCGGAGGCGCTGGAGGTCGCGCTGTGCTACGGCTGGATCGACAGCCAGCGCAAGTCCTTCGACGAGCACTTCTACCTGCAGCGGTACTCGCGCCGCCGCAAGGGCAGCCCCTGGTCGCGGGTGAACGCCGACAAGGCCGAGGCGCTCATCCGCGCCGGGCGGATGCGCCCGCCCGGCCTCGCCGAGGTCGCCGCCGCCCGGGCCGACGGCCGGTGGGACGCCGCCTACACCGCCCAGCGCGACGCCACCGTCCCGCCCGACCTCGCCGAGGCCCTCGCCGCCCACCCCCGGGCGGCCGCCCGTTTCGAGGCGCTCGGCAAGACCGGCCGCTACCGGCTGATCCTGCCGATCCTGAAGGCCAGGACCCCGGCCGGACGCGAGGCCCGCGTCGACCGGGCGATCTCCGACCTGACGGGCCCCTGACGATCCGGGGCTGAAATCCCGGCAAAGATCACCTCCGCGGCGGGCCGGGACGCCCGGAACCGGCGGTGGGACGCGGCTACCGTGCGGGCATGCCGCAGACGCCCGGCCGAGGACCCGCGGAAGGACCCACCGAGGGGCCCGCCGAGGGGCCCGACGCCGTCCCGCCCGGCGCCCCCGCCGAGCCGCCGGCCGCGGACGACCCGCACCGGATGCCGCCGTGGCTGCCCAAGGCGTTCGTGCTCGCCGGCACCGTCGTCCTGGCGTTCATGGCGGCGATGTGGCTGCTCCAGCGGCTGCGGGACCTGCTGCTCCTGCTGGTGGTCTCGCTGTTCCTGGCGTTCGCGATCGAACCCGCGGTGAACTGGCTGGCCCGGCACGGCTGGCGGCGCGGCCCCGCCACCGCCGCGATGTTCCTGGTCATCGCGGTCCTGGCCGGCGGTTTCCTCAGCGGCATCGGGTCGCTGCTGGCCACCCAGGCCGCCAACCTCCTGGACGGGTTCCCCGGATACGTCCGCCAGGTCATCGGATGGGTCAACGACACCTTCGGGACGGACCTGTCGCAGGACACCCTGTTCCAGCGGCTCCCCACCGTCACCGGCGCCCTGTCGGGGCAGCTGTCGTCCCTGGCGACGAACGTGTGGGGGATCGGCGCCACCGCGTTCGGCGTCGTGTTCAAGGCCCTCGGCGTGCTGCTGTTCACCTTCTACCTGTCCGCCGAGGGCCCGCAGCTGCGCCGCACGGCCTGCTCCCTGCTGCCGCCCCGCCACCAGCGGCAGGTGCTGCGGGCCTGGGAGATCGCCGTCGACAAGACCGGCGGCTACATCTACTCGCGCGGGCTGCTGGCACTGATCTCCGGTGCCGCGCACTACGCCTTCATGGCCGCGGCCGGCATCCCCTACGCCGCCGTCCTGGCGCTGTGGGTCGGCGTGGTGTCGCAGTTCATCCCCGCCGTCGGCACCTACCTGGCCGGCGCGGTCCCCATCCTGATCGCCCTGACCGTGTCGCCCACGACGGCGCTGTGGATGCTGCTGTTCATCGTCGCCTACCAGCAGCTGGAGAACTACCTCCTGCAGCCCCGCATCACCGCCCGCACCCTGGACATGCACCCCGCCGTCGCGTTCGGGCTCATCCTGGCCGGCGCCGCCGTCGCCGGGCCCGCCGGCGTGCTGCTGGCCGTGCCGTTCGGCGCCAGCCTCCAGGCGTTCGCCGCCGCCTACGTCCAGCGCTACCGCGTGGAGGAGCACCCGCTGACCGAACCCGACCCGCCCGGCGCGCGCTGGTGGCGGTGGCTGCGCCGCAGCCGGTGACCGCCCCGCCGCCCGCCCCGCCGCCCGACGCGCGGCGTCCCGCGCGGAGCGGCCCCCGGGGCGTCGT
>NZ_SMKK01000497.1 GCF_004348425.1 Actinomadura sp. 7K507
TGTGCGGCTCCAGAAGATCTTGGACAGATCGGTTCCAGGACACGCTTGACGGGTCCGGGAGATGGTTGACGGTCTCAGGAGATCGTGGACGTGGCCGTCCCAGTCGTTCTAGCGCCGGTACTTGGTGATCGCCTCGGTGTTCTTGCGCGGGTGGATCCCCAGTTCGATGTCGTTGTGCAGGACTCGGAATACGGTGTCCTCGATGATGATCGTGACGGTCTTGCCCGCGTGAGCTCTGCCGATGCGCAACCGTTGGCGGGCGACCATGGTGATGCCGTCGGCGGGGACCTTGCGGATGGCCCGCAGCGGCGGTGCCGGTGGCGGTGGCAGCGGCTGCTGGGTGGTGCGGGCGCCGGTCAGCCTGGCGGCCTGGCCGGGGACGATCGGTGCGGGCAGCGTCTTGACCAGCCGCCCGGCCGCGATGACGTGCATGAGGTGCTGGTCCAGGCGGAGCGTGACGCGCTGCCCGGCCAGGTTCACCTCGATCTTGACGCGGTGCCCGCCGAGCTGGACATCGCCGTCCCGTCCGACGGTCCGGTCGAGCTCGACCGCTGTCGCTGCGGGCAGCTGCCCGCGCGGGGCGGCGGAGGCAGCGGGCTCGGGGCCGGCACCTCGGCCACCCTGCTGGCGGAGGTGGGCCAGGTCTGCCGGGGACAGCCGGGAGGTGCGGGTGCGGATCAGTTCGCCGCCGAGCAGCACGTGGATGCTGCGCAGGTCGGCCCAGATCGTGACGGGGTGTCCGCCGAGCGCGGCGTTGAACTTGATCTGCTGGTTGCCGGGCAGGCACAGTCGCCCGGCGGGGGTGATGACCATGTCGAACTCGACCGCCTCGGCCCCCGGCTCGCCGTCCTGACGCTGCGGCACCGGCATCTGCGGCGTCTCGGCGACCGGGGCACTGGACGGCCGGACGGTGGCCGCGACCGGCGGCGGCTCGCTGGCCGGGGTCGGCCGGAACACCGACACCGGCGTGGCCATGTTCAGCGACTGGTGCGGCCTGCCGTGGTTGTAGGCACGCACCCAGGCGTCGATGCCGGCCTGTGCCGCGGCCATCGACTCGAACGGCCCGGCCGCATCCAGCAGCTCGCGGCGCAACGTGCCATGCCACCGCTCGATCTTCCCGGTCGTCGTGGGTGAGCGCGGCTTGGTCAGCCGGGTGGTGATGCCGTTCTCCCGGCAGATCCGCTCGAACAGCACCTCGGCCGGGAACGGCTTGGTGAACCGGCCGGTGAACTGCTTGCCGTTGTCGGTGAGGACCTCCGACGGGACGCCGTAGCGGCCCATCGCCTCGGTGAACGCCTGGCACACCGCCCGCCCCGACGGCTCGGCCACCACCTGCGCGATCACCACGAACCGGGAGTGGTCGTCGATCCCGGTGACCAGCTTGCACTCGCGCCCACCGGCCAGGAAGATCCCGCTCATGATGTCCAGCTGCCACAGCTGCATCGGAGCGTCCCGCTGCCAGCGCTTGTAGCTGCGGCGATGCGTCTGCTGCTGCGGCTGCACCAGCCCGTTGCGCACCAGCACCCGATACACCGTGCTCCGGCCCGGCGCCGGATCCACGCCCCGCAAGCCGAGTTCGTAGGCGATCCGCCGCGGTCCCCACCGCGGATAGGCCCGGCGCAGCTCGCAGACCAGCGCCTCGACCTCTGCCGGCAGCCGGGACGGGGAGGTCCTGGGACGCCGCGACCGCTCTACCAGCCCCTGGGCGCCCTCGGCCTCGAACCGCCGCAGCCAGTTATGCACCGACTGCCGCGACGCGCCGAACTGCCTGGCCACCTGCGCGACCGGCGCCCCGCCCAGCACCTCCAGCACCGCCCGATGCCGGTGCTCGACCCGCCAGGCCCGATCGTCGAACCCCTCGACCTCATCCGCCACCGGAAGATCATCGAGCATCCAATGTCAACGATGTGCCGGAACCGTCAAAGATCACCCGGATCTGCTACGTCCAACATGTCCTGGAACAAAACA
>NZ_SMKK01000498.1 GCF_004348425.1 Actinomadura sp. 7K507
CTGCGGGGCGGGAGCGCCGCCCAGCGCACCCGGCGCCTTCGACCCGGCGAACGGCGGCGCTCCCGCCCCGCAGGGCGTGCCTCGCACCCGGCCGGGCCCCTCTGAGCCGCCTGCGAGCATGCCGGAGCCGGCGTATGTGCCGCCCGTCCGTTCGCGTCCCGTCCATTCGAGGGACGACGCGAACGAGGCGTTCCGGGCCGCCGCGCAGCCGGCCGCGAACGATTTCCCGGGCGGGGAACCACCGAAGCTCGTCTTCAGGACGCCCCCCAGCTCTGAGGCGCCGCCCGCCCAGGCACCGGAGTCCGGGGCGTACAACCGGCCGCCCAGGGACCCCTGGAACCCGTGGGCGGACGGCCCTCCCGAGCCGGGCCCGCCACCGCCACGCCGCACCAAACGGGGCATCGTCCCCAACCCGGACGGCACCGGATGGCACTGGGGCGAGGTAGAGGACGACGGCACTCCCTAGGGACGCCATGGCGGCGGTCCTACCGCAGGAGCGAGTCGATGATCTCCTGGGCCCGGCCTACGCCGTCCTCGCCGCGGATCTGGTGCCCGAGTTCGTTCGCCCGGTCCGCCATTTCCTGATCCCGGACGGCACGCCGGATCTTCGACGCCAGCCGGGGAACCGTCACCGCGCGGAACGGCAGCGGAGCCGGCCCGGCCCCCAGTGACGCGACGCGCTCGCCCCAGTAGGGCTGGTCCCCGAAGAACGGGCACACCACGGTCGGCACACCCGCCCGCAGCCCCGCCGCGGTCGTCCCCGCGCCCCCGTGATGCACGACCGCGGCCATCCGCGGGAAAAGCCACGAATGCGGGACGTCCCGAACCGCGAGCACCTGGTCGTCCGAAGTTTCGGGATCGCCCTGCACGATGCCCCGCACCCCGGCGAGCTTCAATGCCGTCCGCACGGCCAGCGCGGCCATTCCGGCGTCCTTCGGCACCATGCTCCCGAACCCGGCGTACACCGGCGCGGGGCCCGCCGCCAGAAAGTCCGCGAGCTCCCGTGGGGGCCTCCAGTCGGGCTCGTCGAGGAACCAGTACCCGGTGAGGTTCACGTTGGACGGCCAGTCCCCGGGCCTCGGAACCACGGCCGGGCTGAAGCACGCCAGCACCTGCCCGCCGTCCGCCCGCCGGCCGCGCACCGGCAGCCGCCGCAGCCCCAGCGTCTCGTCCCGCCACGGGTTGATGAACGGCCGCGACAGCTGCCACGCGATCTGGTCGACCGCCCGGAAACTCGCCCGGTTCGCCCACGGCCCGAGAATTCGCGCCTGCGGAACGAACGGATGCGGGAAAGCGCCGGTCGGCTGACTCGGCTGGAAATGAATCAGCGCCCAGGGAATTCCGAGATGCTCGCCGATATGCTGGGGAAGAAAACCGAGTGTGGGGCCCAAAATGAGGTCGGCGCCTTTACAGGCGTCCAAACACTCCGCGAGCAGCCGCTCGGCCATCGGTGCCAGGATTCGCCGGAACCCGCCGAGGAACTTCACCGGGTTCCGGCCGCCCGCCAGCAACTCCTGGCCGGCATCGGATTCGAGGATCTCGGTCGGATCCGCCGTCAGCGGCGCGAGTTCCAGACCGGCGGCGACGACCATGGGCGAGTACCGCGCACTCGCCACCAGCCGCACCTCGTCCCCCCGCTGCCGCAGCACGCGGCCCAGCGCGACGCAAGGCTGGATGTCCCCCCGCGACCCCGCCGCGAAGATCACGATTGTGCTCACGCTGTCCTCCTACCAGGCGTCCCTGCGGGGTTTGGGCTGCGGTTCGTCCGCCGGGTTCTCCTCGGGAACATAGGGCTCGTACCACCCGTCCGGAGGTGTCGGCCGTTCACCGTCCTCCGCGTCCTCAGCCTGCGGAGGGGAGGCTTCACCGGCCTCAAGCGTCCCCGCCACGCCGTCGTCCGGATCGTCCTCCACGGGCTGCCGTCTGGTGGCTCGGGTCTCGCCGGGGGGTCGCGGGCCGGGGG
>NZ_SMKK01000049.1 GCF_004348425.1 Actinomadura sp. 7K507
GGCGGGGGCTGGAGGACGGGCTGAGTGCGCGGGACAAGGCCAAGCTCGCGCTGCTGTCGGCCATGTACGGCGGCGGGACGGGGGAGGCGGTGCGGCTCCTCGCCGTGCTGAAGAACCGGTTCCCCGACGCGTTCGGGTACGTGGAGGCCGCCGCGCGGGCGGGGGAGCGCGGGCATCTCGTCCGGTCCCGGCTGGGCCGCACCTGCCCGCCGCCGTCGGCCGGGTGGCGCGAGCTGACATCGGCCGGTGATGACGCGGCCTCGCAGCCGGGTCAGGGCACGGCGGCGCAGGCGCTGCGCAGCCGGGGCCGCTTCACCCGCAACTTCGTCGTCCAGGCCACCGCCGCCGACTGGGCGCTCGCGCTGCTCGGCTCCCTGCGCCGTCGCCTCACCGCGCTCGGCGGTCTGCCGCGTCTGGTGTTCTTCCAGCACGACGAGGTCATCGTGCATACCCCCGCCGAGCTGGCCGGGGACGTCGCCGCCGCAGTCCACGCCTCGGCGGACGAGGCGGGAAGGCTGCTGTTCGGCGACACCCCGGTCGTGTTCCCCATGGAGATCGCGGTCGTGGAACGCTACGCCGACGCCAAGTAGCCCGCCATGGCCCGGATGGTGTTGGCGGCGGCGAAGGCGTGCCCCCGGGCGTTGAGGTGCAGCTGATCGCCGCTGTAGATGCCCGGGTCGGCGGCCACCGGATGGTCGGGCGGGTTGACGACATGGCAGGCGCCGTGATCGGCTGCGATGTCGGCGGCCAGGGCATTCAGCTGCCGCGTCCGAGTCGACATCACCTCCCGGTAGCGGGGCGGTCCGAGACCGGCGACCGTGATGTCCAGCAGCCCGATCGTCACGACGTCGGCCCCGGCGGCGCGGAACGCCGACACCATCGAGGCCAGCTCACGCCGTACCTCGTCCACGTCGAAGTGCCGGCGAAGCATGTCGTTGCCGCCGGCCACGACTATTGCCAGGTCGGGGCCGAACGCCAGGGCGGGCTCCAGTTGCTCGGCCGCGATCTGCGCGGCGACGAGGTCGCGGCGGCCGAGGTTGCGCGCGGTGAAGTCGGGCGCCACCGCGCGCAGGGCCTCCTCGACCCGGTCTGCCCACGACATGTCCCGGTAGCCGGGCACGGGTTCGCGGACGCCCGCCGCGACGCTGTCGCCGATCGTCACCATCCTCGTCCAGGGCGCGTCGGCCAGCAGCGCGGCCGCCTTGGCGGGGGATAGGACGGCCGGGTCCGTCCGCTCGGACAGGATCGTCTCGGTCATCGTGGTCTCCTCAGGATGTGCTGGGCCGGACGGTCAGCAGCAGCCCCGCGAGGGCCGCGCCGCCGGCGGCGAGGGTGCAGAACAGGTAGACGGCGGTGTAGTCGTCGTGCACCGCCTGGGCGGGCAGCAGCGCCGCCAGGGCCGCGATGCCGAGCGCGCCGCCGAGCTGGCGCGCCGTCGTGTTGAGGCCGGTGGCGCCGGCGAACCGCAGCGGGTCGACCGACAGCGCGGCGGCGGACGCGGTGCCGGTGCTGAGCATGCCCATCCCGGCCCCGACCAGGAGCCCGACCGGGAGCCAGAAGGTGAGGAAGTGCGGCTCGGCCGGAAGCGACGCGCACGCCCAGACACCGGAGGCGACCATGATGAGCGCGCCCCCGGCGACGGCGGGACGGACGCCGATGCGGCCGGTCAGGCGGCCCATGACGATCGCGGCCGCAGTCGCGGTGAACGCCCCGGGCGTCGAGGCGAGCCCCGCCTTGAGGATCGAGTAGTCCCACTGGGCGGTGAGGTAGAGGACGCCGAGCAGCAGCCATGAGTACAGGGCCGTCCCGTACAGGAACGAGGCGGCGTTGGCGAGGGCGAACTGGCGGCTGCGCCACAGTGAGATCTCCAGCGCGGGCACCGGGTGCCGCGCCGACCTCCACAGTGTCACGGCGACCAGGACCGCGCCGCCGATCAGCAGGGTCAGCGTGCGGGTGTCCGTCCAGGTCCAGTCCTGGGTCTGGGTGACGCCGAGCGCGATGCCGCCCACGCCGCCGCCGAGCAGGATCGTCCCGACCAGGTCGGGCAGCCGTCCGTCGCCGCTCCCGGTGCGGGGGAGGCGCAGCCCGCCCAGCACCATGGCCAGGCCGAACGGCACATTGATGATGAACAGCGACCGCCAGCCGAACTGGTCCACGAGGACCCCGCCCAGGCCGGGGCCGATGGCGGCGGCGAACGCTCCCGCCGCGCTCCACAGCCCGATGGCGCTCGCGCGCCGTTCGGCGGGCGTGTCGCGCAGGAGCAGCGCGAGCGAGGCGGGGATCATCGCGGCCGCGGCGGCGCCCTGCACCGCGCGCGTCGTCAGCAGGACGGGCAGGTTCGGCGCGATCGCGCAGGCCAGCGAGGCGAGCGTGAACAGCCCGACGCCCCACTGGTACAGCACGCGCCGGCCGACCAGGTCGGCGAGCCGCCCGGCCGGGGCGAGCAGTGCCGCGAACAGCACCGCGTACAGGGTGATCATCCAGGTGAGCCCGGAGAGCGAGGCCCCCGGGAAGTCGGCGCGCAGGTCGGGGACGGCCAGGTTGACGACGGTGGCGTCGAGCATCGCCAGGAACGTCGCCCCGGCGGCCAGCCAGGGCACGTCGCGCCGCGCGGTGGCGGCGGGCGGCGCCGCGGTGGTCTCGGCGGTCATACGGAGCCTCTCCAAGGAAAATAAACGAACGGTCGTACACTCTTTGGTGCAGACCTCGCCCGTCAAGGGGGTTGCCGCATTGACTTTGCACGAACGGTCGTGCAGATTAGTTGGCGTGAGCACCGACGGGCGGGTTCTCAAGGGTGAGCAGACACGCCAGGCCATCCTCGGCCGCGCCGCCGACATCGCGTCGGCGGAGGGGCTGGAGGGCCTGTCGATCGGCCGGCTCGCCACCGAGCTGCGGATCAGCAAGAGCGGCGTCTTCACGCACTTCGGATCCAAGGAGGAACTGCAGCTCGCGACCGTCGCCAAGGCCGTCGACGTCTACCGCGAGCACGTCATCGAGCCCGCCCTCGCCGTCCCCCGAGGCTTCGGGCGCGTCCGGGCGCTGCTGGACGCCTGGCGGCGCTACCAGCGCCAACCCGTCTTCCCCGGCGGTTGCTTCTTCGACTCCACGATGGCCGAGTTCGACGCCCGCCCGGGGCGCGTCCGCGACGCCATCGCGTCCTCACAACGCGACTGGCGGGACTTCCTGGAGCGCTGCCTGCGCCAGGCCCGGGAGCACGGTGAAATCGACGCGGCCACCGACGTCGCCCAGCTCGCGTTCGAGCTGGACGCCGTCTGCCGCGGCGGCTCAACGCAGGCACGCCTCCACGACGACCCGTCCTTCTACGATCGCGCCGCCCACGCCATGAGCACCCGTCTGGACGCGGTAACGACCGCCCGGTGATGCAGTATGCCGGCCGCCTGACTCAGGATTCGTCGGCGGGCGGGTCGTCGTCGGCGACGGTCAGGTCCAGGAGGGACGGCTCCGTAGTGATCGAGGCACCTGCATCCGGTCCCGAGGTCGGACGGCACGATCGCGGCGGCGAGCCGGATCCCTCAGGGCGGGTTCTCAGGCGGAGGGTGTGTAGGACGGGCGGGTGTTGAGGGTTTCGACGTCGGAGAACGACGTCTGGCGGTAGGCGCCGGCGATGGTGTTCAGCTCGGTCGGCGCCAGGACGTCCTCGATGGCGTCGAAGCCCTCCGGTGCGCGTTCGCTGACGGTCTGCAGGATGCGGTCGGCGGGCATGTCGCGGCAGGCCAGCACGATGCGGTTGACCGTCTCGCGGCGTTCCCGCTCGTAGGCGAGCAGCCCGGCGCCGGGATCGGCGGCCTTGACCAGCTCGTGCGCCAGGACGCGGGCGTCGAGGACGGCCTGCGAGCCGCCGTTGGAACCGATCGGGTACATCGGGTGGGCGGCGTCGCCGAGCAGGGTCACCCGGCCGGACGTCCAGCGGTCGAGGGGGTCCCGGTCGACCATCGGGTACTCCAGGATCTCCGCCGTGGCGGACAGCATCGCCGGGATGTCCAGCCAGTCGAACGTCCAGTCCGCGAAGTAGGGGAGGACGTCCTCCAGGCGGCCCGTCCGGTTCCAGTCGGCGGTGTCGTCGAGCTGGTCGTCGGCGAGCTTCACCTCCGCGACCCAGTTCAGGAGCGCTTTGCCCCGCCGCTCGGCGCGCATGGAGATCGGGTAGGCGACCATCTTGGACGCGGCGTTGCTGCCCGCGATCGCGAGAGTCCGGCCGTTCAGGAACGGCTCGCCCTCGGTGACGCCGCGCCACATCCTGATGCCGTTCCACAGCGGCGCCGACTCGCCCGGGTGGAGCTGCGCCCGGACGGCGGAGTGCAGCCCGTCGGCGCCGATCAGCACGTCGGCCGTGACGGTGCCGGCGGTGCCGGACGCGCGGTCGAGCAGGCGCGCCCGCACCTGCGTCCCGTCCTGCTCGAAGCCCTCGAAGACGGTCCCGGTGCGGACGGCGTCCTTGCCGAGCCGCGCCAGGACCGCGTCGAGCAGCGCCATCTGCAGCTCTCCGCGGTGGATCGAGTACTGCGGCCAGTGGTAGCCGAGCGCCCGTCCCCGCGGCTCGGCCCAGATCCGGCCGCCGTACCGGTCGAAATGCACCGTCTGGGCGGTCGGGATGCCGATCTCGGCCAGTTCGTCGCCGAGCCCGAGTTCGGTGAGCTCCCGGACGGCGTGGGGAAGCAGGTTGATGCCGACGCCGAGCGGCCGCAGCTGGACGGCGGAGTCGACGACGAGCGCCTCGACACCGGCCTCACGCAGGCTCAGCGCGGTGGTGAGCCCGCCGATCCCCGCACCAACGATGAGTACGCGCATGAATCGCCTCCCGTTCGTCCCGGGCAGGCGGGGCCGGTGTGGCGGCGGCCCCGTCCGCCCCGGACTCGTTCCCGTTCGCCGCTCATGGCGGCGGTCTTCAGTGAGTGGGTGCTTCAGTGAGCGGGCTTGGCGCCCTTGCCCACGCCGGACTCCTTCAGCTTCTCCGGCTCCTGGTCCTCCGCCTCGGACCGTTCGGCGGCGGGCGCCGCGCCGGGCACCTTCGCGCCGCCGCGGACGAGCCGGCCGACCTCGGCCCGGAGCTGCACGAACTCGGGCAGCCCGCGGGTGTCGATCTGGTCGCGGACGGACGGCAGCCCGACGGGCAGGTCCGCGTGCACCCGGGCGGGTGAGCGGTTCAGCACGACCACCCGGTCGCCGACGTAGACGCTCTCGTCGATGTCGTGGGTGACCAGCAGGATCGTTATCTTCTGGGTGCGGTGCACCTCCAGGACGAGATCCTCCAGGTCCTCCCGGGTCTGCGCGTCGACGGAACCGAACGGCTCGTCCATCAGCATCAGCGAGGGGCGGTAGGCCAGCGCCCGGGCGATCGACACGCGCTGCTGCATGCCGCCGGACAGCTGCCACGGGTACTTGCGGCCCGCGTCGTGCAGGCCGACGGATTCCAGTGCCTCCTCCGCGGCGGCGCGCCGCTGCGAGCGCGACTTCCCGCGCCGGCGCAGCGGCAGCGCGACGTTGTCGCGGACGCTCAGCCAGGGGAACAGCGACCGGCTGTAGTCCTGGAAGACCACCGCGAGGTCGTCGGGCACGCCGTTGATCGGCTTCCCGTCCAGGGTGAGCGTCCCGCCGGTCGGGCGGATCAGCCCGGCGATGCAGCGCAGCAGGGTGGACTTGCCGCAGCCGGACGGGCCGACGATGCTGACGAGTTGCCCGTCCGGGACGGTGAGGTCGAGCCCGTCGATGGCCCGGTGGCCGTCGCCGTAGGAGTGCGTGAGGCCGGTTATCTGAAGCATCACGGCCGCCTTTTCTGTGTGTGCGTTCTGAGGGTCAGCATGAGGGTCATCGTCAGTTCGCGAGCCTCTGCGCGCCGATGTGCCAGGCCAGCAGGCGGCGTTCCAGGAGCATGAACACGGCGTTGAACAGGAAGCCGAGGATGCCCAGCATGACGATGCCGGCCCACATCCGGGGCAGTTCGAACGCGCGCTGGGCGCCGATGAGCTCGGAGCCGATGCCCGCGGTGCTGCCGAACAGCTCCGAGATGACCATGAGGATCAGCGCGAACGACAGCGCCACCCGCAGCCCCGCGAAGATCTTCGGCGCCGCTCCCGGGAGGATGATCGTCACCAGCCGGCGCAGCCGGCCGATGCCGAACACCCTGGCGGTCTCCAGCTGCAGGGTGTCCACGGTGCGGACGCCGTCGCAGGTGTTGAGCAGCACCGGCCACACCACGCCGAACGCGATCGTGACGACCTGCATCGTCGTGCCGAGCTGGAAGACGATGATGAAGAAGGGCAGCAGGGTCGGCGGCGGTACGGCGCGGAGGAACTCCAGCACCGGTGACGCCATGTCGTACAGGGTCTGGGACCGTCCGATGGCCGCGCCCACCACGACGCCGACGGCGCCCGCGGAGGCCCACCCGATGAACAGGTGGCTCAGGCTGGTGGAGAAGTCGTCCGTGGCGTTGTCCGTGAGGAACAAGCTGGACGCGGGTCCCGAGAACCAGAGTTCGTGCAGCGCCTTGACGATCGTGGTGGGCGGCGGGAAGTAGGTCTCGTTCACCGCACGGGTGATCAGCTCCCACAGCACGACGAAGAGGACGACCAGCCAGGCGCGCTCGATGAACCCTCGCAGGGCTTTCAGGGCCCTCATGCGATCCCCTCCACGCGGGCGCTGTGCCAGCGGAACGCCACCCGTTCTAGCCCGAGAAGCGCCAGGTTGGCCAGTAGCCCGAGGACACCGGCCCAGACGGCCCCGGCCAGGAGCAGGTCGGTCCGGCCGCCGCCGGCCTGGGTGGAGCTGAGGTAGATTCCCACGCCGTTGACCCCTCCGGCCAACAGCTCGGTGCTGACCACGACGATGAGGGCGACGGACGCGGCGATGCGGACGCCGGTGGTGATGAACGGCGCGGCGCTCGGGAGCGAGACGCGCCACAGCACCGACGGCGTCCCGAATCCGAAGGCGCGCAGGCTCTCCTTGGCGACCGGGTCGACGTCGCGAAGCGCGTACAGGGTGTTGATCAAGATCGGCCACAGGCAGGCGTAGAAGATCAGGGACATCTTCATCTGCGTGGGGTCGGCGAACAGGATGATGGCGAGCGGGATCAGCGCGACCGAGGGGATGGGGCGCAGCAGTTCGACCAGCGCGCGGGCGGCGGTGCCCAGCAGCGGGACCGAGCCGAGCAGGACGCCCAGCGGGACCGCCACGAGCACCGCCAGCGCGAGCCCCCCGAACCACGCCTGCAGCGTGGCTCCGACGTCGAGGAGAAAGTCCTGGTCGACGGCCAGTTTCGCGGCCTCCCCCAAAACGGTCGACGCCGGGGGCAGGGCGGTCTCGTCGATGAGGCCTGCACGGCTTACGACCTCGAGGACGGCGACCACCCCGGCAGCCCCGGCGGCGCCCAAAGCGATGCGGCGAAAATTCATGCGGCGGAGTCGGCGATGAACTGCTTGACGTCGATCTTCTTCTCGATGTACTCGAACTCGAGCATCAGGTCCGCCACGCGCTGGAGGCGGGTGGCGCTCAGCGTCGTCGGGAACGTGCCGTAGCTCATGGTCGAGGCGACCTTGGCGTCGATGCCCTTGGCGAAGGTCGGCAGGGTGTCCTGCACGAGCTTGCGGTCGGCGGCCATGCCCTGGGCCTTCTGCATCGCGCGCTGGAAGGCGGCGGACGTCTTCGGGTTCTCCTTGATGAACTCCTCGGTGGCGGCGTAGCCGGCGATCGGGAAGTCGGCGGTCGGGCCGCTGGACAGGTCGGCGACCATGCGGGCGCCCATCGACTGCTCCATCTGGGTACCGAACGGCTCGATCGCCTGGACGGCCTCAACGCTCTTGGACTTCAGGCCCTGCTCCATGTTGGGCGGGGGGATCTCGACGAAGTTGTCGTCCTCGTCGAACTCCACGTTCACGGGCTTGGCGGCGGCGCGGACCAGCAGCGTGCTGATGTTGCGGCGGGTGTTGACGCCGATCTTCTTGCCCTTGAGGTCCGCGACCGTCTGGTACGGGGAGTCCTTGCGCACCATCAGGGTGTGCGACTTCGAGGCGCTCTGGAAGCCCTCGGCGACGATCTTCGGCTTGAAGCCGGGGTCCTTGATGCCGGCGGTGAACAGCGACACGTAGTTGCCGAAGCTGAAGTGCAGCCGGCCGCTCTTCAGCAGCGGGATACCGGCGGCGCCACCCTGGATGACCTGCGTCTTCACGTTCAGGCCCTCGGCCTTGAACAGGCCCTTGTCGATGGCGATCTGGATGGGGACGGTGTCGGCGATCGTCATCGTGCCGAGGGTGATATCGGACTTCTCCAGGCCGTTGGCCGAGGTACCGTCCTCGGAGTCGCCGCAGGCGACGCCGGTCAGCCCGAGCACGATGGCGAGCGCGCCGCCGATGACTGTGCGGCGGTGGGAAGCAGACATGAACAACGCTCCAGTTTGCGGGGGAAGCTGGTTGAAAGCTGATCTTTCAACGAGGCGGGAGCGTAGCGCACCCCGGGCGCGCCATGGGCGAGATGCCAGCTTTACGTGCACTTATGTGAACACTCATGAACAAGCTGTGACATTTCTATCTCCTGCATCACAAGTCTAGACCTGTGTGATCATTCGGGTTGGCCATGATGGTTGCTCTGTGTTGCAATGTTCGGCGCTTGCCCACAGTGGTGCGGGCAGGCGACACGACCCGGATCTCCGTCAGGGTCACTGTGCGCCGCGAGCGATCGACCCATTGAGAGGTAGCGGAGGGCAGTGCGGAAAGCCGAAGGGGCCGAGATGGCCCCGCAGTCCCCTCAGCCAGTCCCGTCTGCCAGCGAAGACGCCCCCAAGCGAGGCTTCCTGGGAGGCCGGCTCAAGCTGCGCAACTGGCGCGTGCGGACGCGCCTCTTCGCCCTCATCGCGGTGCCCACGATCGTGGCCGCACTCCTTGCGGGCTACCGCGTCCAGGTCTCCATGGACGACGCCGACGCCTTCAGCCAGACGGGCGATATGGCTACGCTCGGTAAGGATCTGACTGCGCTCACGCAACAGGTGGAGAACGAGCGCGACGCGATGGCGAGGCTGGCCTCGGGAGGCGTGCGCGCCATCGACGAAGACCAGCTCAAGGCGATCCAGCAGGCGGTGAACGCCGCCGCGCGCAAGGTGCGGGAGACGGCCGACGGCCTCGACGTCGCCTCGCCCGCGACGGAACAGGCGATCGACAACGTCCTCGACCGGGCCGACGACCTGGCCGCGCTGCGGTCGGTGTCCACGCGCCTCGCGTCCGGCGTGATCATCACCAAGTACGGCGAGTTCATCGACGACTTCAGCAACTACCACCTGCTGGTCGCCCAGGAGGCCCCGACGCCCGGGCTCGCGCAGACCGCGCTCGCGCTCGCCGACCTCGCCAAGGCCAAGAACGCGGCGTCCCGCGAGCGGGCGCTCATCGCCGCGGCCCTCTACGAGGGAGGGTTCTCACCGTTCGGCCGCGCCGCGGTCGACGATGCCCGCACCGGCCTGAGCCGAAGCATCGATACGTTCCGCGGCCTGGCCACACCGGCTCAGCTGCGGATCTTCGAGGACACCGTCGCCGGCCCCGAACTGGACCGTGCGGAGATCTCCCGGCTGCGGACGCTCGCCGTCGCCGACGCGTCCCCGTCGCTGCGGGTCAGGCTCGGCCGCAACTTCGCCCAGGACTGGGCGAACGACTCCAACGTGCGCGTCACCAAGCTGCACGAGGTCGAGCGGAACGTCGCCGCCGAGCTCGCGGACACCGCGAACGAGGCCAAGTCCGACGCCCAGACCGACGCGATCCGCGACGGGGCGCTGCTGTTCCTCGTCCTCGCGATCGTCCTGGCGACCGTCATCCTCGTGGCCCGCTCCCTGGTGCGGCCGCTGCTGCGGCTGCAGTCCGGCGCGCTGGAGGTGGCCGGCACGCGGCTGCCGGGCCTGGTCGACCGGCTGCGCGACCCGGAGGCCGCCGCCGGCGGCATCGAGGTCGAACCGATCGAGATCGACTCCACCGACGAGATCGGCCAGGTCGCGCGGGCCTTCGACGAGGTCCACCGCGAGGCGGTCCGGCTGGCGGCCGACGAGGCCGTCCTGCGCGGCAACATCAACGCGATGTTCGTCAACCTCTCGCGCCGGAGCCAGTCCCTGATCGAGCGCCAGCTGCGCCTGATCGAGGAACTGGAGCAGAGCGAGCGCGACGAGGAGCAGCTCGGAAACCTGTTCCGGCTGGACCACCTGGCCACCCGCATGCGCCGCAACTGTGAGAACCTCCTCGTCCTCGGCGGTCAGGAGCAGGTGCGCCGGTGGAACCAGGCCGTCCCGCTGATCGACGTCGTCCGCGCTTCACTGTCCGAGGTTGAGCAGTACGAACGGGTCGCGTTGCGGGTTCAAGGCGACATGACCGTCGCCGGGCCCGTCGTCAACGACCTCGTCCACCTGCTCGCCGAGCTGATCGAGAACGCCACGGTCTTCTCGTCCGAGCACACGAAGGTGACCGTCTCCGGCCAGATGCTGAGCGGCGGCGGCTCGATGCTGCAGATCACCGACAACGGCGTCGGCATGTCGGCGGAGGAGCTGGAGCAGGCCAACTGGCGGCTGGCGAACCCGCCCGTCATCGACTTCTCCGCGGCACGGCGCATGGGCCTGTTCGTGGTCGGCCGCCTGGCGGTCCGGCACGGCATCCGGGTGGAGCTGCGCGCCGCCCAGGGCGGCGGCCTCACCGCGTTCGTGGTGCTGCCGGACGCGGTGATCACCCCCGGCGAGTCCAACGGCGTCGGCGCCCGCGGCTTCGGCGGGCGCGAGACCGAGGGCCAGCAGCTCGCCGCGCTGACCGCGACCGCCGAGCCGCCCGCCATCGGCTCCGGCGGCGCGTTCCGGCAGGACGACTACGGGCCCGCGGGGCAGCCGGCGGGCGCGCCGATGGGCGGGGGGACCGGTTCCCACTCGATGATCGGCGGCTCCGGCACCGGGCCGCTGCGCCCCCTGCGCGGCGGCACCGGCCCCCAGCCGGCCATGAACGAGACCGGCCCGATCCCGGCCGCCGGGACCGGCGCGCACGCCGCGTTCCCGGGCACGGGCCCGCAGCAGGCCCTCCCGCACGGCGAGCAGGGGCCGCCCGGAGCCCGGCGTCCGCCCGCGGACGACCCGTACCAGCCCGGCGACGGGCAGCCCCCGCGCAGGCCGGGCGAGCTGCCCATCCGGCGGCCGGGTGCGCAGCTTCCCGGACGCCCCGCCGACGACGGCATGTCCAACGGCCTCTTCCAGCCGCGCAGCGAGCGGCAGCAGGACGGCGGAGCCGCCGGCAACGGCGCCTACCACCCCCCGGGCGGCCCGCAGTCCGTCGTCCCGGAGGCCCAGCCGGTGGTGCCCGAGCCGGGCACGGGGCGGCAGATCCCGTGGGGGACGGGGCCGCTGGAGCAGGTCAGCGGGAACTCGGGGCAGCCGTCACATGACCCCTACGGGGACGCTTCGGCGACCGGCGCCCACCCCCGGCCCGGTCGCGCCCAGTGGGAGACCGGCGAGATACCGGCGCAGGAACCGGCCCGGCCGGGCGCGATGTCCGCGCCGCACGCGCCGGAGGAGGTCGCGAACCCCGTCCCCGAACCGTCCATGCGGGCGCCCCAGGCCCCGCCGGCGCAGGCTCCGCCCGAGCAGAAGGCGCCGCCGCGGGTCCCCGAGCGTTCGCCCATCTTCGACGCGATGCAATCGGAGTGGTTCATGCGAAGGTCGGGAGACGGGTCCGGGGAGGACCCGGTGCGGGGCTGGGAGTCCCCGGCGGACGCGGGATTCCGCGCCGCCGAGGCCGCCCGCGAGCCCGTCGCGACGTCCCGCACCAACGTCGGTCTGCCCAAGCGGGTGCCCGGCAAGAACCGGGTGCCGGGGGCGGTCGGCCGCGCGGCCACGCCGGCCGGTGGCGCGCAGGCGGCCGGTCCGGCGCAGGGCCAGGCGGCGCCGCAGGGGCAGGCCCAGCCGGCGCCGGGCGGGCACGGACCGGGCCAGCACACAGATGGTCAGCAGGGATTCGGCCAGACGGCCGACGTTGTACGCAACCGTTTCGCGAGCCTCCAGCGTGGCGTCCATCGGGGACGCCACGAGGCTCGCGGTGCAGGCACGTCAGGTGAGGCGCCGTCACAGGGTGACGGCGAGACAGGAGGCACCCGGTGAGCGGGCAGGATCTCAACTGGTTGGTGACGAACTTCGCGGACCGTGTCGCGAAGGTCGCGCACGCCGTCGTGGTCTCCTCGGACGGATTGCCGATGGCGTACTCGTCGGGCTTCCCGCCCGAGCGTGCGGACCAGCTCTCGGCGATCGCCTCCGGGTTGATGAGCCTCACCCAGGGCGCGGCGAAGATCTTCGACGCGGGCGGGGTCAACCAGACCGTCGTCGAGATGGACCGCGGCCTGCTGTTCGTGATGTCCATCACGAACGGGTCGGTGTTCGCGGTGCTGGCGGCGCCCGACTGCGACCTCGGGCTCGTCGCGTACGAGATGACGCTGCTGGTCGAGCGCGTGGGCCGGGTGCTGACGCCCGCGCTGCGCGCCCAGGATCAGGGCCAGCCTCCGTACTCGGGGCCTCCGGTGACGGAGATGGGCGCCGGTCCCGCCCGCTATTAGACCGTGACTGACTCTGACGGAGGTCGGCGACATGGATCGAGGCAGCTTCGGAGGCAGTCCCGGGGGTCCCGGGCGCTGGCCTGGTGATCAGGGGCGGACACCGGCCCCGGCTCGTCCCCCTGAGCGTCCCGAGAACGAGACCAGCTCGCTGGTGCGCCCGTACGCCGTGACCGGGGGGAGGACCAAGCCGCGCTACGATCTGGCGATCGAGGCGCTGGTCACCGCGGCGCCGTACCCGCCGCGGGACGTGGCCGTGCTGACCCCCGAGTACCGGGCGATCATGGACCTGTGCCGGTCGGCCCGCTCGGTGGCCGAGGTCTCGGCCCTGCTGCGCCTGCCGCTCGGCGTGGCGCGGGTCCTCGTCGCCGACATGGCCGTCGAAGGGCTGCTGCGGCTTCACCAGTCCCAGCCCGCCACCACCGCCGGCGGACAGCCGGACCTCCGCTTGCTAGAAAGGGTGCTCAGTGGCCTTCGGAAGCTCTGACCAGGTTCCGGCCCCGGGGTCGCACGGCGGAGAGGCCGAGCTGACCTCGGTCAAGATCGTCGTCGGCGGCGGGTTCGGTGTCGGCAAGACCACCTTCGTCGGGTCGGTCTCGGAGATCATGCCGCTCACCACCGAGGCGGTGATGACCGCGGCCAGCGCCGACGTGGACGACCTGTCGGCCGTGCCCGACAAGACGACCACGACGGTCGCGATGGACTTCGGGCGCGTGTCGCTCGACAGCGAGCTGATCCTCTACCTGTTCGGCACCCCCGGGCAGCATCGCTTCTGGTTCATGTGGGACGACCTGGTCCGCGGCGCGATCGGCGCCGTCGTGCTGGTCGACACCCGCCGGCTGGAGGACTGCTTCGCCGCGGTGGACTACTTCGAGGAGCTCGGCCTGCCGTTCGTGGTGGGCGTCAACGGGTTCCACGGGGAGTTCCAGTACGCGGTGGAGGACATCCGCGACGCCCTGTCGATCAGCGCGCACGTGCCGATCGTCCAGTGCGACGCGCGGAGCCGCGAGTCCACCAAGCAGGTGCTGATCACGCTCGTCCAGCACGCGATGTCGATGCACGCCATGCCGTCCGCGGGCGCCTCCGCGCCGCCCGCCGCGTCCGGCGGCCAGGTCGGAACCGCCTCGCCGAGCTGGACCTGACGCGGCTTCCCCTGAACCGGACCACGGTCGCGTAAGCCGTGTGGTCGTATGCACGGTGCATGATTTATCTTCGTGATCGACCATGAACCGGAAATGGGGGTTGCGATGGGTGAATTGGAGCGGATCCGGACGTACGTGGCCCTCGGCGACAGCTTCACCGAGGGCTTGAACGACCCCTACCCCGGTGAGGACGACCGCTTCCGCGGCTGGGCTGACCGGCTGGCGGAGCTCCTCGCCGAGCGGCACCCGGGACTGCGCTACGCCAACCTCGCCGTCCGCGGCAAGCTCGCCCGGCAGATCGTCGACGACCAGGTGCCGTGCGCCGTCGAGCTGGCGCCCGACCTCGTGACGTTGTGCGCCGGCGGCAACGACATGATCCGGCCGGGGGCCGACCCCGACGCGCTCGCGGTCGTCTTCGACGACGCCGTGCGCCGCCTGCGCGCCACCGGGTCCCGCGTCGTCGTCTTCACCGGCTTCGACACCCGGGGCCTGCGCGGCGGCGGCCGCATCCGCGGCAAGGCCGCCACCTACAACATGCACCTGCGCGCCATCGCCGACCGCCGCGGCTGCACCGTCGTCGACCTGTGGCCCCTGCGCGTGTTCGACGATCCCCGCGCCTGGTACGAGGACCGCCTCCACCTCTCGCCCGAGGGGCACCGCCGGATGGCCCTCCTCGTCGCCGAGGCCATCGGCCTGCCCACCCGCGGCGACTGGCGCGAGCCCTGGCCGCCGCTGGACCGTGCCGACTGGCTCACCTCGCGCCGCGAGGACGTCCGCTGGGCACGCACGTACCTCCTGCCGTGGATCGGCCGGCGGACGACCGGCCGCTCCACCGGCGACGGCCGCGCCCCCAAACGCCCGACCGCGCTCCCGCTGTGACCCCGCTGCGGTAGAACTGCATCGTGAGTTCCCCCCGGCTGCCGGATCATCTTGAAGTGCTGCTCACCGATGAGCCCGTGCTGGACGTGTACGCGTTCGGTCCCTGGCGCGTGCCTGACGGCCTGTACGAGGAGATGCGCGAGCGGGCTCTGGAGTACAACCGGGATCCGCGCGCGGTGGTGCTGACGCGGCAGCTCAGCGACTTCTACGGCGGGGACACCAGCGCGGCGGGGGCCGAGCAGTGGTCGCTGCTGACGTTCCTGCTCGGCGCGTCGGCGGTCCGCGGCGGGTCGCGGGGGGACGTGGACTACGAGCTGCTGTCGGCGTTCCTCGCGACGCCCGAGCCGGCCGCCCGGGAGCCGCTGGCCTGGTTCACGCAGGGCGGGCGGTGGCGCCCGCCGGGCCTGTGGCTGCCCGAGCCCGCCGGGAACGACCGCGAGCGGCGGACGGTGATGTTCGAGCTGGCGCGTGCGGGCCTGGACGTCTTCGAGGGCCTGGAGCCGGTGGAGCGGCGACGGCGGGCGCTGATGGACCTGTTCGACCGGCGCGCCGCCGACCCCGGGCTGCGCGAGCAGGACATGAGCGTCCCCATCGGGCGGCTGGACGAAGCGTGGGCGTCGGGGCTGACCGACGAGGAACTGGCCGTCCTGCCCGAACTGGCGGGGCCGGTCGGGTACCTGGGTTGGGCGTGCGCGGGATTGGACGCCGCGCACGCGTGCTTGGCGGGAGCCGTCGCGGACGGGGACGAGCCTGACGTCGCCCTTGCCCGCCTGCTCCTGGCGGCGGAGGTCTCCGTCGTTCCCGCGGAGCTGGCCGTGGTGCTGGGCACGACGCGCTACGAGAACCTGGAGGAGCGCTTCCGCGCGGCGAGGGAGGGCTTCTCTCCCGAGGCGTGGCAGCTCGATGTGCGGTCCTGGCTGGCGCGGGGCCTGGTGGCGGGGGAGGCCGATGCGTCCCGTGCCTGGCTCGACATGGCCGTGCGCATCACGGGCGCGGTCCAGGGGCTTCCGGACCCGCCGATGAGCCCGCGCTGCCGCGTGCCCGTGCGCGCGTTCCAGGCCGACCTGCGGCGGCTGTTCACCGCGCGGCGGGTCCCCAACACGCTCGGTGCGTCGCTGGGCGGCGCCAAGAACGCCGAGGACGGCGAGGCCGGCGGGGAGCGGCGTCAGCGACGTGGCACGGTCACCGGCGAGATGCTGGTCGGGCAGCCGGAGCTGTCCCGGGTGCTCGAGGACGCGGTGGCGGCGCGGCTCGCCGGGGAGCGTCCGGTCCGCCTGCTGATCGCGGGCCCGGAGGGCACCGGCAAGGGGACCGCCGCGGAGGCGGTGGAACGCCTGCTGGCCGAGGGCGGCGCGGTCCGCGAGGCGATGTGGATATCGGACCAGGTGTTCGCGTCGCTGGGGGTGAGCGACGCCGTCCTGTGGCTGCAGTCCCGCGTCCGCGACTGCCTGGAGGCGCGGATGCTCCTGGTGGTCGACGACCTGGAGAAGCTCGCCGCGCACGAGCGGTGCGGCGCCGCGGCCGTGGAGGAGCTCCGGCGCCTCATGGCCCGCTCCCCGTCCCTCAGCGTCGTCGCGCTGTGCCGTCCCGGCGGGGACCGGCGGCTGTTCGACGCCAACCCGGCTCTCGTCCGGGCGTTCGACGTCGCCCGCACCCGCGACTTCGGCGAGGACCACTTCGCCGAGCTGTTCACCCTGGCGGTCGTGCGGCGCGGCGCCCGCGTCGAACCGGGCGTGGCCGCGGCCGCCGCCACCATGCTCCGCCGCACCCCGCCGCTGCTGAACCTGCGCGGCGCGCGGCTGGTGGAGCACATGGCGGGCGAGGCCGTCGCCGCGGCCGTCCGGCGCGCCGAGGAGGCGCACGAGGAGGCGGACGGGGAACAGCCGGACGCCGCCGCGCTCCCCGGGCCGCTGGAGGTGACGGCGGCGGACGTGCCGCAGCGCCTCGTCCCGGGCCGCTCCGCCGACACCGACCCGCTCGCCGAGCTGGCCGCGTGCGCCGGCATCGAGCCCGCCAAGCGGGAGGTGGACGCGCTGGTCGCCGAGGCGAAGGCGGCGCGGCTGCGCCGCGAGGCCGGCATGACGGCCAGGGCACGGCCCCGGCACCTGGTGTTCATCGGCAATCCCGGCACCGGGAAGCGCAAGGTGGCGGGCATCCTCGGCCGCCTCTACGCCGAGCTCGGGGTGCTGTCGTCCGGGCATCTGGTGGAGGTCGAGCGCGCCGACCTGCTCGGCGAGTACGCGAGCGAGAGCGTCCTGCGGGTCCGCCGGGCCGTGGAGCAGGCCCACGGGGGCGTCCTGGTCGTCCGCGACGCGCACGCCCTGGTGTCGGCCGCCGCCGACGCCGCCCGGGGACGCGAGGTCCTGGACGTGCTCGTCACCGGCGTCCAGGCGCACAGCGAGGACCTCGTCGTCGTGCTGACCGGGCCGGAGGCGGAGCTGAACGGGCTGCTGAAGTCGCATCCCGGCCTGGCCGCGTTCTTCCCCCGCACCGTCCGGTTCCCCGACCTCACCGAGGACGAGCTGGTGGAGGTCTTCGCGGCCAAGGCGGCCGACGCGGGCTTCGAGCTGGCCGCCGGCGTGCTGCAGAAGGTCCGCGGACTGGCCGAGGCGGCGCCGCGCGAACGCGGGTTCGGCAACGCCCGGGCCATGATCAACCTGCTGGACCGGGCGGTGGCGATGCAGGGACGGCGCGTCCTGGCCGACGGCATCGTCGACGAGACCGAGTCGCTGGACGAGATCCTGCTGGAGGACGTCCCCGAGACCCTCACCCGCGCCCGCGACGACGTCCCCGGCGACCCGCTCGCCGAGATCGACCGGCTGATCGGGCTGGCCGACATCAAGCGGGAGGTGTCCTCGCTGGTGGCCGAGGTCCGCGCCGAGCAGCTACGGCGCGACGCCAAGCTGTCCCCGGCGTCGCCGTCCCGGCACATGGTCTTCATGGGCAACCCGGGCACCGCGAAGACGACGATCGCCCGGCTCATCGCCGCCGTGTACGCGCGCCTCGGGCTGCTGTCGTCCGGGCACCTGGTGGAGGTCACCCGCGCCGATCTCGTCGCCGAGTTCGTCGGGCAGACCGCGCCTCGGGTCCGGGGCGCGGTCGAGCGCGCCCTCGGCGGCGTGCTGTTCGTGGACGAGGCGTACGCGCTGTCGTCCTCGGGCGGCGACCGGCGCGACTTCGGCCACGAGGCGATCGCCGAGCTGCTGCGGCTGATGGAGGAGCACCGCGGCGACCTGGTCGTCATCGTCGCCGGCTACGACGCGGAGATGGAGGGGTTCCTGAAGGCCAACCCGGGGCTGCGGTCACGGTTCCCGAAGGTCCTGCGCTTCCCGGACTACTCCGACGACGAGCTCGTCACCATCTTCGAGTCCATGGCGGCGGAGGCCGGGTTCGCGCTCGCGTCCGGGACCCTGGACGCGGTGCGCCGCCTGGTCGCCGCGCAGCCGCGGGGCTCCTCGTTCGGCAACGCCCGGCTCGTCCGCAACCTGCTGGAGGCGGCGATCTCCCGGCAGGCGCGGCGCATCACCGCGGAGGACGACGAGGGCGCCGGGGGGATCGAGGCCGCCGAGGTGGGGACGCTCCGACCCGAGGACCTCCCCGACGCCCCGCCGCCCGAACGGACCGGTTTCGGTTTCGGCGCCTACCTCTGAGGCCCGCTGTCCGGCGCCGCGCCGGCGCCCTGGCCGGGCTGCGGGCGCGGGCCGCCGTTCGCGTAGGCGGCGGCCTGGAGCGAGTACAGGTCCGCGTACAGGCCGCCCTGGTCCATCAGCGTGGTGTGGTCGCCCTCTTCGATGACCCGTCCGTGCTCCAGGACGTAGATGCGGTCGGCGTGGCGGACGCTGGCGAGCCGGTGCGTGATGAGCAGGACGGTCCGGCCGTCGGCGTGCGTGCGGATCCGCTCGAACAGCTGGTGCTCGGCCCGCGCGTCGAGGGCCGCGGTCGGCTCGTCGCAGATCAGCAGCGGCGCGTCGCGGAAGAAGCCGCGTGCGACGGCGAGACGCTGCCACTGCCCGCCCGACAGCTCCGCGCCGCCCTTGAACCGGCGGTCGAGCAGCGTGCCGTATCCGCGGCCGAGGTCGCCGACGACCTCGTCGGCCCCGGAGGCGCGGGCGGCGGCGAGCATCGCCGGGTCCTCGCCCTCGCCCTCGCCCTGGACGTGCTCGCGGCCGCGGCCCATGGTGATGTTCTGCCGGGCGGTCATCGGCCAGTGGGTGTACTCCTGGGCGATGACGGCGACGCGTTCCCACACGTCGTGGGGCGCCACCTTCGTCAGGGGCACGTCGTCCCACAGGACTTCGCCGGAGTCCGGGTCGTACAGGCCGGCCATGACCTTGGCGAGGGTCGTCTTGCCGGAGCCGTTCTCGCCGACGAGCGCGACGACCTCACCCTTGCGCAGGTCCAGCGAGATGCCGTTGAGGGACGGTGTGTCCGCGCCCGGGTAGGTGAACCTGACGTCCTGGACGCGGATGCGGTCGAAGCCGTCCAGGACGTTTTCGTGTCCCTCCGCCCTGGCGGGCTGCAGTGCGCGGCGAGGGACGCGCTCCTCGGCCTTCGCGCAGAAGGCCAGGTAGTCGCCGAAGTACAGGCCTTCCTCGTAGCACTGGTTGACCGCGAACACGAGGTTGGCCAGGGAGGACTGGCCCGACCGGATCGCCAGCACCGCCGTGCCCGCCACCGCCAGCGGCACCGCGCCCTTCCACAGCATGAGCCCCAGCGCGATGTAGACGGCCGCCGTGGCGACGCCCTTCAGCAGGTCTCCGGTGACCCGCGCGATGGTCTGCCGGCGGGCGAGGTCCAGTTCGACGGTCCGCTGGTAGGCGGCCTGCCGGTCGTACTGGCTCAGCAGGAACTTCCGCATGGTGAAGGACCGCACCTCCGCGGCGTGCCGCCGTTCGACCATCAGGTCCGACAGGATCCACTTGCGGCGCGCGACCTCGACCAGGGTGAGCATCGTCAGGTACTGCATCCGCGCGCTGCGCACGGACGCCCAGCCCTCCGGGACGGCGGTCAGCAGGAGCAGCGGCAGGAGGAGCGGATGCAGCACGCCGAGCGTCCCGGCCGCCGCGACCATCCCGACGGCTCCGGTGAGCACGTCCACCGCCTGCTGGACGACCCGCGGCGCCGACATCATGCCCCTGGCCTGCGCGCGCTGGAGCTCGTCCAGGAAGTCGGAGTCGTCGAGCGCGGCCAGGTGCACGGCGGTCGTCGCCTCGTACAGCCGGAGTTCGGCGAGCCGCCGGACCTGCGGTTCCAGCCGCGACTGCGACCAGCCCGCGCACGCCTGCAGCCCGGCGCGCAGCGCCACCGCGCCCGCGACCAGTGCCAGCGACGGCAGCGCGTCACGGACCCGGTCCGGCGTCGGCCCGGCGCTGAACAGCGCGGTGAGCACGCCGGTGGTCGCCAGCAGCCAGAAGGCCGTGAAGACCCCGGCGACGAGGTTGAGGGAGATCGTCGCGACCGTGTCGGCGGGGCTCGCCCGCCAGGCCAGCCCCGCCGCCTGGGCGATCACCGCCGGGAGCCGCCGTGCTACCGTGCCGAGTCCGGTCTCGGCCAGCTCCCGGTCCTTCGCGTGCCAGACGTGCGAGGTCAGTTCCGGCAGCTCGGGCGCGGGACGGGTCTCGCGGAGGCGCCTTCCGCGGAGCGTGAACCGTCTCTGGAAACGCCGTCGTGCACCCATGCGCCGCCCTCCGCGCGTACTGCCCGCCAAGGGCAGTGTGCGACCTGAGGACGACGGGTTCCGCTTCACATGTCACATAGAGCGGCGATTTGTACCAGTGGACAATCATGCAGGAGAAGGACGCGGCGGACGCGCGGGAAGTCTAGGGTCTACCCCATGAGCGACGGCTGGCCGGAAGGCTGGACACGCAAGGAGGACGACCGCGTGGCCCGCAGCAGGCAACGCTCCGTTCCGGCGGAGCACCACCAGCCCGCCTACGGGCGGGAGGCGTACGGAGACCCGTACGGGGACCCGTACGCGGGTGACCAGCTCCGCGGCGGGGGCCGCTACGACGAGGGCGACCCCTACGGCGGTCCACCGCCCAGGCGGCGGCGCCGCCGCCGTACGGGGCGGGTGTTCGGCGCCATCGTGGTCGTCCTGCTGCTGATCGTCGTCGGCGGCTACTTCTACCTGGACTCGAAGCTGAAGCGCGAGGCCGTCCTGGAGGACTACCCCGGCCGGGTCGCCGACACCCCGGGGACGAACTGGCTGATCGTCGGCTCCGACAGCCGCGAGGGCCTGTCGAAGGCCGAGCAGAAGAAGCTCAAGACCGGTTTCGCCTCCGGGCGCCGCACCGACACGATGATGCTGCTGCACTACGGCTCCGGCGGGACGTCCATGGTCAGCCTCCCGCGCGACTCCTACGTCCCGATCCCGGGCAAGGGGCGCAACAAGCTGAACGCGGCGTTCGCGTTCGGCGGCCCCAAGCTGCTCGCCCGGACCGTGGAGGAGGCCACCGGCCTCCACATCGACCACTACGCCGAGATCGGCTTCAACGGCTTCGTCGGCGTGGTAGACGCCATCGGCGGCGTGGACATGTGCGTCAAGGAAGACATCAAGGACGTCAAGGCGGGGCTCGACCTCAAGGCCGGCTGCCAGACCCTCGGCGGCGCCGACGCGCTCGGGTACGTCCGGACCCGCAAGTTCGCCCGCGCCGACCTCGAACGCGTGGAGAACCAGCAGCAGTTCTTCGGCGCGCTGATGAAGAAGGCGGCGAGCCCGGGGACGGTCCTCAACCCGTTCAAGAGCATCCCGCTGGCGACGAACGCCACCAGCAACTTCCTGGTGGACGACGGCGACCACCTGCACCACCTGATGCGCATGATGTGGGCGATGAAGGGCGTCAGCGGCGGCGACGGCGTGTCGACCACCGTCCCGATCGGCGGCAACGGCAGCGCGGCGGGCGTCGGCTCGTACATCACCTGGGACAAGGCCAAGGCGACCCGGCTCTTCGACGCGCTCAAGCAGGACCAGGAGATCCCGCAGGACGTCATCCAGAAGAAGTGAGCGGGATTGGCCCTCTTCCGCCCGGTTAGAGTCAGGGCATGTCCGAAGTGACGCCCGGCGGTGGCGCCGGTCTGGACGAGTTGTCGTCCAAGGAGCTGTACGAGCGGGCGATGAGCCTGGCTAAGGAGCGGCGCGACGTCGGCTTCCTGTGGGACCTGCTGCGCGCGATCCCCCCTGCGGCGGCGTCCCTGGGCGAGGTCGGCCGCGCGGAGTTCGACCTCTTCCACGGCCTGGCGCTGCTGGAGGAGTTCACGCACGCGGGGGAGGGGGAGATGGCGGACGCGCTCCGCCCCCTCTACATCGAGTACCTCGCCGAGCACGCCAACGGGACCTGACCGTCTCTTTGCGTGCCTTTGCTCTCTGTCCGGCCACCACTGGGAAACACTCTCCGTAGTCCATTGACTGCAGAGGGTGGTTGAAGTGAACAAGAAGCATATGAAGATCGCCGGGATCGCCTTCGGGGTGTGGTACGTCATCAGCAGGCCAGAGGGAGCGGCGAGTCTCGTCAACAACGCCCTGAGCGGGCTCGGCTCGGCCGCCGAGTCGTTGTCGCAGTTCATGAGCGCGCTACCGAGCTGACGGACGGCTCCCTGGCCCCGTACCCCCGGCGGTACGGGGCATCTTCGCGCGTGGCCATCAAGCGGTTGCCTCGGCGTCACAGTAAAATCGCGCTTTGCGGGCACACGCGCCCGGGCACAATGGGATCGGGTCAGTTGTGTCGCTGCGCTACAACCAGGGACGGCGTACGGATGAAGAAGAACCTCCGCTATGTGGCGATCGCGTTCGTCATCTTCTACTTGCTGAGCTCACCCACGGACGCGGCCAACGTGGTCAACAACGCCTTCAGCCAGCTCGGCGAGGCGGGCAACCAGCTCGCGTCCTTCGTGAACGCGTTGGGCTCGTAGGGCGAGCCGCCATCCCCGGGTCCCCGTCCCGGGGCGGCGGCGAGAGTTTGGACGAGGACATGGCCGGTCACGGGGGGTGATCTCCTAAGATCGGCCCTATGTCTGTTTACGACGTAGAGATCGACGGCCTGCGGGGCGGACCCGCCGACCTCGGCCAGTACCGGGGCAAAGCCGTGCTCATTGTCAACGTCGCATCCAAATGCGGCCTCACCCCGCAGTACTCCGGCCTGGAACGGCTGCAGGAGCGGTACGCCGGACGCGGCTTCACCGTCGTCGGCGTCCCCTGCAACCAGTTCATGGGGCAGGAGCCCGGCACCGCCGACGAGATCGCGGAGTTCTGCTCGGCGACCTACGGTGTCACGTTCCCGATGACCGAGAAGGTCGAGGTCAACGGTGACGGCCGGCACCCGCTGTACCAGGGCCTGGTCGGCTCGCCCGACGCCGAGGGCCACACCGGCGACATCCGCTGGAACTTCGAGAAGTTCCTGATCGCCCCCGACGGCACGGTCGCGGCGCGCTTCGCGCCCCAGGCCGAGCCCGAGGCGGACGAGGTCGTCGCCGCGATCGAGAAGAACCTCCCGGCCTGAGAACCAGCCTGAGAACGGGCCTGAGAACCGGCCTGAGAACGGGGCGCCCTCCGGTATCCGGAGGGCGCGCCCGGAGGCTGTGAATTGCGCCACATCGCGAACCGGTTGTCCTCTATTCGAAGACCCGTCTAGTTTTTGAAGTCGCGATATGACGTGGAGGTGCCCCATGCGCGGATGGACGACCGGGAACATCCCCGATCTGCACGGCCGGCGGGCGATCGTCACCGGCGCCAACAGCGGGATCGGGTACCACACCGCGCTCCAGCTCGCCCGGCGCGGCGCATCCGTCGTGCTGGCCTGCCGCAGCGCCGAGCGCGGCCAGGCGGCCTTCGACCGCGTCAAGGCCGCCGCCCCGGACGCCGACCTCGTGCTCGGCTCCCTCGACCTCGCCGACCTGTCGTCCGTCCGGACGTTCGCGGACCGGCACGGCGACGCGTCCCTCGACATCCTGGTCAACAACGCCGGCGTCATGGCCATCCCGCGCCGCAGCACCGCCGACGGCTTCGAGATGCAGTTCGGCACCAACCACCTCGGGCACTTCGCCCTCACCGGCCTCCTGCTGCCGGCGCTGCGCTCGGCCCCGTCCCCCCGCGTGGTCACGGTCACCTCGGGTTTCGCCTGGTCCGGCCGCCTGAACTTCGACGACCTCCAGGGCGAACGCCGTTACCGCAAGTGGACCGCCTACGCCCAGTCCAAACTGGCCAACCTGATCTTCGCCAGGGACCTGGACCGCCGCTTCCCCGAGCTGACCAGCACCGCCGCCCACCCCGGCTACGCCGCCACCAACCTCCAGCAGACCGGCCCCAGGATGCAGGGCAGCACGCTGACGGAGAAGGTCGTCGGCGTGGGCAACGCCGTGATGGCCCAGTCCGCCGCCGCGGGCGCGCTGCCGTCCCTCTACGCGGCCACGGCCCCGGACGTCCACGGCGGCGCCTGCTACGGACCCCGCCTGCTCCAGTACCGCGGCGCCCCGACCGAAGTGGTCACGCCCCCGCAGGCGAACCGCCCAGCCCAGGCCGAACGGCTCTGGGAGATCTCCGAAACCCTCACCGGCGTCACCTTCGCGGCGACGACGCCCTAGCGAAGCCCCCGGGTGGCCTGAGCCAGCGTCGCCGCGATGACCCCCTCGGCCTCGGCCGGTGCGCGCTCCGCGAGCCGCGCGGCCGCGTCGACGAGACCCTGGATCAACTCCGCCCGGAGCATCGCCTCCGGGACGCCGCCGTCCTCCAGGGCGGCGGCGAGCGGGCGCAGCAGCATCGCATGGCCGACCCGGATGCGCTCAAGGGCCGGTTCCGCCAGCGCGTGCTCGGCCAGGGCGACCGCGGCGGCATGCCGCCCGTCGGTCATGACCCCGAGCTGTACCCGGATGTACGCCTCGACCTTGCCCTCTAGGTCCCCGGGACCGTTCAGGGCCTCCTCGACGAGCGACGCCCACCGGGGCAGCTCCTCCTCAAGGATCGCCGCGACCAGGTCGTCCTTCGACCGGAAGTACTCGTACAGGCTCGGCCGCGACAACCCGACCCGCCTCGCCAGCGCCGCGAGCGACAGCGCCTCGAGGCCCTCCTCCGCCACGAGCGCCCGCGCGGCGTCGAGGAGCGTCCGCAACTGCCGCGCCCGATGCTCCGCGACGGTCGCTTCACTGATCCTCGGCACGTCCCCATCCTACGATTCCCGACTACCAGTAGGTAGGTTTCCTTCTTGCGGGACCACGCGGACGCCTGCGTGGAGACGGCGGTCTACGGGGCTCGGGTGAGGTCCCAGTCGAGGGTGGCGGGGATGGCGCCCTCCAGGGTGAGGAGCCAGCGCTTGACCTCGACGCCGGAGCCGCCGCTGTAGCCGCCCAGGCCGTTCGAGGCGACCACGCGGTGGCAGGGGACGATCAGGGGGATCGGGTTGGCGCCCATCACCTGGCCGATGACCTGCGCGTGGACGCCGGTGCCGCTGCGGTCGCCGAGCGTGCCGTAGGTGATGACCTCCCCGTACGGGACGGAGTCGTACAGCGTCGACAGGACCTGCCGCTGGACGTCGGAGGTGAGACGCCAGTCGATCGGTACCTCGAAGTGCTTCAGGTCGCCGCTGAAGTAGTCGTGGAGCGCGGACAGGGCCGGGGCCAGGCGATCAGGGGCGTCCACGACGGGAAGGCCCGTGGCCTTGGCCGTGCGGGCGCGGGCGGCGGGGGTGTCGTGGAAGTCCAGCGAGACGACGCCCGTGTCGGTCTCGGCGACGAGCAGGCGGCCGAGCACGGTGTCGACCGTGCCGAACGCGAGGGTCTCGGTCATTGCGAGGTACTCCTTCCCGGTTTGTTCAGCGTCCCATGCGGGTCCGTCTTTCCTTCAACACCGCCGTGCCTCCTCACGATGCGGGAGCGAGTGCGGTGGCATCCCACCCAGGTGCAAGGACGGGGTCGTGGCGGCGGTCCGCGGTCCCGGGGGTAGGCTCGGGGACGTGCGACGGTTCCTCACCCCAGGCTGGCTTGCGCTGCACGTGCTGGCGCTCGTTCTGTGCGGCGCGTTCCTCGCCTTCGGCTGGTGGCAGTTCGACCGCGCCCAGAGTGGCAACGACCGCAGTTGGGCCTACACCTTCGAATGGCCGATCTTCGCGCTCTTCGTGGTCGTGATGTGGGTCAAGATGATCCGCGACGAGCGGGCGGGCACCGCCCCGGCGCCCAAGGAGATCGAGGAGCCCGCGGAGGCCGCGGTCAAGCGGGAGATCATCCGGCAGCAGGAGGACGAGGACCCCGCCCTCGCCGCCTACAACCGCTACCTCGCGCGGCTCAACTCCGGGACCGGCGGAATCCGCTGACCCGGCCGCGCGGGGACCGCCCCCGTGCGGGCCCCACCCGGACGGTCCGTGTGAACCGTCCCATGGGGGACGGCGACGAAAGGTGTGATCTTTGGAAGGCGCGGTGACCAGGTACCGGATCCTGGCGCTGGTGGTCGGCACGCTTCTGGTGCTGCTGACGATCGGCATGGTCCTGAAGTACGGGCCGACGGACATGCCGGAGATGGTGGCCGTCGTCTCGCCGATCCACGGCTTCTTCTACATGGTCTACCTGGCGGGCGCCTACGACCTGTGGCGGCGGACCGGCTGGCCGCTGAGCAGGATGGCCGTGATCGTGCTCGGCGGGATCGTGCCGCTGATGACCTTCTTCGTCGAGCGCAGGATCGTCCAGGAGGCGCGCGCCCTCGGTGACGCAAAGGCCGAAGCGCCCGCCTGACGGCAGCCCCCGGCACTGGATGGCCGCCGCCTTCGTCCCCTAATATTTGACTGAGTCAAACGTTGGAGGGACGGGCATGGAGGTTACCGAAGGGGACATCCGCACGGTCCGGTCGTTCAACCGGTTCTACACCGGGGTGATCGGCGTGCTCGGGGAGGGGCTCGTCGAGACGCCGTACTCCCTCACCGAGGCGCGGGTGATCTTCGAGCTGGCTCAGAGGAGCGACACCGAGGTCCTCGCCCTGCGCCGTGCCCTCGGCCTCGACCCCGGCTACCTCAGCCGGATGCTGGCCCGGTTCGAGGCCGACGGGCTCGCCGAGCGGACACGCGCACCCGGCGACGGCCGCCGGCAGATCGTCCGGCTCACCCCGCGCGGCCGCGAAGTGTTCGCCATGCTCGACGAGCGGTCCGTCGCCGACATCCGCGGGCTGCTGGGCGATCTGCCCGCCGGGGACCGGCGGCGCCTCCTGGCCGCGATGCGCGCCGTCCACGACATCCTCGGGGACCGTCCTCGCCCGGACGGCTTCGTCCTGCGCCCGCTGCGCCCCGGCGACCTCGGCTGGATCGTGGAGCGCAACGGCGACCTCTACGACCGGGAATGCGGCTGGGACCGCACCTACGAGGCGCTCGTCGCGGAGGTCGTCGCCGACTACGTCCAGAATCACGACCCGGAGCGCGAGAACGCCTGGATCGCCGAGTCCGGCGGCGTGCGCGTCGGCGGCGTCCTCTGCGTCCGCCGGACCGGAGACGTCGCGCAGCTCCGGCTGCTGCACGTCGAGCCGGACACGCGGGGCATGGGCGTCGGAGCCGCGCTGGTCGGCGAGTGCGTCCGCTTCGCCGCCGGCGCCGGATACTCCGAGATCATGCTGTGGACGACCGCGCTCCAGCGCCCGGCACACCGCGTCTACGAGCGGGCCGGATTCGTCCTGGAAGCGGAGGAGCCCCCGGTGGAACGCTTCGGGGACGTCGTCCACGGGCAGGTCTGGCGCCGGAAACTGCGAACCGGGACCCGTGGGGCGTGACGCCTGCACGGGCCCGGCTCCGCAGTGATCCCTGTCGAACCCTTCTCCTTGGTGATCCGCACCGGGTGAGAAGCGTTCACTGCGCTGGCGGCCGGGACGGGGGTCGGACGGAGTTCCGGCCGCCTGTGTTTCACCGGCTGGAAGCCGGTTCGTCTCGGGGCTGGTTCCCACCTCCCTTCCGCTCCGGCCGGCCGGGTGACCCGGCCGGCGTCCGGGGAAGGACGCCGCGGCGGCGTCCGGATGACGGAGGCCGGGCCGGCGGCACGGCTCGGGTGGTGCCGCCGGCCCGGCTCGTGGGGGACGCCGGTGCCGCGGGGGCGTGCGGCACCGGGGTCCGGAGGTGGTCGAAGCGCCGGGCCGGTCCGGTACGGCCGAGGACCCGAGGTGTATCGCCGTGCGCGCTCGCCGCGGCACCGTTTGGGGGACGGTGCCCGCCGCGGTCGAGCACGCCGTGACCGCCCTCGGCCGTACGGACCGGGCCGCGCGGGGACAGGGGCGCCGGGACGGGCCGGTTCTCACGCTCTGTGCGGTGCATCCCGGACCCCTCCTACTTTCGACCTGGGGCTTTGCCGCCCCGAGGATCTTTCGTTCACCCTGTGTCACGATCTCGTTGCGTTAGGTACCCCCACGTCATGCGCACGTAAACCGCCCCCGGCGCAAAGAATCATGATCGCGAAGCGGACTTTGCCTCCTCGTTGCCCGCCCGCCCGCGTGCGCGCCGCCACCGGCCTCGCCTCCCCCGCGGGCGTCCGGGGAGCAGTGCGGCGCAGGCCGGGAGGACCGCGGCGGCCGCCGCTCGGCGCGTCGGCGGCGAGTGGGAAACAGTGATCGCTCTCAGCGAACGTTGCTGAGGAAACAAAATGCTGCTCCGTTTTCTTGAGTGAGTATGACTCAACTTGATGTTGGGTGGACGTACGGACTTGGAGCTGAGCATGAGCGAGACCCTGACGTTGCCGGTGCTGCCCCTGGACGACGGGGCCGTTCTGCCGGGCATGGTGGTGCCCCTGGACCTGTCCGAGAGCGGCGAAGTGCGGGCCGCCATCGAGGCCGCGCGGGCGGTGGCCCAGTCCAAGGGGCCGGGCATCCGGTCGGCGAGCAAGCCGCGGGTGCTGCTGGTGCCCAGGATGGACGGGCAGTACGCCGGCATCGGGACGCTCGGCGTCATCGAGCAGGAGGGGCGGCTGCCCGGCGGTGAGCCGGGGGCCGTCGTCCGGGGCGTGCAGCGCGTGCGGATCGGGACCGGGACGACCGGGCCGGGCGTGGCGCTGTGGGTCGAGGGCACCCTGATCGAGGTGCCGGAGCCGTCCGGGCGCGCGCAGGAACTGGCGAAGGAGTACAAGAGCCTGGTCAGCGCGATCCTGCAGAAGCGCGGCGCCTGGCAGGTCGTGGACGTCGTGCAGCAGATCGACGACCCGTCCACGCTGGCCGACAACGCCGGATACGCGCCCTACCTGTCGGACGAGCAGAAGACCGAGGTCCTGGAGACGCCGGATGTGGTGGAGCGGCTCGACCTGGTGATCGGGTGGGCGCGCGACCATCTGGCCGAGCTGGACGTGGCGGAGACGATCCGCAAGGACGTCCAGGAGGGCATGGAGAAGACGCAGCGGGAGTTCCTGCTGCGGCAGCAGCAGGAGGCCATCCGCAAGGAGCTGGCCGAGCTGAACGGCGACCCCGCCGACGAGGAGGACGACTACCGGGCCCGCATCGAGGCGGCGAACCTGCCGGAGCAGGTCCGCGAGGCGGCGCTGAAGGAGGTCGACAAGCTGGAGCGGTCGTCCGACGCCTCGCCCGAGGGCGGCTGGATCCGCACCTGGCTGGACACGGTCCTGGACATCCCGTGGAACGACCGGACCGAGGACGCCTACGACATCACCGGCGCACGGGAGATACTGGACGCCGACCACGCGGGGCTCGACGACGTGAAGGAGCGCATCGTCGAGTACCTGGCCGTGCGCAAGCGGCGTGAGGACCGGGGCCTGGGCGTTGTGGGCGGACGCAGGAGCGGTGCGGTCCTGGCTCTGACCGGGCCTCCTGGCGTTGGTAAGACGTCCCTCGGCGAGTCGGTCGCACGGGCCATGGGACGCAAGTTCGTCAGGGTCGCCTTGGGCGGTGTCAGGGACGAGGCCGAGATCCGTGGCCACCGCCGTACGTACGTGGGTGCGCTGCCGGGCCGGATCGTCCGCGCCGTCCGCGAGGCCGGTTCGATGAACCCGGTCGTCCTGCTGGACGAGGTCGACAAGGTCGGCGCCGACTACCGGGGCGACCCGACGGCGGCGCTGCTGGAGGTCCTCGACCCCGAGCAGAACCACACGTTCCGGGACCACTACCTGGAGGTGGAGCTCGACCTGAGCGACGTGCTGTTCCTCGCCACCGCGAACGTGGTGGAGGCGATCCCCGCGCCGCTGCTCGACCGGATGGAGCTCGTGGAGCTGGACGGCTACACCGAGCACGAGAAGGTCACGATCGCCCGCGACCACCTGCTGCCGCGCCAGCTCGACAAGGCGGGGCTGGAGGCGTCCGAGGTGGGCTTCGGCGACGACGCGCTGCGGCTGCTGGCGGCCGAGTACACCCGCGAGGCGGGCGTCCGGTCGCTGGACCGGTCGATCGCGCGGGTGCTGCGGAAGGTCGCCGCGAACGTGGCGCTGGAGAAGTCCGGGCTGCCGGTCTCGATCGGCGCCGGCGACCTGAAGGACTACCTGGGGCGGCCCAGGTACACGCCGGAGGTCGAGCTGAGCAGGAACGAGCGGCGGACGGGCGTGCCCGGCGTCGCGACGGGCCTGGCGGTCACCGGCGCGGGCGGCGACGTCCTCTACATCGAGGCGTCGCTGGCCGACAAGGAGACCGGCGACACGGGCGTGACGCTCACCGGGCAGCTCGGCGACGTCATGAAGGAGTCGGCGCGGATCGCGCTCAGCTACCTGCGTTCGCGCGGGGCGGAGCTGGAGCTGCCGGTCGGCGACCTGAAGGACCGCGGCGTGCACGTCCACGTGCCCGCCGGCGCGATCCCGAAGGACGGGCCGAGCGCGGGCATCACGATGACGACCGCGCTGGCGTCGCTGCTGTCGGGCCGGGCGGTCCGCTCGGACGTCGCGATGACCGGCGAGGTGTCGCTGACCGGGCGGGTGCTGCCGATCGGGGGCCTGAAGCAGAAGCTGCTGGCCGCGTCCCGGCTCGGCATCACCACCGCGATCGTGCCGAAGCGCAACGAGCCGGACCTTGAGGACGTCCCGGCCGAGGTGCTGGAGAACCTCACGGTCTTCGCCGTGAGCGACGTCCGCGAGGTGCTGGACCTGGCCCTGGAGCCGGCCAACACGCCGGTGGCGGCCTGACCCTCGCGCAACGCCCGCGCCGGGCCTGAACCCGGCGCGGGCGTTGCGACGTCAATGCGGGTTTCGGCCACCCCGTATCCCCGGTCGTGCATGGCCGGCCAGGGGACGGGGACGCTGCGGCGGGTGTTGACGGAGATGTGGCAGCCCGCGGCCCCGGGCGAGAAGGCCCCTTGGTACGTCATCGCCCTGCGCGTCGTCGTAGTGACGATCGCGTTGGGCGCTCTCGGCGTGTTCTTCTATTTCGCTTTCAAGCTGACGCTGACTCCCGTCCGGGACAACGGCCAGGCGGGCGGGAACACCGACCCCGGCCGCTCGCTCCGCTTCTACCTGGACCGTCCTACCAAGGATGCGTTGCTCCAGATCGGCGGCAACCTCGCGCTCCTCGCACCCCTTGGCGTGCTCCTCCCCATCGTCTGGACGACCCTCCGCGGCCCCATACGCCTGGCCCTGCTCGCTGGCATGCTCTCGCTCGTCATCGAGGCGATCCAGGGCGCCCTCGTCATGGGCCGCGCCTTCGACATCGACGACGTCATCCTCAATGTCGCCGGTGTGGTCATCGCTTACATCATCCTGGGCCGCCGCCTCTCCAGAACCGTCCGAGGCGACTGACCGGGTGACGTCTACCTAGGCGTGAGGCGGAAGATTCTCAGCTCGCGGTCCGCGCGTTCCACGTAGCGGTCGTAGACGGGCCACACCTGGGTGAGACGGGGCCAGATCTCGGTGCGTTCGGCGCCGTCCAGCAGGTGGGCGGTGACGGGCACGGTACGTCCCTGGAAGCTGACCTCGGCCTCGGGGTTCTTCAGGAGGTTCCCGGTCCAGGCGGGGTGCTTCTCGCGCCCGAAGTTGGAGCCCACGACGAAGAAGCCGCCGTCGTCGTCGGGGAGGCACGCCAGGGGTGTCGAGCGGGGGAGTCCGCTGACCGCGCCGGTCGTCGTCAGCACGAGGCTGGGGACGAGGAGCTGGCCGAGCAGGAGGCGCCCCCCGCTGACCTTGTGCAGGGCTTTGTCGATGGGCGGGACGATCCTGGGGCCGATCTTGGCGAACCATCCGGCGCCGGAGACCCGGTGGAAGACCGGTCCGAAGGTGCGCTGGATCAGCGAACGCTTCTCTCCCGGCCTGCCGGTGTGGCCGCCGCCCGGCGCGCGCCGGCGAGGACGGGAGACGTTCGTTTCCGGCATCGGCTTCTCCTCGGGCGCGAGCCGCCCGGCCCGGCGTGGTTTCAGGTGGCCGGTCTCGGCCAGCCATCGCAGGCCGTCGGCGACCGTATCCTCGACCGGACGCAGGGTGAGGTCCAGCGCGTCCAGGGCGGGACGGTCGTCGGTCGGCACCAGCGTCACCATGAACTCGGCGGCGTCGCGGGTGAGCGGATAGTCGAACCGGCGGACGCGCTTGGCCGCGTCCAGGGCCGAGCCGAGCCCGAGCATCACGCGGCTCGGGACCGGGACGCGCCGGCATCTCACGCCGGTGAGGCGGTCGCAGAGGTCCGCGTACTGGGGCCAGGTCAGGTAGTGGCCGCCCAGGACCCACCGGCTCGGTCCCTGCCGGGCGCCGACGGAACGTGCCAGCGCCTCGCCGAGGTCGCGGACGTCGATGACCGAGACGCCGCCGCCCGGGAGCGGCCACACCTTCCCCAGCGCGGCGGCCAGGCCCTCCATCAGCGTGTCCAGGGTGGGCTGGTGGGGGCCGCACACGCCGCCCGGGTAGACGATCGTGACCGGTGCGCCGTCGGCCTGCAGGTCGCGGGCGTACCGCTCGGCGGCCAGCTTGGACTGGCCGTAGCCGGTGCGCGGGCTCGCGAGGGCGCCGTCCGCGGTGATGACCGGGGCGGACGGCGGGACGAACACCCCGATCGTCGAGACGTGGACCACGGGGTCGAGGCCGCGGGCGACGGCTCCGCCGACGACGTTGCGGGTGCCCCGGACGTTGGCTTCGACGAGATCTCCGGCGGCACCGGTCACGCCGATCGCGGCGGCGGCGTGGATCGCGGCGTCGCAGCCGTCGAGCGCCTGCGTGACGGTGTCCGCGTCCAGCATGTCGCCTGGGACGAGTTCCACGTCCGCTGCGTTGACGCCGATCGTCTCCAGGATCTTCGTCGTCTTGCCCGGGTCGCGGACCAGCGCGCGCGGGCGGTGCCCGGCGGCCAGGAGGGCACGGACGGTGTAGGACCCGACGAACCCGGAGGCGCCGGTGACGAAGACCCGCATGGCTCACAAACTAGCGCTTGGTAACGTCCGGGCGACAGCCCTGATCGCCCCTCGCCCAAGAGTAACGACCGCGATTTCGGACACTTCCAATACCGGGAACGCGCACAACCGATCGTTGACGCTCCTGGAACGCTCCAGCACACTCGTGAGTCACCTGACCGCCGACCGGGAGGGGATCGATGAAGATCGGACTGGCAGGCGCGGGACGCATAGGCGCGCGCCACGCCACCGCTCTGTGTGAACTGCCCGATGTGGAGGCCCTCCGCATCGCCGACGCGGATCCGGGCCGCGCCCGCGACCTGGCCGCCCGGCTGCCCCGATCGCCGCGCGTCGCGGCGCTGGACGCGGTCGGGGACCTGTTCTCCGCCGGCCTGGACGGGCTGGTCGTCGCCGCGGCCACCGACGCGCACGCGCACCTGGTGGAGCGGGCCATGGCCGCCCGGATTCCGGTGTTCTGCGAGAAGCCGCTCGCGCCGGATCTTGATGGAACGTTCCAAACAGTGGCCGCCGCGGCCACCGCCGGGGTGCCCGTGCAGGTGGGGTTCCAGCGCCGGTTCGATTCCGGGAACGCCGCGGCGCGCGAAGCCCTGGCGTCCGGGCGGCTCGGCTGGCTGCACACCGTCCGCTCGTGCAGCTTCGACCCCGCGCCGCCGCCCGCCGAGTACGTCCCGACGTCCGGCGGGCTCTTCCGCGACTGCGTCATCCACGACCTGGACCTCATCCGGTTCGTGACGGGACGCGAGGTCGTCCGGGTGATGGCCTCCGGCTCCAACCGCGGCGACGACTTCTTCCGCGAGTGCGGCGACATCGACACCGGATCCGCCCTGCTCGTCCTGGACGACGGGACGCTCGGGCTCGTGTCGGCCACCCGCTACAACGCCGCCGGATACGACTCGCGCCTGGAGCTGTTCGGGTCCAAGGACAGCATCGTCACCGGTATGGACGAACGGACGCCCGTGTCCGCACTGCCCGAACCCGATGCCCCGGAGAGCGAGCCGGGCGGGGCGCCGAAACACGCCTACGGCGGCTTCATGGAGCGGTTCGCGGACGCCTACGACGCCGAACTGCGCGCCTTCGTGGACGTGGTGGCCGGCCGCCGCGGCAACCCGTGCCCGCCTGAGGAGGCGCTGGAGGCGTTCTACCTCGCGGAGGCGTGCGAGCTGTCCTTCCGGGAAGGGCGGATCGTCGGGACCGAGGAGGTGCGGCGATGAGGGTCGCGGCCGCGCCGATCTCGTGGGGCGTGTGCGAGGTCCCCGGCTGGGGTCATCAGCTGGAGCCCGGACGGGTCCTCGCCGACATGCGCGACCTCGGCCTCGCGGCGACGGAACTGGGGCCGGACGGCTTCCTGCCCGGCGACACGGGCGCGAGGGACGCGCTGCTGGCGTCCTACGGGCTGGGTCTCGTGGGGGCGTTCGTCCCGACGGTCCTGCACGATCCGGCGTACGACCCGATGCCGGACGTCGACCGCGCCCTGGACCGCGCCGGCGGCGTCCTCATCCTGGCCGCCGCGACCGGGCTGGACGGCTACGACGGGCGTCCGGAACTGGACACCAAGGCGTGGGCGACGCTGCTGGCCAACCTCGACGCGATCACCCTGCGGGCCGCCGCACGCGGCCGCCTGGTCACCCTCCATCCGCATGTCGGGACGGTCGTGGAACGGCGCGCGGAGGTCGAGCGGGTGCTGGGCGGCAGCAGCGTCCCGCTGTGCCTGGACACCGGGCACCTGCTCGTCGGCGGCACCGACCCGGTGTGGCTGGCGCGCTTCGCCGCACCACGCATCGCGCACGTCCACCTGAAGGACGTGGACGCCGCGCTCGCCGACCGCGTGCTCAACGGCCAGGTCACCTACACGGACGCGGTTCGCGACGGCCTGTACCGGCCGCTGGGGGACGGCGACATCGACATCTCCGGCATCATCCGCGCGCTGGAGGGCGCCGGTTACGAAGGCTGGTACGTGATGGAGCAGGACACCGTCCTGACCGAGGAGCCCGCAGAAGGCGGCGGTCCCTACGACGACGTCCGCAGAAGCCTGGACTTCCTCACCGGAGTGGCCCGATGACCTTCGACCTCATCACGATGGGACGAGTGAGCGTCGACGTCTACCCGGACCAGGTGGGCGTGCCGCTGGAGGACGTCGAGTCGTTCGGCAGGTACCTCGGCGGCAGCCCCACCAACGTCGCGGTGGCCGCGGCGAAGCACGGCCGCAGCGCCGCCGTCGTCACCCGCACCGGGGACGACCCGTTCGGCCGGTTCGTCCACAACGCCCTCAAGGGGTACGGGGTGGACGACCGGTTCGTCACGGCCGTCCCCGGGCTGCCGACCCCGCTGGCCTTCTGCGAGATCTTCCCTCCGGACGACTTCCCGCTGTACTTCTACCGCTACCCCAAGGCCCCTGACCTGGAAATCCATCCGCACGAGCTCGACCTAGAGGCGATCCGTGAGGCGCGCATCCTGTGGGCCACCGTCACCGGGCTCTCGCAGGAGCCGAGCCGTGAGGCGACACTGACCGCGCTCGGCGAACACCCCGGGCAGACCGTCATCGACCTCGATTACCGGCCGATGTTGTGGGCCGACCCCGCCGAGGCCCCGCATTGGGCAGGGCTCGCTCTGGAGCGCGCCTCCGTAGCGGTGGGGAACCTGGACGAGTGCGAGGTCGCCGTGGGGGAGCGCGAGCCGCACGCCGCCGCACGCGCGATCCTGGCCCGCGGCCCCGAACTCGCGATCGTGAAGATGGGGCCGGAGGGCGTTCTGGCGGCGACGGCCGGCGAGGTGGTGGAGGTGCCGCCGGTCAAGGTCGACGTCGTGAACGGACTCGGCGCGGGCGACGCGTTCGGTGGCGCGATCTGCCACGGGCTCCTCGCCGGATGGGACCTGCGGCGGCTGATCGAGTTCGCGGGCGCCGCCGGGGCGATCGTCGCGTCCCGCGTCGCCTGCTCCGCCGCGATGCCGTCGCCGGACGAAGTCGAAGCTCTCCTGGAGGACCCCCGATGAAGTACCACCTGCCCGCGGGAACGGCCGCCGAGGAGCCGTACGGGCTGGTCGTGACGCCCGAGTCGGCCGGATGGGTGCACTCGGCGCTGCGCGTCCTCGAACTGCGGGACGGCGGCTCGCACGAGTTCCGGACCGGCGAGTTCGAGATGATCGTGCTGCCGCTCGCCGGGGCGTGCGAGGTCGAGTGCGACGGCGAGCGGTTCGGGCTGGACGGCCGCGACCACGTCTTCAGCCGGGTCAGCGACTTCGCCTACGTGCCGCGGGACGCGCGCGTCGCGGTGCGCGGGCGCGGCCGGTTCGCGCTGGCCGGGGCGCGCTGCGAGGCCCGGCTCGAACCGCGCTACGGTCCCGCCGGGGACGTCCCCGTCGAGCTGCGCGGCGCCGGCCCGGCGAGCCGGCAGGTCAACAACTTCGGTACCCCGGAGGGTTTCCCGTTCGCCGAGAAGCTGATCGCGTGCGAGGTGCTGACGCCGGGCGGCTGCTGGTCGTCCTACCCGCCGCACAAGCACGACGAGGAGACGCCGGACGAGGCCGTCCTGGAGGAGATCTACTACTTCGAGGTCGCCCGGGACGGCATGGCGTACCAGCGCGTCTACGGTTCGCCGGGACGCCCGGTCGACGTCCTCGCGGAGGTGCGCAGCGGCGATGCCGTCCTGATCCCGCACGGCTGGCACGGGCCGTCCATGGCGCCGCCGGGGCACGACCTCTACTACCTCAACGTGATGGCCGGGCCGTCCCCGGAGCGGGCCTGGCGTATCTGCGACGATCCGGCGCACGCCTGGATCCGTGACACCTGGCAGGGGCAGGCGATCGACCCGCGGCTGCCGCTGACCTCGCCGGAGGGACGGTCATGAAGCTCACGGTGGGGCAGGCCCTCATCCGGTTCCTCGGGGCGCAGTACAGCGAGCGGGACGGGGACCGGCGGCGGTTCTTCGCGGGCTGTTTCGGCATCTTCGGCCACGGCAACGTCGCAGGCATCGGCCAGGCGTTGCTGGAGCACGCCGACGACTCGCCAGACCACGGAGAGTTCCCGTACTACATGGCCCGCAACGAACAGGCCATGGTGCACACCGCGTCCGGATACGCCCGGATGAACGACCGGCTGGCCACCTTCGCCTGCACGACGTCCATCGGCCCTGGGGCGACCAACTTGGTGACCGGTGCGGCCCTGGCCACCATCAACCGGCTGCCCGTCCTGCTCTTGCCGGGCGACGTCTTCGCCACTCGCCCGGCCAACCCGGTGTTGCAGGAGCTTGAGGACGCCCGGTCCTACGACGTGTCCGTCAACGACTGCCTCAAGCCCGTGTCGAAATACTGGGACCGCATCAACCGTCCTGAACAGCTCCCCAGCGCGCTCATGGCGGCGATGCGCGTCCTCACCGACCCGGCCGAAACGGGTGCGGTCACGCTGGCGCTGCCACAGGACGTGCAGGCGGAGGCGTACGACTGGCCGGACGAGCTGTTCGCCCAGCGGGTGTGGCGCATAGCGCGGCCTCTGCCCGAACCCGCTTCGCTGGACGAGGCGTCCGCCGTCCTCCAAGCCGCCGAACGCCCGCTCATCGTGGCGGGCGGCGGCGTCATCTACTCCCGGGCCACCGACGACCTGCGCGCCTTCGCCGAACGCACCGGGATCCCTGTGGCCGAGACCCAGGCGGGCAAGGGCGCCCTGCCTTGGGACCATTCCTGCTCAGTGGGCGCCATAGGCGCGACGGGCACGACCGCGGCGAACGCACTGGCCCGCGAAGCCGACGTCGTCATCGGCATAGGCACCCGCTACAGCGACTTCACGACCGCGTCCCACAGCCTGTTCGCCAACCCGGACGTGGCGTTCGTCAACGTCAACGTCGCGAGGTCCGACGCCGTCAAACTCGCGGGCATCACCGTCGTCGCGGACGCCAGGGAAGGCATCCGGGGCCTGAACGCCGCGGTGGACGGCTACTGCGTCCCGGACGCCTACCGGAACGAGGCCCGAGTCCTGACGGCCGACTGGAACGCGAAAGTCGACCGGGCGTACGCGTCCCAGGGCGGGAAGCCACCCGCCCAGTCCGAGGTCATCGGCGCCGTCAACGAGGCCGGCGGCCCGCAGGACGTCGTCGTGTGCGCCGCCGGGTCCATGCCGGGCGACCTCCACAAACTGTGGCGGGCCCGTGACCCGAAGGGCTACCACGTCGAGTACGGCTACTCCTGCATGGGCTATGAGATCGCCGGTGGCCTCGGCGTCAAGATGGCCGCTCCCGACCGCGAGGTGTTCGTCCTCGTCGGGGACGGGTCGTACCTGATGATGTCCCAGGAGCTGACCACGGCCCTCGCCGAGGGAGTCAAGCTGATCGTCGTGCTCGTCCAGAACCACGGGTTCGCCTCGATCGGGAACCTGTCGGAGTCGGTCGGTGCGCAGCGCTTCGGCACCCGTCACCGCGCCCGCACCGGCACGGGCCTCGACGGCGATCCGCTGCCGGTCGACCTGGCCGCCAACGCGGCCAGCCTGGGCGCCGGCGTGCTCCGCGCGTCCACCGCCGACGATCTTCGCGACGCGCTCGGGGAGGCGAGGAGGGCCGCGCGGACGACGGTTATCCACATTGAGACGGACCCCTTGGCAGGCACCCCGGACAGTGCGGCATGGTGGGACGTCCCGGTCGCGGAGGTGGCGGCGCTGGACTCCACCAGGCGGGCACGCGCCCGTTATGAAGGGGATCAGCGGGCACGCCGCCAGCATCTGTGATCAACTCCTCAGACCGTCCATTCGGGGAGAAACGGAGAGCAGATCCGATGAGAGGCGTTTTCGCGCGTGGATCGTCCAAGGGGCTCGCGGTTCTCGCCGCGAGCGTGCTGGTTCTGAGCGCATGCAGCGGTTCGGGCGGCAAGGAGGCCGAGGAGGACACCGGCGGTTCCGGCCCCCGGCTGGAGATCGCCATGGTGACGCACTCCGCCCCCGGTGACACCTTCTGGGACATCGTGCAGAAGGGCGCCCAGGCCGCCGCCGACAAGGACAACGTCGAGTTCCTGTACTCGGCCGACCCGGACGGCGGCAAGCAGGCCCAGCTCGTCCAGGCCGCCATCGACAAGAAGGTGGACGGCATCATCGTCACCCTCGCCAAGCCCGACGCGATGAAGGACGTCCTGGCCCGCGCCGCCGCCGCGGACATCCCGGTGGTCTCGATCAACTCCGGCCAGGAGGAGTCGGCGGAGCTCGGCGCGATCGCGCACTTCGGGCAGGACGAGTCGATCGCGGGTGAGGCGGCCGGCACCGAGCTGGGGAAGATCGGCGCCTCCAAGGCGCTGTGCGTGGTCCACGAGCAGGGCAACGTGGGCCTGGAGGCCCGCTGCGACGGCGCGCGCAAGACGTTCGACGGCGACCTGGAGAACCTGTTCGTCCAGGGCGCGAACATGCCGGACGTCAAGTCGTCCATCACGGCCAAGCTCCAGTCCGACAAGAGCATCGACGGGGTCCTGACGCTGGGCGCGCCCTTCGCCGCGACCGCCGTCGACTCGGTCGAGGAGACCGGCAGCGAGGCCAAGATCGGCACGTTCGACCTGAACAAGGACCTCATCGCCTCGATCAAGTCGGGCGCCATCGAGTTCGCCGTCGACCAGCAGCCCTACCTCCAGGGCTACGGGGCCGTCGACCAGCTGTGGCTGCTGAAGAACAACGGCAACGTCCTCGGCGGCGGGCGCCCGGTGCTGACCGGCCCGGCGATCGTCACCAAGGACAACGCCGCGGAACTGGAGGCGTTCGCCGACCGGGGGACCCGGTGACCCACACGGTCACCGAGCCGCCGGTGGCCGGGCCGGGCGCGGACGAGCGCCTGGCCCGGCAGTCGCCGCTGCGGCGGCTGCTGGGCCGCCCGGAGCTCGGCGCGCTGCTCGGCGCCGTCGCGCTGTTCGTGTTCTTCTCGGTCGTCGCGGACGCGTTCCTGCAGACCGGCTCGTTCTCGACCGTGCTCTACGCGAGCTCCACGTTCGGGATCATGGCGGTCGGGGTGTCGCTGCTGATGATCGGCGGCGAGTTCGACCTGTCCGCCGGGGTGATGGTGACGTCCGCGGCGCTGATCGCCGCACTGACCGCCTACCAGTTCACGCTGAACGTGTGGGCGGGCGTGGCGATCTCGCTCGTCCTGACGCTGGCGCTCGGGATGGTCAACGGGCTCCTCTACAACTGGACGAAGCTGCCGAGCTTCATCATCACCCTCGCCATGTTCTTCATGCTCGCGGGCCTGAACCTCGGCGTCACCAAGGCCCTCACCGGCAACGTCGCGAGCGACTCCGTCCGCGACATGGACGGCTTCGGGAGCGCCCGCGCGATCTTCGCCTCCGACATCACGATCCTGGACGTCCGGGTCAAGATCACCGTGTTCTGGTGGCTGCTGTTCGTGGCGATCGCGACCTGGATCCTGCTGCGCACCCGCATCGGCAACTGGATCTTCGCGGCGGGCGGATCGGCCGCCGCCGCCCGCGCGGTCGGCGTCCCGGTCGCCCGCGTCAAGATCGGCCTGTTCATGGGCGTGGCCTTCTGCGCCTGGTTCTCCGGCATGCACCTGGTGTTCGCGTTCGCGACCGTCCAGTCCGGGGAGGGCGTCGGCAACGAGTTCCTCTACATCATCTGCGCGGTCATCGGCGGATGCCTGCTGACCGGCGGGTACGGATCGGCGATCGGCGCGGCGATCGGCGCGTTCATCTTCGGCATGACGAACAAGGGCATCGTGTACGCGGAGTGGAATCCCGACTGGTTCCGGTTCTTCCTCGGCGCGATGCTGCTCATCGCCACCGTGGTGAACCTGGTCGTCCGGCGCAGAGTGGAGCGAGCCTCGTGACCGCGTCTCCCGTGCATGTGAACGACGCGCCGCTGCTCAGGCTGAGCGGCGTCGGCAAGAACTACGGCAACGTCATCGCGCTGCGGGACGTGAGCCTGGAGGCGTCCGCCGGCGAGGTGACGTGCGTCCTGGGCGACAACGGGGCGGGCAAGTCCACCCTCATCAAGGTCGTCGCGGGGCTGCACCGCCACGACACGGGCGCCTACGAGGTGCAGGGCGAGAAGGTCGCGTTCGCCTCGCCCCGCGACGCGCTCGACCGCGGCATCGCGACGGTCTACCAGGACCTCGCGGTCGTCCCGCTGATGCCGGTCTGGCGCAACTTCTTCCTCGGCTCGGAGAAGCGCAAGGGCCTCGGCCGCCTGGACGTCGAGTTCATGCGGTCCACCACCCACGGCGAGATGGCCGCGATGGGCATCGACCTCCGCGATGTCAACCAGCCCATCGGCACCCTCTCCGGCGGCGAGCGGCAGTGCGTGGCGATCGCCCGCGCCGTCTACTTCGGCGCCAAGGCCCTCGTCCTGGACGAGCCCACGGCCGCCCTGGGCGTCAAGCAGGCCGGGGTGGTGCTGCGTTACATCGTCCAGGCGCGGGAACGGGGCCTCGCGGTCATCTTCATCACCCACAACCCGCACCACGCCTACCCGGTCGGCGACCGCTTCCTGATCCTCAACCGCGGCCAGAGCATCGCCTACCACACCAAGGAGGAGATCACCCGCGACGAACTGACCGCCCTCATGGCCGGCGGCCGCGAACTGGAAGAACTGGGCCACGAACTGGACGCGGCAGGCTCCCCGGCCACCGCCAGGCAACTGGCAGAGGAGGCGAGAACCCTGGACCCCACCGGCGACTGAGCCGGATGCGGTCAAGCCCATTCGGCGTCGGTCAGGCGGCGTTCCAGGCCGGGGGTGTCCCAGAGGTCGACGACCAGCATCTTCGACTGTGGGAGGTACCACAGGCGCTCGGTGTAGGCGAACTGCGTCCTGCGGGTGGGGCCGTAGCCGATCGGGTCGTCGGTGGTGGCGTCACGGGTGTAGCAGGGGACGCGCCACTGGTTGTACTCCGCCTTCTTCGAGCCGATGTCGGCGAACCGTTGCGCCGTCCGCGTGGCGCCGTGCTCGACGCCGACCGCCCGCAGGTTCTCGTGCCGGGGGCAGCTCATGCCCTCGTCCTGGCCGAACAGCACCCCGTAGCTGTCGCTGGTCTTGTACGGGCTGGCGATGTACGCGCCGGGCGCGTCGAAGAAGCTGGGACCCAGCACGAAGAACCCCCGGCACATGTAGGCGCTGGGAGCGATGCCGCCCTGCTCCACGATCTCGTCGCAGTTGTTCGCGGTTGCCACGTAGTAGCTGTCGGGCGGGGTCGATTCGCCGGGGGAGGTGTCCCGGTTCTGCATCGGGTGCGTCTTCCAGGCGGCCGGGGCGCGGATCGTGATCTTGCCGATCCGCATCGGCTCCCCGGACGGGGTCGGGGTGGTGCTCACCACGGCCGGGTGTTCCTCCGCGGACGTGGACGCCTGGTAGACGCCGACGCCTCCGGCCGTCGCGCCGACGACGGCGGTGCCCGCGATGGCGGCGGCCGTCTTGGTGCCGACCGCGCTGAGCAGGCCCGTCGATCCGGCGGCCGTCCCGGCTCCCGCCCCGGCCCCCGCGGCCGCCGTGCCGGCCGGGAGGAGACCGGCGGCGATGGGGAACAGCGCGGAGAGCGCGACGGCGCTCCCGGCGAGCGTGCGCAGGCCCTTGGACTCCCAGCCGGTCCCGTAGGCCGTCCGCGCCAGTTCGTCCAGTTCCCCGACGAACTCCGCCGCGCCGGGCGGGCGCTCCGCCGGGTCCTTGGCCATGCCGGCGGCGATGAGCGGGCGCAGCGGCCCGGGGACCTCGTCGGCCGGGACGTCCCCGGACAGGTGGCCCGCCATGACCGACGCGCGGTCGCCGCCCCCGTACGCGCGGCCGCCCGTCAGGCACTCGAAGAACACGCAGGTGGCGGCGTAGACGTCGGTGGCGGGCGTGGCGGGCTCGCCGCGCCACTGCTCGGGCGCCATGTAGAGCGGCGTGCCCGCGCCCGACGCGGCGCCCTCGGCCGTGGCGACGCCGAAGTCGATGAGCTTGCTGCGCCCGTCGGCGGGGACGATCACGTTGGCGGGCTTGTAGTCCCGGTGCACGACGCCGGCGGCGTGGGCGGCGGCGAGGCCGAGCAGCGAGCCCTTCAGGACGGTGAGCGCGGCCTCGGGCTCCAGGGTTCCGTACCGGCCGATGATCTCCTTGAACGAGACGCCGTCCACCGCCTCCATCACGATGGCGAGCTCCCCGTCGTGCTCGACGAGCCGGTACAGCCGCGCGACATGCGGGTTGTCGACCCGTCCGAGCATCACGGCCTCGTGCCGGAACCGTTCCCGCGCGTCCGGGTCGGCCCCGGCCGGCAGGTACTTGATCGCGACGGGGAAACCGCGTTCGGCGTGCCGCGCGAGGACGACCCGTCCCTGCGCCCCGCGCCCCAGTTCCCGGATCTCCTCGAAATCCGACACGCGCCACCGCGTCACAGGCCGCTCCTCGGATTCGTACCGGCGTTCCCACGATTCTGACGCGGCGGGAGGCGGAAAGGTTGATCGTTCCGGCGACGGATCTTCCCGGTGTCGGCGTCGCCGACGGTCATGCGGGTGCGAGCCAGGTCCGGCAGAGCCACCAGGCGTTGACGGCGCCGAACGTGTCGGACGGGTCGATCCCGGTGGCCTCGGTGAAGCGCTGGACCCGGTTCCGCACCGTGTTGGGGTGCACGAACAGGCGTCCGGCCGCCGAGGTCACGTCGCGCCCCGCCTCCAGCCAGGCGCACACCGCCCGCGCGACCGGCTCGCCGCTCGCGCCGAGGCCGGTCCAGGCCGCCCGGTGCCGTTCGAGCAGGACGGAGGCCAGGTCGGTGCGGTCGGTGATCGCGGCGAGGACGGCGACGTCCGCGGCGTGCACCGGCCCCGTCCGGCCGGTCGCCTCCGCGGCGGCGAGCGCGGACACGGCGAGCCGGCGCGCGGCCGCCAGGTTCTCCGGCTCCGCCGGTCCCGCGATCCCGACCGCGTATGCGGCGCCGTCGGCCGCGGGCGCCCGCACGGCCACGGCGACCAGCAACCCGTCCAGCAGTGCCGACACCCCTGGACCGCGCGAGCCCGGCACGTCGCGTGTGGTGGCGGTGAGGCGGCGCGGGGGTTCGTGGGCGCCGGCGGGGCGGGTGGTCAGGACCCAGAGCGGGGTGTTGGGCGGGAGGCCCGCTTCGGCGGCGGCCAGGGCGGCGGCCGACCCGCCGTCCAGGAGGCGGCGCAGGATCGCGGCGTCGCGCTCGTCCGGGCCCGCCCGTCCGCCCGCCTGCGCCTCGCGGTGCGCCTTGATCAGCCGGGACCGGACGGCTTCGGCCCAGTCGTCGTACAGTTCCCGCGCGTCGAGGAGAAGGCCGGCCCGGATGCCCTCGCGGGCCGCCACCTCCCGTGCCCGGGACCAGATGGCGCGTTCGGCGACGTGGATGGCGCTGAGGACGGCCTCGATGGGCACGCCCTGCCTGGCGCGGGTGACGCCGAGCTCGGCCACGAACGACAGTTCCGCCTCGGTCGGCCCGCGCCGGGACGCGATCGCGCGGGTCGCGGCGGCGAGCAGCACGCGGGTGTGGCCGGCGATGTCGGCGGGCGGCAGCACCGACACCTCCCGTACCAGCGAGGACACCCCGGCGACCACGGACGCCAGCAGGTCCTCGTCGCCGTTGACGCGCTCGATGAGGTCGATGACCGGCGTCCAGTCGGTGTCATCCTCGTTCATGACGACGATTGTGTTGCACCACAAGTTCGGTCGCCAAATGCGTGGTCGCGTCCATGTCCCTCACGGGCGCTCCTGCCTAAAGTTGGACCTCACCACAATCAATGTTCACCTGCGGAGTGCTGAATGACCTGTCGTGTCGCCGTGATCGGTGCGGGGGCGGCCGGTCTCGCCACCGGCAAGGCGCTGCGCGACGCGGGTCTCGAGGCCGTGGTCTACGAGAAGGGCGACCGTCCCGGCGGGCTCTGGGCGCGCGGCAACGGCAGCGGCCTGTCGCCCGCCTACGCGTCCCTGCACCTCAACACCAGCAAGGGGCGCACGGAGTTCGCGGACTTCCCGATGCCGGGGCGGTGGCCGGACTACCCGTCCGCCGACATGGTCGCGGGATATCTCGCCGACTACGCCGAGCGGTTCGGAGTCACCCCGCACATCCGGTTCCACACCGAGGTCGCGTCCGTGGAGCGGGACGGGGCGGGAGGGCCGTGG
>NZ_SMKK01000004.1 GCF_004348425.1 Actinomadura sp. 7K507
GGGAAGGGGCGCGCCAAGGCCGGCAAGTAGCGCCAACGCGCACACCTGTCCCGCCCGCGCTCGCCCGGCCGGGCTGTCAGCCGTGGATGGAGACGTGGGTGACGCCGGGGACGGTCTGGGCGAGGACTCCGGCGATCCGCTGTGCCGGCTCGTCCGCGCGTCCGCGCAGTTCGACGGCGCCGTCCCGCACCGACACGTCCCAGCGTGACCCGGCGGGTCCGTACTCGGCGATCGCGGCCAGCACGTCGTCCCGGATCCGGGCGTCGCCGCGCGCCAGGATCGCGATGAGATCGCGGCGGCTGACGATGCCGACGACGGCGGAGCCGGCCAGCACCGGGACGCTCTTGATCCGCGTCTTCATCATCGTCTCGGCGAGCACCGCGACGTCGGTGTTGGGACGGGCGGTCTCCACGTCGCGGGTCATGACGTCCCCGACCAGGCGCGGCGAAGGGGTCGCGGGCGTGGCGACCGGCCGGGCGAACGCCCTCGGGTCGTGCTCGAAGACGCCCTTCAGCAGGTCCATCTCGCTGACGATGCCGACGAGCCGGTCCGGTTCGTCCACGACGGGCAGCGCGGTGACGCCGTGCTCGTCCAGGACGCGGATGGCCTGCCGGACGGTGGCCGTCCGCGGAATCGTCACGACGGGTGAGGTCATCGCCTCCCGGACCAGCATGGCGTGTTCTCCTTCCGGCGAGGACGCCGTTGACCTACCCGGGCGGGACCGCCCTGACCCTCACTTCCAGCATCAACCGGCGGGCGCCGCAAGCCGGGGCCGTTCGTCGGGACCTCCGCGCGGGGGAGCCGTCAGAAGAGGGTCGGGGGCTCGGCCGGCTCCGGCTCGGGCAGCGGTTCGAGGCCGGGCACCCGGCTCCTCACCTCGTCGTGGAACCGGCGGGCGAGCGTCAGTGCCTCGGCGTTGTCCGGCGTGTGGACGAAAACGGTCGGCGAACGTCCCTCACGGAGCCATTCGGTGACCTTCCCGACCCAGTGCTGCCAGCCCTCGACCGTCTTCGCCGTGTCGTCCCGTCCGAGGTATCGGACGATCGGACGGCCGGTCAGCGCCGCCGATCTCCGGGGCACGCGGGGTTTCTTCGTCCACGCGTCGCGTTCGGCGTCGCTGGTGGGGCGGGTCCCGAAGAACATGGTGGTGTCGAACGGGACCCATTCGGCGCCCGCTCCGCCGAGAACCCGCTCGAGGTCGCGCTCGGATCGCGGGTCTTCGAAGAACGCGCGGTGACGCACCTCGACGGCGTACCGGTGCTCGCGGGGCAGGCGGCGCAGGAAGCCCGCCAGCGTGCCGAGGTCGGCGGGGCCGAACGAGCCCGGCAGCTGCACCCACAGCGCGTGGGCCCGCGGCCCGAGCGGCTCGATCGCGGCCAGGAACGCCCGGAGTTCGTCGCCGGCCACGTCGAGACGCCGCTCGTGGGTGATCGGCCTCGGCAGCTTGACCGCCATCCGGAAGTCGGGGGAGGTCTGCCGCGCCCAGGTCTCCACCGTGCTCCTCGACGGCGTCGCGTAGAAGGTCGTGTTGCCTTCGACCGCGTTGCACCAGCCCGCATAGGCCCGCAGCCGCTCGCCGGGAGGGAGCGGATGGGGCAGGAACCGCCCCTGCCACGACGGATGGGTCCACATCGCGCACCCCACATGAAGCCGCATGAACCCGACGCTACCGAACTCCGGCCGCCTCGCAGGCCCCTCACCTGCCCCTCCGCCGGGCCTTGAACTCGGACGGCCCCGGGCCGCGTATCCCCACGCGTAGATCCAGGATGTCGGACCTTGGAGGAACCCCCCATGAGGGCCAGAAAGAGTCGTCTGCGCACCGCGGTGACGTGCACCGCGGTGGCCGCCGGATCCGCAGGCCTCGTGGCCGGCTCGCTGTACGTGGTGCGGATGCCGGACCGGTCCGGCGGCGAGCAGCAGGCCGCGCTGACCGGCGAACGGGCATCGGACACTCGGCGAGGTTCGGCCGGGACGCTGGCGGCGAGGCTTACCGACCGGCTCGGCGCCCGCACGGCCGGCGCCTACGTCGACTCCGCGGGCCGGCCGGTCGTCACCGTCACCAACGCCGGTGACGCCGCCATGGTGCGCTCGGCCGGTGCCGTGCCCAGGATGACGCGGCGCAGCCCGGCGACGCTGAACCGGATCACCGCCAGCCTCCGCCAGTCCTTCACGGGCGTGGCGGGCACCGGCTGGGCCGTCGACCCGGCCACGTCCAGGGTCACGGTGTGGACCGACGACTCGGTCACCGGGGCGCAGATGGCGAAGGTCCGCCGGACGGCCGGGCGGATGGGGTCGGCGGTGCGGATGGTCCGCATCGACGGGCGCCTGCGCACCTTCGCGCTCGGCGGCGACCCGATCTTCGGCCAGGGGGCGCGCTGCTCGCTCGGCTTCAACGTCACCCGTGGCGCGGAGAACTTCTTCCTCACCGCCGGGCACTGCGGCAACGTCGTCGAGAACTGGACCGCCGACCAGGAGGGCGCCCGGCTTCTCGGCACCACGGTGGAGAGCAGCTTCCCCGGCGACGACTTCGCGCTCGTCCAGACCGAGGAGGCGGGGGAGGGCGCGGTCAACCTCTACAACGGCCAGGCGCAAGAGATCACCGAGGCCGGTGAGGCCGTCGTCGGCCAGGAGGTCGCGCGCAGCGGCAGCACCACCGGGCTGGCCACCGGCCGCGTCACCGCCACCGGCGCCACGGTGAACTACCCCGAGGGCACGGTCAGCGGCCTGATCCAGACCACGGTCTGCGCGGAGCCGGGCGACAGCGGAGGCGCGCTCTTCAGCGGGAGCACGGCCCTCGGCCTCACCTCGGGCGGCTCGGGCGACTGCCAGATCGGCGGCGTCACCTTCTTCCAGCCGGTCAGCGAGCCCATGGAGGCCTTCGGCCTTGAGGTCTCCTGAGATCCGCACACCCGGAATGGGAAAAGGGGCCCGGAGGTCGTTCCGGGCCCCTTTCCCATGCGCTGGGACGGGCTAGCCGGCGCTGGAAGGGCCGTCAGGTGCTCAGATCAGCATCTGACCCAGTGGCCGGGGCCGGTCTCCTTGATGGTGCTGGTGGTGTAGAGGTTCCACAGGCCGAGGTTCTGGTCGGAGCCGTTGGCGTAGGTGTAGCCCATGGACTGGCGGGCTCTTCCAGCGGTGGTGTGCGCGTAGTTGGACGCGGTCACGCACGCGGGTGTCTGCGTCGGTGGCGGCGTCGTCGTCGGCGGCGTGGTGGGCGGGGTGGTGCCGCCTTCGCTCATGGCCTCGACCATGTTGACGACGGCGACCATCTGCGGGCCGGTCTTGAGCGGGTACTGGGCGGACTGGTATCCCCACCAGTCCCAGCAGCCGCGCGGATTGCTCAGGCCCGACGCCGTGGCCTGCGGGTACAGCACGACCATGGCGTTGGTGTCGGCGTACTCGTTGAGGTACGCCTTGTCCATGAAGGTGTCGCCGATGTTGCCGTAGTACTGGTAGCAGCCGTGCAGGGCGACCATCAGCGTGCAGGACGACTCCTCGCACACCTGCGGGACGTAGGCGAATCCCTCGTCGCCCATGCTGACGGAGGTGGCGTCACCGCCCGGGACGTAGGCGTTCTGGTCGAACTGGATCAGCTCGCCGGTCAGGGACGCGGCGGCGGGCTCCACCGCGCCGTACAGGTGGGTCAGCATGTCCCCGACGGCGTCGCCGCCGCAGTCGTTGATCCAGGGCGACTGGGTGACCGTGCAGGAGTTGGGGCCGATCGGGCTGATCCAGGCGTGCCCGGCCGCCGAGCCGCGGTCGTATGCGACGCCCGCGCCCAGGCCGCGGTAGTAGGTGGCGAGGTCGTCGTTGACCTCCTCGGCGACGGTGGTGTCGGAGGTGCCGTGGTACAGCCACACCGGGTCGCCCGACAGGTTCTGAACGGGGTCGACGGTTCCGGCGGCGGCGCGGTCGCGGGTCAGTTGTTGCAGCTCGGCGGGGGTCTTGCGGGGCAGGTAGGTGGCCATGCAGGCGTTGAGCGCCGTGCTCAGGCTGTTCTGCGCGCAGTCGTAGGCGCCGGCGGAGAAGATGCCGGCTCCCTGGAAGAGCGACGAGTAGGCGACGTGGAGCTGGTTGGCCATGAAGCCGCCGGACGAGACCCCGCTGACGTAGGTGCCGCTGATGTCGTACTCGGCGAGCGGGCTCTGGACCGGTGGCGGGACGGCGGCGTGGACGATGGACAGCGAGGTCGATGCCAAGGCGGCGGCCGCGACGGCGGCCCAGATCCCGTGTCTGATCCTCAGGCGCACGTGACCTCCTCGGATGGGGGGTGACCGCCATCGTCGGTGAGGCGTGTGACGTGCGCCACTGTCCGTGCCCCCACAATCGGCGTGATCAACATGGCGGTCGGAGCCACGCTCCCGCCCGGCGTCGCGCCTCAGGCCGCCTCAGGTCGCCTCAGGGCTTCTCGGGGGAGCCCGGCGGCACGGCGGGATCGCCGTCCGAAGGTTCGGGGGACGCGGGGGTGCCGTCTGGTTTGGTCATGGACTCGTGGTCGGCCTCCAGGGAGACGAGCCCGCTGACGCGCCACTGGCCCTTTTCGCGCACGAGTTCCAGGAGCAGCTTGCTGCCGAGCACGCGGCGCGTGCCGGCGGTGCTGCGCACTTCGGAGTCCAGGACGACGAGCGCCTTGGCGCGGTCCCCCTCGATCTCGTTGACGTACGTGTCGCGGACGGTCGCGGTGGCGTCGGCCTTGTACTTGCCGATGACGGCGGCGAGGCCGTCGAAGGCCGCCTCGTAGCTCCTGCCGAAGTCGGTGGCGGTGAGCTGCCGGATCCGGGCGCGCGAACCGTCGAGGTCGGTGTGCTCGTAGGCCAGCAGCGCCTGCCCGAACTCGGCGGCGCGGGTGCCGACCCGCTGCCGGGTGTCGGCCTCCTGGGAGAGCCGGCCCGCCTCGCGCCACTGCAGCGTGGCCGTGACGGTCGTGGCCGCCAGCGCGAGGAGGACCAGGACCACGCTCGCCCGTGACCGGTGAACGGACGAGACCCGGCGGGCCGCGGACACCGCCCTGCCGGCCCAGCGCGTCCCGCGCCGTCCCGCCGGTCCGTCCCGCGGCGCGGGGACCGCTTCGTCCTCGGCCTCGGGCGCGTCCTCGCCGGTGTCCTCGGGAACGTCATCGGACGTGCCCTCGTCCGTGCTCCCAGCGGACTTCTCTTCGGCATCGGCGGCCTCTTCCGTGCGGGCCTCGTCTTCGGGACGTGTCTCCTCGTCGGGGTCCGTCTTCGTGCCGGCCTTGCCGGTCTTGCCGGTGTCGGTCTTGGCGGTGTCGGTCTTGGCTTTGCCTGTCTTGATGGTGCCGGTCTTGGTGGTCATGGTGCGCTCCAGTCAGCTCGTGTGTCGGCGGCGGATGGCGGTGCCCAGGCGGCCGGCGGCGACCCCCAGGACGAGGGCGGCGGCGAGGATCGGCAGCAGGGGCAGCCACCGTGACGACGGCGAGGTGCCGGGCTCCCGGTCCGCGGCGGGGGAGGCCTCGGCGGTGAACGGCCCCTGTTTCAGGGCGGGTGTTCCCTTCTCTCCCGTGCCCGGCGGGGGCGCCGCGACCTGCCGCCCGTTCCCCGCGCACTCGTACAGCGGGGGCTTGGCCGGGATGAGCGACTCCCCGTACTCGTCGGGGTCCCCCACGGGTCCCGCGAAGTCGAGCACGACCTTGAACCGGACGTGCGTACCTTCGGGGTTCGGCTCCACGACCGAGTCGGTCACGTCGGGGATCCGGGTGCCGAACACGGTGAGCGAGTGGCGCAGCAGCCTGGACGCCTCCGGGGTGAAGAGGGGCGGCGACTGGACGCCCAAGGCGTGCAGCATGCAGCGCATACCCGGCCGGGACGCCTCCAGCGTGCCGTTCACCTGGTCGACGAGCCCGGGGCCGCGCCGCAGGACGCTGTCGAGATCGTTCCTGGAGTCCTTGAGCGTGGCGGTGAACGCGGCGAGGTCGTTGACGCCGGACCCGAGCTCGGGTCCGGAGGCGGCCAGCGTGCCGGTGAGCTGGGTGAGCTGCACCGAGAGGCTGTCGAGGACGGAGGATTCGGCGGCGAGGGTCCCGGTGAGCTGGTGGGCGTCGCCCATGAGGTCGCGAAGCGTCCCGCCGCGTCCTTCGAGGCCGGTGGCCAGTTCGCTGGTCAGGGTCCGGGTCTCCCGGGGCGGGATGGCGCGCAGCAGGTCCCCGGCGCTGTCGAAGAGCTTCTTGTACTCGACCGTCACGGACGTGCGGGACAGCGGGATGTGGTCGCCGGCCCGCAGCGGCCGCCCGCCCGGTCCGGAGGGCGGGGTGAGGGCGACATAGGGCTCGCCCATGACGGACTTGCGCAGGACCGCGGCGTGGGCGGCCGCGGGGACCGTGGCGCCGCGGTCCAGCTTCAGCTGCACGGCCACCCGGCCGGGACGCAGGTCCACGTCCCCGACGCTGCCGACCCGCACGCCCAGGTAGGCGACCTCCAGGTCGGCGCGGAGGCCGGGGGAGGAGGCGAACTCGGCGGTCACGGTGACCGGGCGGCGCAGGGCGTCGACGGTGATGATGCTGGTCACCGCCCAGATGGAGAGGAGCACCCCGAGCGCGGCGAAGAAGATCAGGTTGGTGACGATGCGTGAGTTCATCGCGGCCTCACCGGGGCGCCAGCAGGCGGCGCATCTCGCGGGCGGGGTCGCGGGGCTCCTGCCCGCCCGGGGAGGGCGGGAGGAACCCGGCGAGCCACACATGGGCGATCGCCTGGCCGTCGTTGCTCATCGAGGGGCGGCCGGCGAACCCCGTGTACAGCAGGTCGGTGAACGCCTTGAGCTGGTCCTTGCCGCGTGTCATGGCGGCGAGGATCCCGTCGACGCGCACGAGCAGCCGCCGCAGCCGCTGCCCGTGCCGTTCCTCGAACGTGCCGTTGAACGACTCGGCCATCCTGACGAGCTCCTGGACGGCCGACTTCAGCTCGGCGCGGTCGTTGCGCACGCGTTCGGTGGCCTGCGACACCCGTTCCGGCAGCCGTTCCAGGTCGCGGCTGCCCTTGGCGAGGCCGGCGCTGAGCCGTCCCAGCCCGTCCACGACCTCGGCGAGGTCGCCGGCCGCGGCGGCGTAGCTGCCGGACAGCTCGCTGGCGCGCTTGACGATCCGGTTGAGCTGGGGGCCGCGGCCGCCGGTGGCCGTGGCCAGCGACGTGACGATGGCGTCGAGGTCCTGCCCGCCCGCAGCGGCGAGGATCGGGCCCACCTTCGCGGTGACGGTCTCCAGGTCGGGCTTCACCGACGTCCGGGTGATCACGGCGCGGGTGGCGAGGAACGGGCCGGCGGTCATGGCCTTCCCGGCGGGCGGGATCAGTCGGACGTAGTTCTCGCCCAGCAGCGAGGTCTTGGCGATCGAGGCGGTGGTCCCGACGGGCAGGCGGCGGTCGTCCGCGATGGACATCGTGACCTTGACCTTGTAGCCCTTCAGCCGGACGCCGGTGACGGTGCCGATGCGGACGTCGGCGACCTGGACGCCGTGCCCGGTCACGAGGTTCTGGACGTCGTCGAAGACCGCGTAGAGGGTGAAGTCGCCCTTGGGCGCGCCGAGCGTCTGCACCGAGCATGCCGTGCACGTTCCGGCCGCCAGGACGATCGCGGCGAGTGCCCTCGCTCCCATCGGCCGCATTCTCATGACCCTCCCTCCCGCCGGATGGTGCAGCCGTCGCCGCGCTGGTCCAAGCAGGGCACCTCGCCCCAGCCCATGGCCTCGAAGAGCGGCTGGAGCCAGATCCGGAGGTTGGCGTTGACCTGCGCGCGCAGCGTGATGGTCCGGTTCTCGGGCTCCCACGTCTCGATGAGCATGTCGCTGACCTGGGCGAGCCCGCGGATCGCGTTGGCGATCGACGCGCTGTTGGCCTTGAGCGTCATGACGAGTTCGGACGTCTCGCTCAGGGTGGCCGGGAGCTTCTCCCGGTAGGCGGAGACGACCGCGCCGCCCCGGCGGATGAGGCCCTCCAGACCGGAGAGGAAGGCCTTCAGTTCGGCCCGCTCGCCGGACAGGGTGCGGCCGGCCGCGGAGATGTCGCCGATGAGGGCGGTGAGCTTCTCGTCCCGCCGGTTGAGCGAGGTGGCCATCTCGTTGAGGTTGCGGGCCAGCGCGACCAGCTCGCGGTCCTGCGCGGCGAGGTTCCCGACGAGGTCGCCGGTGGTGCCGAGCGCCCGGTTGACGTCTCCGCCGTGGCCGTCGACCGCCCCGGCGCCGCCCTCCAGGGCCCCGCGCAGCCCCTCGGGGTCGATGGACCGGGTCAGTTCGGTGAGCACGGTCAGCGCCTCGTCGATCTCCACCGGCAGGTCGGTCCGCTCCTGCGGGATCACCATCCCGGACGGGGCGCGCGGCATGCCCCGCTTCCACGGCGGGGACAGCGCGATGCCGCGCTCGCCGATGATGTTGGACGCCACGATCGTGGCGCGCGCGTCGCGGGGGATCGGCACCTTGTTACTGATCCGCAGCGTGGCCCGGACCTGGCGGCCCTCGGTCCGGACGTCCTCGATCGTGCCGACGTTGGCGCCCATCACCTTGACCCGGGAGTCCTCGTACAGGGACGGGGCCTTGGCGAAGTACACGGTGATCCGGTAGACGCCGGCCCCGCCGGGCAGCACGGCGCAGCCGCCCATGGCGGTGGCGAGCGCGGCGGCGAGCGCCACGGCGAGCAGGACGCGCGGCGGCCGGCTCACGGGGCCGTCCCGCCGTTGCGCATCGACGCCGCGAGCTTCTGCAGGTCGCCCGCCGTCAGCGGGCCGATCTGGCTGAAGACGACGTCGGCGAAGGGGCCGGAGTGGAACGCGCCGAACCCGGTCAGGGTGGGCCCGGCGCGGCTGAGTGTCTCGTTGAGATCGGCGATCTGCGGTTCGAGGGTCTGCATGGTGGTGCCCAGGTCGTCGACGATGGAGATCAGCTCGTCCTGTTCGGTGGAGATGAGCCGCGTCAGGCTCTGCACGGTGCGGCTGCCGCTGCCGAGCAGCACGCTCAGCTCCGCCTGCCGGTCGCGCAGCTGGTTCAGCAGGACGGAGGCGTTCGAGGCCAGCCGGGACAGTTCCCGGTCCTTGGAGTTGACGACTTCCACGAGGCGGTTCCCGTCGGACAGCAGCCGCCGGATCTGCGGGTCGCTGTCGTTGACGGTCTCGGCCAGCAGGGAGAGGTTGCGCAGGGCGCCGCCGAGGCGGCCCCGGCCCTGCTCGGAGATGCCCTCCACCTGGGCCAGGACCTTGGAGATCGTCTCGGTGTCCAGCCCGGACAGCGCCTCGGTGGAGGAGTCGAGCACGTCGTTGACCGTCGTCGGGGTCGAGGTGCGCTCGCGCGGCACCCGCCGGCGCTCCTCGGGCACGTCCGCCATGTGGGGCTCGGCGACGGGGCCGCTGAGCCGCAGGTACCGGCCGCCGAGGACGTTGTTCGTCCGGATCTCCGCGCGGGTGCGCGGGCCGAGGTCGACGTCCCGGTCGACCTTCCAGGTGATCACCACCCGGCCGCCCGTGAAGTCCGGTTCGACCTCGCTGACCTTCCCGACCAGGACGCCGGCGACCTCCACGTCGTTGCCCGAGCGCAGCCCGCCGGTGTCGGCGAAGACGCCGGTCATCGTGTACCGGTCGGCGAGCAGGCCGAGCGTCCCGGTGAGGAACGCGGTGGTGACGGCCACGGACAGGACGGTGAGCGAGACGACCCCGACGACGACGGGGTTGCGGTCGCGGAAGGACTTGAGCGCCATCAGCCGCCTCCTGGGATCGGCCCGGACGGGACGCGGGCGCCCTGATCCGGGTAGTCGTTCAGGCGGGTGTCGTACGGGCACTTGCCGGGCGCCAGCGTGATGCAGGGCGCGGCGCCGACCGGGAATCTGCCCTCGTCGATGATGTCGCTGATGCGGGCCATCTTCGGTCCGGCCGACTCCAGGAGGGGCTTGAGCCGGTCCAGGTTGCGGCTGGTGCCGCCCATGACGAACCCCAGCCGCTCGATCGTCCGGGCCAGCTGGTCGGCGTTGCGTCCCGCGAGGGCGTCGGTGGTGCGGACCATCGCGGCGAGTTCGACGACCGCCCGGTCGACGAGCTTGCGGTTGTCGACGAACGCGTCGGAGAGGGTGACCAGGTTGTCGGTCATCTGCGCGATCTGCTTGTCGCGGCGGGCGAGCACCTCGCTGACGGTCGAGAAGTCGCGCAGCGTCTGCTTCAGCGTCTGCCGGCGCGCCGCGATGGTGGACGAGAGCCGGTCGATGTTGGTGACCAGCTGGCCGACCTCGCGTTCGTTGCCCTCCAGCGCCTGGTAGATCGAGGTCATCAGGCGGTTGATCTGCTTGGCGTCCAGGGTGCGGGTGAGCGGGGCGAGCTGGGCGATCAGCTCGCCGATGTCGACGACCGAGCGGGTGCGGCCGATGGTGCCGCCGTCCCGCAGCGGTGCGGGGGACGTGCCGGGGATCAGGTAGATCACGCGCCCGCTGATGGGGTTGCGCCAGCGGATCGCGGCCTCGCTGTCGGAGGGCAGCCGGTGCCCCTCCCGTACCGCGAGGCGCACCTCGGCGCGTCCGTCCCGCACCCTGATCGCCTCGACCTGGCCCACCGGCGCCCCGGCGATCTTCACCTGGTCGCCCTCCATCAGCCCGCTGACGTCGTCGAACGTCGCGGTGACCGTGTAGGAGCCGGAGAAGTCGAGCCGGGCGATCTGCACCGCCATGAACGCGGTGAGGGTCATCGTCACGCTCAGGAACGCCACCAGGCGCACCAGGGACGACACGCCCTTCTCGGGACGTCTGCTCATGTCACCGCCCTCCCGTGAGTCCGGAGCCGGTCCCGGCGGCTCCCCGGTTCGCGGGACAGAGCCCGACGATCAGCTCGCACGGATCGGACGGGAGGTAGATCTTCACCGCGATCATCCGCCGCTCACCGTCCGGGGCGACCGGCCAGGTGATCGCGCGGTAGATGGGGAGCAGGTCGGTCATCGTGCGGACGGACGTGCCCGCGATGCCGAGCTGGTCGTAGACGAGCCCGGCGGCGCGTTCGGCGGACCGGGCCCCGGCCGCGAGCTGCCCGCCGTGGCGGTCCAGGCCGCCCGCGACCGTCCGCGACAGCTCGCCGGTCCCGGCGGCGAGGCGCTTGAGCCGGCCCTGCCCGGAGGCGGCGGTGTCGATCACCGCGCCGGTGTCGCCGGCCAGGCCGGCGATCGACGCGCCCACGCCGCGGATCTCGGCGAGCCGCGCCAGGTCGGCGGTGAACCTGCGGGCCCGTTCGCGGTTGCGGTGGCCGACCGCGACGATCTCGTCGGTGCTCTCGATGACGCCGCCGAGCGTCTCGCCCTGCCCGCCGAGCCCCTGGGCGAGCGTGCCGACGATGATCGCGACGTCCTTGGGGTCGATCGCGGCGAGCGTCCTGTCGGCGTCCTGGAGCAGCCCGTTCAGGTCTCCCGCCTCGGCGGTGGAGCCGATGTGCCCCCGCGCGGCGAGGTAGGGGCCCGTCGACTCGCCCTTCCCCGGGATGAGGTTGATGAACTGCGGCCCGAACACCGATTCGGGTTCCAGCGAGGCCGTCGCGGTGGCCGGGACCCTGATCCCCTCGTCGATGCGCAGCGTCACGCGGGCGCGGCCGTCCGCGCGCAGCGCGATCTCCGCGACCTGGCCGACCGTGACGCCGCGCAGCCGGACCGGTGAGGTGGTGGTCAGCCCCTGGCCGGCACCGCCGAAGTCGGCGGTCAGCCGGGTGCCCTCGGGTTCCCAGGGCTTGGTGAGCAGCGCGTACACGGTCGCCGCGACGGCCACGAGCGTCAGCACCGCGATGCCCGCGCGCCGGAGCGTGGAGCCGTCCCCGTTCAACGTCTGGTCCATCATCCGGCGAGCCTCACCGATCCGCCCCGTCCCCAGAACACGTAGGACAGCAGCAGGTTGAGCGTCACGATCACGATGATCGACAGGCGGATCGCCTTGCCGGCCGCCTGCCCGACCCCCACCGGGCCGCCGGTGGCGTAGTAGCCGTAGCAGCAGTGGATGGTGATCACGGCGAACGCGAACACCCCCACCTTGATGGTGCTGAACACCAGGTCGCTGAACGGCAGGTAGAGGTGGAAGTAGTAGTCGTACACGCCGGGGGCCAGGTCGAAGAACCGCGTGCTGATGGTCCTGGTGGCGAAGAAGCTGGCGAACAGGGCGATCAGGTAGAGCGGCACCAGCGCGATCAGCGCCGCGACGACCCGGGTGCAGACCAGGTAGACGAAGGAGTTGATGCCCATGACCTCCAGGGCGTCGATCTCCTCGGAGATGCGCATCGCGCCGAGTTCGGCGGTGAACGCCGAGCCGCACTGCGCGGCGAGGGCCACCGCCGCGATCACCGGGGTGATCTCGCGGACGTTGACGAACGAGCCGACCAGGCCCATGAACGACTCCGCGCCGATGACCTGGAGGCCGGTGTAGACCTGCACGCCGACCTCGGTGCCGAGGAACAGCGACATGGTGAAGATCACGAAGATCATGCCGCCGCCGACCACCTTGGCGCCGACGCCCACGACGATGTCGCTGACCTGCAGCGCCACCGTCTTGGCGTACTTGAGCCGGAAGACGATGTCGCGGATCGAGTAGAACAGCACGGCGGCGACGAACCGCGGCCACATCGAGAGCCCGGCCAGCCACCGCGTCCCCGCCGTGGAGACGCCCGCCGCTCTGAGGGCCGTCTTGCGCGGCACGTTGACCAGCATCAGAGCTTGGGGGGGAAGGCGACGAAGTACACGGTCGTGATCACGTAGTTGAACGCGAACACCAGCATGAACGCGATCACCGTGGCGCGGTTGACGGCGCGTCCCACGCCGACCGGGCTGCGCTCGCACTTCATGCCCATGTGGCAGGCCACCACGGCGGCGATCAGCCCGAACAGGAACGACTTGCCGAGGGTGACGACGATGTCCGACACCCGCAGCAGGCCGAGGGCCCCGTCGAAGTAGGCGCCCGGCGTCACGCCCTGGAGCAGGACGTTGAACACGAAGCCCCCGACGGCCCCCGACAGGATCACCAGGGGCGCCAGCATGGACGAGATGAGACCGGCGGCCCACATCCGGGCGGTGACCAGCCGGTGGACGGGATTGACCCCCATCGTCTCCATCGCCGCCAGCTCGTCGCGGATGTTGCGGGCGCCCATGTCGGAGGTCATGGCCGAGCCGCCCGCGCCCGCGATGATGAGCGCGGAGGCGATCGGCGCGACCTCCCGGACCAGCCCGACCAGCACCGCCCCGCCGGTGGCCGACTGCGCGCCCAGCTGGCCGGCCAGGTCGCCGACCTGGAGCGCCACGGTGGCTCCCAGGGGCAGCGCGACCATCAGTGAGGGGAGCATGGTCACCTTGGCCAGGAACCAGGACTGCTCCACGAACTCCCAGAACCAGTTGCGGACGTCCCAGGTGCGGCGCAGGGCCTCCAGGGCCATCGCGAACAGCTCGCCGGCGGCGGCCAGCCCGCCGAGCGTCATTCCCGCCGCCCGCACCGGTACGGCCGTCACGGCGACGGCCTGGCGCCGGCGCGGTACGGGGTGTGTTCGAGGCTGGCCCATGAGGCCTCCGGGGGTGGGGTGGGGGTTTTCCGGAGCGACCGGTCAGGTCGCGGGTGCCGTGATCGGGACCGCCGGCCGGTGGGTCACCGGCCGGTGGTTCGTCAGCAGGTGGTTTGTCAGCAGGTGGTTCGTCAGCAGGTGGGTCGACAGCCGGCGGGTCGTCAGCCGACGACGAGCGGCAGGGTCTCCCAGCCGCGGACGGTCGAGGTCTGCGCGAGTTTCGTGTTGTCCCAGTCGACGTCCCATTCGGGGAAGCGCTTGAGGACCTCCTCCGTGGCCACGCGTGCCTCCAGCCGGGCCAGCGCGGCACCCAGGCAGTAGTGGGGGCCGAGGCCGAAGGTGAGCTGCTGGCTCATCTTCCGGTGGATGTCGAAGCGGTCCGGGTCGGTGTAGAGGCGGTCGTCGCGGTTGGCGGCGGCGACGATGAAGATGATGGCGCTGCCCTCGGGCACGGTCTGCCCGTGGAGCGTGGTGTCCTTGGTGACATAGCGGGCGATGGCGTGGCCGGTCGGCTCGTACCGGAGCAGCTCCTCGATCGCGCCGGGGATCAGCGAGGCGTCCTCCACCAGTTCTCTGCGCTGGCCGGGGTGCTGGGCCAGCACGGATCCCATCCAGCCGATGAGGCGTCCGGTCGTCTCGTTCCCGGCGCCCGCCACGACCGTCACGTAGGTCAGGACCTCGTCGTGGGTGAGCGTGCGCGTGGTGCCGTTCTCGTCCTCGAACTCGGCGTTCAGCAGCTCGGTCATCAGGTCGTCGGACGGGTTGTTCGCGCGCCAATCGATGTAGTCGCGGAACATCTCGTTGCTGAGGTTCTCGCCGTCCTTGAGATCCATCTGCCCGCCCGCCTCGGTGCGCAGGGCGTCGTCCACCGACTCCCGGATGGCCTCCTGATCGGCTTCGGGGATGCCGAGGAGCATGCCGATGACGCGCATCGGCATCTGGTTGCCGAGCGACTCGACGAGGTCGAAGCGGTTCTCGCCCACCAGCGGATCCAGCGTTCTCGTGCAGAACTCCCGGACCCTGGGCTCCAGCGCGGAGATCCGCCGGGGGGTGAAGACGCGGGCGAGCAGCCGGCGGTGGATGTCGTGGATGGGCGGGTCCTCGAAGATGAGCGTGCCCGGAGGGATCTCGATGCCCGATTTGATCAGTTCGAGGATCCCGCCGCGGACCGAGGAGAACGTCTGCCAGTTCGGCAGGCCCTGGTCGATGTCGGAGAAACGGGTGACGGCGTAGAAGTCGTGCTCGGCGTTGTAGTAGAGAGGCGCCTCTTCCCTGAGGCGGCGGTACGTCGGGTACGGGTCCTGCCAGACACCCCAGTCGTAGGGGCTCCAGTGAACGGAGTCTTCCGCGGTCATCAGCTCGGCCTCCGGTTCCGCGCCTTCACTTGATCATGGCTCCGGCGTCGACCGGGAGGGTCACGCCGGTGATGTAGCGCGCTTCGTCCGACGACAGGAAGAGGGCCGCGTTGGCGATGTCCTCCGCTTCCACCCACGGGACCGGGAGGGCGTTCATCATCTGCGAGATCGGCGCCATGTCCTCCTGGGTCGGGTTCTCCAGGTCCGGACGGAACATCCGGTAGGTCATGTCGTTCAGCAGCATCGGCGTGCTCACCTGCGTGGGGTGGATGGAGTTGACGCGGATGCTGTGCTCGGCGAGCTCGACCGCCAGGGTGCGCATCAGCCCGACCACGCCGTGCTTGGCGGAGACGTAGTTGCCGACGTGCGGGTGGGCCTTCAGCCCGCCCACCGAGCTGGTCAGCACGATCGACCCGCCCCGGCCGCCCTCGATGATGTGCGGGATCGACACCTTGGCGGTGTGGAAGACCCCGGTCAGGTTGACGTCGATCGAGTCCCGCCACAGCTTGGCGTCGAGGTCCTTGATCGGGGCGCCGTCGGCGGCGAGGCCCGCGTTGGCGATGGCGATGTCCAGCCGGCCGAGCTGCGTCACGCCGTCGTCGACGACGGCCTTCAGCGCGTCGTAGTCGCGCACGTCGATCTGCGCGGCGATGATGCGCTGCCCCTGGGCCTTGACCAGCTCCACGGTCTGGTCGAGGTCCTCCGGCGTGGACATGGGGATGGGCACGGTGTCGATCTGCTTGCAGACATCGACGGCGATGATGTCCGCGCCCTCCTGCGCCAGGCGCACGGCGTGGGCGCGTCCCTGCCCGCGTGCCGCTCCGGTGATGAAAGCGACTTTGCCCTCGACTCGTCCGGACATCGTTACCTCTCTTCGGTTGGTTGGAGCCGCTCGTCCTGCGCCGCCGCGCGGACGGCCTTGAAGATGCCCTGGTAGCCGGTGCAGCGGCACAGGTTGCCCGACAGGCCGTCCCGGATCTCCTGGTCGGTGGGGTCGGGGTTGTCGCGCAGGAACGCGGTGACGGAGACGACGAAGCCCGGAGTGCAGAAACCGCACTGGAGCCCGTGATGCTCGCGGAAGGCGGCCTGGACGGGGGACAGTTCGCCGTCGGGCGACGCGATGCCCTCGACCGTGGTGATCTCCGCGCCGTCGGCCTGCACGGCGAAGACCAGGCAGGCGCGCACGGCCTCGCCGTCCAGCATGACGCTGCACGCTCCGCAGACGCCGTGCTCGCAGCCCAGGTGGGTGCCGGTCAGCCGGCAGCGTTCACGCAGGAAGTCGGCCAGCGTGAGGCGCGGCGGGACGGACGCGCGCCGCAGCCTGCCGTTGACCGTGACCTGGATGTCGATGTCGGTCATTCCTCGCCTCCCGTACCGGCTTCACTGACGGCACGCCGCCAGGCGCGTGCCACGACGTCGGCCCCGATGCGCCGCCGGTGATCGGCGGACGCGTGCAGGTCGGAGGGAACCGACTCCAGCGCCGACACCGCGGCCTGCCCGACCTCGCCGGGGTCGGCGTCGGCGCCGGCGGAGCCGATCAGCGCGTCCTCCGCTTGCGGGGCGCGCACGGCCGACTGCCCGAGCCCGAACAGGCCGATGCCGCACCGGGTGACCCGTCCGGCGGCGTCGAGTTCGACGGCGACGGCGGCTCCGGCGACCGCGAAGTCACCGCCGCGCCGGGCGAACTCCTCGATCGCGAACCCGCTGCGTGCACCCCGCACGGGGAAGGCGACGCCGGTCAGCAGCTCGTCCTCGGCCAGGTCGGTGCTCCACAGCCCGGTGAAGAACCGGCCCGCGGGGACGGTGCGCGGGCCGCGCGGCGACAGGATCTCCATCCGCGCGTCGAGCGCCAGGGCCACCGCGGGGTACTCGGCGGCGGCGTCGGCGTGGGCGATCGACCCGCCGATGGTGCCGCGGTTGCGGATCTGGAAATGGCCGATCAGCGGCGTCGCGCGGGCCAGCAGCGGGACGTCCCGGGCCACCTCGGCGGAACGCTGGATCGCGGTCTGCGTGATGCCGGCACCGATCCGCAGGGACCCGTCGCGCCGCTCGATGCCGCGCAGCCCGCTCACGCGGCCCAGGTCGACCAGGTGTTCCGGGGTCGCCAGCCGCATGGCGAGCATGGGGACCAGGCTCTGCCCGCCCGCGATGGCCTTGGCGTCCTCGCCCAGGTCGGCGAGCAGGGCGACGGCCTCGTCGGCGGCGGCCGGCGCGTGGTAGCCGAACGGGGGCGGCTTCATGGCGCCACCGTCCCGGACCGGACCAGATCGGCGACCGCCTGGGGCGTCAGCGGCAGCCGGGTGACCTCCACGCCGAACGGCGCGAGCGCGTCGGCGACCGCGTTGGCCACCGCCGGCGGCGCGCCGATCGCCCCGCCCTCGCCGACGCCCTTGTAGCCGCCGGGGCCGGGCGCGGGGGTCTCGACGTGCCCGTGCTCGATGACCGGCACCTCGGCGGACGTGGGGACGAGGTAGTCCATGAACGTCGTGGTGACCGGGTTGCCGTCGGCGTCGTAGGCCAGGTGCTCGTACAGGACGCCCCCGATGCCCTGGACGGTGCCGCCCGCGATCTGGCCCTCCACCACGCTCGGGTTGATCATCGGGCCGCAGTCCTCGCTGACGATGTAGCGCAGCAGCGAGACCGCGCCCGTCACCACGTCGACCTCGCAGGTGCACACGTGCGTCGCGTTGGCCCAGATGATCGGATGCTCGGGGCGGTACCGGCCGCTGGCCTCCAGCCCGGCCGGGACCCCGGGCGGCAGCGCCTCGGGCTGGAAGTAGGCCATGGACGCGATCTCGGCCAGCGTCACCTCGGAGCCGGGTACGCCGCGGACCGAGGCCTTCGAACGCGACAGCTCGATGTCCTCCGCCGCCGCCTCCAGGTGGTGCGCGGCGATGGCCACGATGCGGTCGCGCAGCACGGAGGCGGTCTCGGTCACGGCGCCCGCGTTCATCGAGCCCGACCGGCTGCCGGCCGCGCCGCCGCCGAACGGGGTGATCGCGGTGTCGCCCTGGATGGTGTGGACGTCGCCGATGTCCACCCCCAGCGCGTCAGCGGCGAGCTGGACGACCGTGGTCTCGATGCTGTTGCCGCTGGACCCGCCCGAGACGTACACGTTGACCTTGCCGGACGGCTCGATCCGGATCGTCGCGCCCTCGGTGGCGTGCAGTCCCATGGCGCTGGTGGTCGGCTCGACGTAGGTGCACGTGCCCACCCCGAGGTACCGGCCCTCGGCTCGGGCCTGTTCCTGCTCCTGCCGGAACGCCTCGTAGTCGAGCATCTTCAGCGCCTGCTCGAACGTCTCCAGCGGGGTGATGTCGCTGTAGGGCATGCCGTTGGGATTGGTGTAGGGGAGTTCGTCCCGCCGCAGCAGGTTCCGGCGGCGCAGCTCGACGGGGTCCATCCCCATCCGGCGCGCCGCGTTGTCCAGCAGCAGCTCGCGTGCCACCGACTCGAACTGCCACGGCCCGCGGTAGGCCGTGCGGCCGGAGGTGTTGGAGAACACGCACGTCGTGGTGAAGGCGGCTTCGGGGACGCGGTAGGGGCCCGGGAAGAACATCCCGGCGGCCATCGCCGTCCCGGCCGGCCAGGGCACCGGGTAGGCGCCGACGTCCTGGACGTAGTCGATGGCGGCGGCGAGGATCGCGCCCTCGCCGTCGAAGGCGATCCGCGCGTCGCCGTGCTCGTGCCGCGACATGCCGGCGGCCAGGAGGTTCTCCCGCCGGTCCTCGATCCACTTCAGCGCACCGGGCAGCTTCGGCGCGGCGAGCATGACGCACATGTCCTCGCGCATCGGCATCACCTTCTGGCCGAATCCGCCGCCGGTGTCGCGCATCACGACCCGCACGCGGTGCTCGTCCAGTCCCAGCAGCCGGGAGCAGAACAGGCGGACCTCGTGCGGTGACTGCGTCGCCGCCCAGATCGCCATCTCCCCGGTGGACGCCGACCACTCCGCCACGATGCCGCGGGTCTCCATCGGCACCTGCGCGTAGGCCTGCTGGTAGATCGTCTCGCGCACCGTCAGCGGCGCCTCGTCGAAGATCCGCGCGAGTTCGTCCGGCGACCTGCCGGGCATCTCGCCCGCGATGTTGCGCGGGTATTCGCCGTGCACCAGTTCGCCGGACTCGGGGGCGGTGGTGTAGTCGACGACCGGCGGCAGCGGGTCGTAGTCGACGGCGACGAGTTCGGCGGCGTCCTCGGCGAGGTAGCGGTCGTCGGCGACGACCAGCGCCACCGGGTCGCCGACGAAGCGCACCTCGTGCTCGGCGAGCGGCGGGCGCGGGGTGTCGGGGACGTCGCGGCCCATGAGCGTGTACCACTGCTCGCGCACGCCGGGGTTGAGGTCCTCGGCGACGAAGACGGCGTGGACCCCGTCCATGGCCAGCGCCTCGGACGCGTCGATGGCGGTGATCCGCGCGCGGGCGAGCGGGCTGCGGACGAAGCAGCCGTGGAGCATCCCGGGACGCACCACGTCGTCCACGAACATCCCGTGACCGGTCAGCAGCCTGGGGTCCTCCACCCGGGGGACACGGGCGCCGGCGTAACGGCCCGCGGCCGCGGGCACGGCGCTCACCGGTGCACCACGGGTTCGGTCGATGCCATACCAGCCGTCTCCCTGCCTCTCGATGACTCGCATCCCGGTGACTCGGCTTCGGGTGGCTCAGCTTCGGCGACCCCGCCTCTGGGCGATCCGCGACTCGATATCTAAGCTCTCATTTAATGAGAGTAGGATTCTCGCGTCAAGGGAGTGGTGTATGCGACCGCTGCGAATCGTCCAGTGGGCCACCGGGAACATCGGCACCCGTGCGTTGCGCGGTGTCATCGAGCACCCCGGCATGACGCTGGCGGGTGTGTACGTGCACAGCCCGGACAAGGTGGGCGCCGACGCCGGTGAACTGTGCGGCCTCGGTGCGACGGGCGTCGCCGCGACCGGTGATCCCGCCGCGATCGTGGAACTGGGCGCCGACTGCGTCCTGTACATGCCTCGGCTGGGCGACGCCGGCGAGGTGTGCCGGCTGCTGGAGTCCGGCGCGAACGTCGTCACCACCAGGGGCGACTACCACCATCCCGCCACCATGGACGCCGAGGTCCGCGAGAAGGTCGAGGACGCGTGCGCCCGCGGCGGCGCCTCGCTCCACAGCACCGGGGTCAGCCCCGGATGGATCACCGAGGCGGTCCCGCTGGTTCTGACGTCCGTCCAGCGGCGCCTCGACCAGGTCACCGTCGACGAGTTCGCCGACCTGTCCCGGCGCGACTCGCCGGGCCTGCTGTTCGACGTGATGGGCTTCGGCAGGCCCCCGGCGGACTACGACGAGCGCCGCCTGGTCCACGTGCGGGAGAGCTTCGGCCCGTCACTGCGGGCGGTCGCCGACGCGCTGTCGGTCCCGCTCGACGCGGTCGAGGCGGCGGGGGAGACCGCCACCTCGCCCCGCTTCGTCGAGATCGCGGCGGGCACGCTGGAGCCGGGCACCGTGACCGCGCAGCGGGTGACCGTGACCGGCCTGCGGGGCGGGCGCCGGGTGCTGCGCTTCCGCGCGACCTGGTACTGCGCCACCGACCTGGACGCGGACTGGGAACTCCGCGGTAGCGGCTGGCGGATCACGGTGGACGGCGACGCGCCTCTCGACCTCGACGTCCGTTTCCCGTTCCCGCTGGAGCGGATGAGCGAGTTCACTCCCTCCTACACCGCCAACCGCGCGCTCAACGCCGTCCCCTACGTCTGCGCCGCACCCCCGGGGATTCTGACGACCGCCGACCTTCCGCAGGTCATCGCCGATCTCGGCGCCGAGCGGAAATAGGATTCTCGTTTTTGAGAAGCGTGATACCGTTGGGTGGCAGGCGAAGAAGGGAGTGGGATGTCGTACTTCAAGAAACCCGCCGAGGGGAGCTGGACCCAGCACTATCCGGAGTTGGGCACCGCGCCGGTGAACTACGAGGACTCCATCTCCCCCGAGCACTACGAGCTGGAGCGCAAGGCGATCTTCGGCCGCACCTGGCTGAACGTCGGCAGAGTCGAGCAGCTCCCGAAGAAGGGGAGCTACTTCACCCGGGAGATCGACGCGGCCCGCGCGTCGGTGATCGTGGTCCGCGGCCGGGACGGCGAGATCCGCGCCTTCCACAACATCTGCCGGCACCGCGGGAACAAGCTGGTCTGGGACGACTACCCGCGGGAGGAGACCAGCGGCGTCTGCCGCCAGTTCACCTGCAAGTACCACGGGTGGCGGTACGACCTGACGGGCGCGGTGACCTTCGTCCAGCAGGAGGAGGAGTTCTTCGACCTCAAGCGCGAGGACTACGGCCTGGTGCCGGTGCGCGCGGAGGTGTGGGAGGGGTTCGTCTTCGTCAACTTCGACGACGACGCCGCGCCGCTTCGCGACTACCTGGGCGGCCTGGCGCACGGCCTGGAGGGCTACCCGTTCGGCGAGATGACGCAGGTCTTCAAGTACCGGGCCGAGATCGGCAGCAACTGGAAGCTGTTCATCGACGCGTTCGCCGAGTTCTACCACGCGCCGATCCTGCACGCGAAGCAGGCGGTGGGCGACGAGTCGCGCAAGCTCCAGGCGGCGGGCTTCGAGGCGCTGCACTACGACATCGACGGCCCGCACGGGATGGTGTCGTCCTGGGGAGGCATGGCGCCGCCGAAGGACCCGAGCATGGTCAAGCCCATCGAGCGGAAGCTGCGCAGCGGCCTGTTCGGCCCGTGGGACCGCGCGATCGACATCGACCCGCTGCCGCCGGGCGTCAACCCGGCACGGCACCGGGCCTGGGGCGTCGACTCGTTCCTGTTCTTCCCCAACTTCATGCTGCTGGTGTGGGCGCCGAACTGGTACCTGACGTACCACTACTGGCCGACGTCCCACAACACCCACATCTTCGAGGGCGGGCTGTACTTCGTCCCGCCGAAGAACGCCTCCGAGCGGCTCCGGCAGGAACTCGCCGCGGTGACCTTCAAGGAGTACGGGCTCCAGGACGGCAACACCCTGGAGGCGACCCAGACGATGCTCGAATCGCGGGTGGTGAAGGAGTTCCCGCTGAACGACCAGGAGATCCTGCTGCGCCACCTGCACCGGACGGCGCGGGAGTACGTGGAGGACCACGAGAAGCGCCAGGGCGCGTCCGGGCCCGTCACGGCCGCGCGCTGAGCGAGAGGAGCGACCCAATGCCCACGCTGCCACCGGAGTTCACCGACCTGGAGCCCTTCTCCGACTGGTGCCTGGAGACCGAGGGCGAGCGGTTCGCCAGACGGCTCTCCAGCCCGATGGGCGAGCTGCAGGCGTTCTACGACGCCGCCTTCCCGCGCCTGGAGGAGGCCATGGCCTACCTGGACGGGTTGGAGTTCGACGCCCTGCCCGAGGACGCCACGCGCCTGCTGTGGCTGCTCTACTCGCTGATCAACGTCTCGTTCCCGGTGGAGGTCTGGAGCCAGGCCCGGGTGCCCGACAGCGGCGCGGCCTCCCTCGACCTGGTCCTCGAACCGTCCCCCTGAACCCGCGTCCGCAACCGCCGGCGGGCCCCCGCGCAGCGCGCGGGGGCCCGTCAAGGCATGTCGCCCGTCAGGACATGCGGGCTCCCTGTCGTCAGGCCATGGGGTCGGTACCGGTCATGGGGCGGCCGAGGGTCATCGGGTCCGGGGCAGGCCGAGGATGCGCTCGGCGATGATGTCGCGCTGGATCTCCGAGGTGCCGCCCGCGATCGTCCCGCCGAAGCTGCGTGCGTACCGCTCGAACCAGCTCCCCGTCATCGTCGGGCCGTTCATGTGGTTGGGCGGCGCGGTCTCCAGCGGGTGGAGCAGGCCCTCGGGCCCCTTCTCCTCCAGCGCGTTCAGGAGGCCGGCCTGCACGCCCTCCGAGCCCAGCAGCTTGAGCACCGACAGCTCGGCCGGGTCGCGGGTGCCGCCCAGCTGCCGGTACCCCAGGAGCCTGAGCGCCTGCAGGTCCATCTGCAGGGTCGCGAACCATTCGGCGTCGCTGGGCGCGTCCCGGATCAGGTCCTCCATGCGCTCGGCGTAGTGCAGCCACAGCAGCGTGCGCTCGTGGCCGAGTGAGCCGTGCGCGACGGCCCACCCCCTGTTCAGCTCCCCGACCAGGTTCTCCCGCGGGACGCGGACATCGGTGAAGAAGACCTCGTTGAAATCCAGGTCGTCGGGATCGGCGATCGACCCGAACGGCCGCCGGACCAGCCCCTCGCTGTCGGTGGGGATCAGCAGCACGCTGATCCCCTTGTGCTTGGGCGCGTCCGGATCGGTCCGCACGAACGTCAGCAGCACGTCGGCGTCGTGGGCGCCCGAGGTCCACACCTTCTGGCCGTTCACCACGAAATGGTCGCCGCGCGGCTCCGCGCGGGTGCGCAGCCCGGCCAGGTCGGACCCGGCGCCCGGCTCGCTCATCCCCAGCGACGCGGTGATCTCCGCCCGCAGGATCGGCACCGCCCACCGGCGCTTCTGCTCCTCGGTCCCGAAGCTCAGGATCGACGCCGCGATGATGCCGACGCCCTGGGGGTTGAAGCTGAGGTAGATCCGCCGCCGCGACAGTTCCTCCTGGTGGACGAGCATCTGCGGCAGCGTGGCGTCGCGGCCGCCGAACTCCGGCGGGTTGCCGGGCAGCAGCCAGCCCGCGTCGAACATCTTCCGCTGCCACACGCGCGCCCATTCCGGGATGTCGGAGCAGGATCTCGACGGCTCCACGGCCTCCTCGGCGGACGGCACGTTCGCGTCCAGCCACGCCGAGAACTCGGCGCGGAACTCTTCGAGCCCGGGGTCGGAGGTCAGCCTCATGATGCCAGCAGCGCCCTTCTGTGCTCGGCGGCGCTGCCGAGGAGCAGGTCACCGGCCTTGGCTCGTTTCAGGTGGTACTGCAGCTCGTTCTCCCACGTGTAGCCCATGGCGCCGAAGAGCTGGTAGCCGTTCTGGAACACCGTCCGCTGGCATTCCCCGGCCGCGGCCTTGGCCATCAGCGCCGCCCGGCGCCGGCGCGGATCGTCCTCGGCGATGGTCAGCGCGGAGAAGTACGCCAGCACCCTGGCCCGTTCGATCGCCACGTGCATGTCGGCGGCCTTGTGCTTGACGGCCTGGAACGACCCGATCGGCACGCCGAACTGCTCCCGCTGCTTCACGTGCGCCAGCGTGAGGTCCAGGATGCGCCGGCACGACCCGACCGTGCTGATCGCCAGCCCCATCAGCGCCATATCCGGGACGTCCTTCACCAGGGGCGCGGCACCGGTCGCCGCCGCGTCCACATGGGCGACGTGGAGCCCGGGGTCGAAGACGACCTGCCGTTCGGCCGCCACGTCGGAGCCTTCCACCGCCGGGCCCTTCACCACGCGCACGCCGTCCTCGGTGAGCAGCGCGATCTCGTCGGCGCGGTCGGCGTCGAGGACGAACCGCCCGGCACCGTCGAACACCCCGGTCCCGGCCCCCTCCGGCAGCCGCCCGGCGAGCGGGGCGAACCACGTGGTGGTGGCGAGAAAGGGGGTCGGGTCGGCGGCGTGACCCAGTTCTTCGAGAACGATCGCCAGCTCGACCGGGGGCGCCTCCAGCCAGCCCAGCTCCCGGTACGTCGCCCAGAGGCGCTCGCCGGGCTGCGATCGCGATTTGGCCACCGTCTCCCGGACCATCTCCTGCAGCAGCCGCTGGTCCTCGTCGAACTCGAAGTCCATCCGGGCACTCACACACCTTCGTGGTCTTTGGGTGGCGTGGTCTTGGTCGCGTGGTCTTGGCCGGCGAAGTCCTGGCCGATCGCGTTGAGAATAACATTCTCGACAATCGTAAGTAAGAGTCTTGTTCAGCGGTATCCCTAGTCTCAGATGTGAAGTATCGTCCGAGGAGTGAGTGCGCTCCCCGAGGAACCCGCCTGGCGCCGACGCGCCGTCGAGCGATCCACCCGTGCCGCCAAGCTCCGTGCCGAGCAGCGCGTCCAGGGCCTACTGGACGCGGCGCGGCGGCTCATCGCGGAGAAGGGCACGGACTTCACCGTGCAGGAGGTCGTCGAACGGTCGAAGCAGTCCCTGCGCAGCTTCTACCAGCACTTCGACGGCAAGCACGAGCTGCTGCTCGCGCTGTTCGAGGACGCGCTCGCCCGCTGCTCGGACGAGGTCCGCAAGGCCGCCTCCGGGCCGCGCGATCCGCTGGAGCGGCTCCGGGCCGGGATCGGGTCGCTGTACGAGCAGTCGCGTCCCAACCCGGGTACCGGCATGCAGAGCCCGCTGTACAGCGACTTCGCCCTCCAGCTCCTGGTCCGGCACCCGGACCAGGTGGCGACCGCGCACCTCCCGCTGCTCGGCGTCCTGAGCGAGCTCATCGAGGCGGCGTCCGAGGCCGGGGCCATCCCGCCGGGACGGCCGCGCCGCCAGGCGTCGCTGGTCATGCAGACGGTCATGATCGCGGCCCAGGGCAACGGCGTTCCCGCCGGCGGCCACACCACCCCGGCCTCCGCCGACGAGGTCTGGCAGTTCTGCTTCACCGGCATCTCGGGCGCGCGGACCTGACCGCCCCCCGCAGGCGCGGACCTCCGCGCACGCACGCGGAGGACGGCGGGGCCGCCCTCCGCGTGATTCCCGGTCCGGGACTCAGATGTGGAACTCGTGCCACTTGAGGTAGCCGCCGGCGTCCACCCGCATCTGCATCCCGGTCACGTAGCGGGACTCGTCGGACGCGAGGAAGAGCACCATGTTGGTGATCTCCTCGGGTTCGATGTAGGGGACCGGCATGGCCTGCTGCACGTGGAACGCCAGCTCGGCGTCCGCACGGCCCGGGTCCTCCATGTCGGGACGGAACGACTTGTACATCTGCGGGCTGTGCAGCATCGGGGTGTTGCAGTTCGTCGGGTGCACGACGTTGGCCCGGATGCTGAGCGGTGCGAGGTTGCGCGCTACCTCGTGGACGTAGTCGGCCAGCGTCCGCTTGGCGAACTGGTAGCCCGCGCCGCCGGGGTTCGACCCGGGCTTGTCGACCATGCCCGCCTTCATCAGCGCGGCGACCGAGCCGACCGCGATCACGGACGCGCCCGCGGACAGGTGCGGCAGCGCGACCTGGATCGCGTTGATGGTCCCGACGAGGTTGACGTTGATGACGTCGGTCCAGGCCTGCAGCGGCGGCTCGCCCCTCAGCGGGGCGATGCCGGCCTGCGCGACGACGACGTCGAGACGGCCCAGCTCACCGATGCCCTGCTCCAGCGCGCCGCGCAGCTGCTCGGCGTCCCGGACGTCGGCCTGCACCGGCACGATCCGGCGTCCCGCCTCCTCGACGAGCCGCGCGGTCTCCTTGAGGTCGTCGGGTCCCGACATGGAGTACTGGGCCGTCTCGATGTCCCGGCAGATGTCGACCGCGATGATGTCGGCGCCCTCTTCCGCCAGGCGCACCGCGTGGCTGCGGCCCTGGCCGCGTCCCGCGCCGGTGATGAATGCGACCTTGCCCTCAACCCGTCCCATGGGGACCCCTTTCCGTGTTTGATCTAGCCGTGTTGATCCAGCTAGGCCCGTCCCGCCGCGCGGGTCGTGGCCTGGGGGCCGCCGGTACCGCCGGCGGGCGGCACGTTCTCCGCCAGAGCGTCCAGCGCGGGCGCCAGCGCGCCGATGTCGCCGCCCAGTTCGGCCGCGACCTCCCGGACGACGGCCACGTCCTTGCCGAGGAAGCCGCCGACGGCCTCGGCGAACGCGGCGACCGAGCCGCGCGGCGCGACACCCGACAGCGCCCGGCTCGCCGAGCTCCCGTGCGTGAGCGCCTCCAGCAGGGCCGCCTCGCCGGTCCCGAACAGCGCGCCGAGCCGGACGGCATGGGACAGCAGGCCGATGTGCGCCCCGAACAGCGCGTTGTTGACGAGCTTCACGCCCTGCCCGGCTCCCAGCGGGCCGACGTGCAGCACCGGGTCGGCGTAGGCGCCCAGGACGGGGCGCATCCGGGCCACCGCGCCGTCGGCGCCGCCCACGAAGACGGTCAGCCGGCCGGCGGCGATGTCGTGCGGCCCTCCGCTGACCGGGGCGTCGAGGACGTCGATCCCGCGCGGCCCCGCCTCGGCCGCGATGGCCTCGGCGGTGCGCGGGCTCCCGGTGGTGTGCACGACGAGCACCGAACCGGACGGCATCCGCCCGAGCAGGCCGGTGCCCAGGCAGACGTCCCGGACCTGCTCGTCGTCGAAGACGCACACCAGGACGGCGCCGGCCCCGTCGCCCGCGTCGCCGGCGTCGTCGGAACGGGCCGGTGTGCACAGTTCATGGCCCGCGGCGGCGAGCCGCTCGATCATCGGCCGGCCCATCCGCCCGGCCCCGATGAAACCGAGGCGCATCCGGACTCCGTCTCCGCTGGGGAAATTAGGCTTTCATTTATGAGAACCATACTCTCAAGTCCGTCGATCCGGAAGACTCCGCAGCCCGGCCGGGAGTGGCCGCGGGCGATCAGCCGGGGACCGAGCAGGAGCGCCGGGGACGCGGCGCCTGGATGAAGCCCGCCATGGACGCGACGGCCGTGTGCCGCAGCCCGGCCGCGTCCGGCTGCACGCGCAGGTCCACGGTGACGCCGGAGCGGGCGGCGCGGGCGGCGAACGCGAGCGAGTCGTCCAGCAGGGGATCGGTGCCCGCGACGAGCAGCTGCACGGGCGGCAGCCCGTGCAGGTTGGCGTAGAGCGGGCTCAGCAGCGGGTCGTCCGGCGCCGTCCCCGCCGCGTAGCGGGCGACGTGCCGCCGCAGCTCGGCGAGATCGAAGGACAGGTCGGCGGCCGCGTTGAGCTGGAGGCTGGGCGCCCGCAGGGTCAGGTCCAGCAGCGCCGAGTCCAGGATCGCGCGCGCCGGCGGCGCGGCGCCCGAGTCGCGCAGCCGGGTCAGCAGGGCGACGGCGAGCCCCGCCCCCAGCCGCTCGCCGGCCACCACGACCGGCGACCCCGAGGCGCGGCAGTGCTCGTACGCGGCCTGCACGTCGTCGAGCGCGCCGGGGAACGCGGAGCGGTACCCGGCGCAGACCACCGAGGCCCCGGTGCGCAGCGCGAGACGCCCGGCCAGGCCGAGGGCCGACTCGGGGACGCACCGGAGGTCCCGGTCTCCCTGCAGGTACAGGACGACCGCCCCGGTCGGAACGGGCGGCCGGACGACCGGCCCCACGGGACTCTCCTCGATCCACGCCTCACTTGCCACGGTTCATCGCCCTTTCCGCCGCCGCCCAGTGCTCGTCCGCCACCCACAGGCGGGCGAAGGCCCGTGCCGCCTCCTCCGCGGTGGCGGCTCCCGACATGACGTGCTTGGTGGCCTGCGCCGGGCGGCCGGCCAGGGATCCGGCGAGGGAGCGCCACCCGGCCTCGAACGACTCGCGCGGCAGCACCCGGTCGACCAGGCCGATGCGCTCGGCCTCGGCGGCGTCCAGCACCGTCCCGGTGCCCGCGAGCAGCAGCGCGCGGCCCCGGCCGACCAGCGCCGCGAGCCGCTCGGCGCCGCCCCAGGCCGGCATGATCGCCAGCTTGGACTGGGTGAAGCCGATCTTGATGTCGGCGGCCGCCACCCGGATGTCGGCGGCCACCGCCACCTCGGCCCCGCCGCCCAGCGCGTGCCCGTTCAGCGCGGCGATCACCGGGCCGGGGAACCCCGCGAGCCGGTCGCAGATGCCCCGCATCCGCATCGCCATGGCGACGGCCGCGTCCTCGGTGCGGATCGAGGCCAGCTCCTTCAGGTCGCCGCCGGAGACGAACGCGCGGTCGCCCGCGCCCCGGATGACCAGGGCCCGCGCCCCCTCCGCCTCGTCGAGGGCCCGGTCCAGTTCGTCCATCGTCGCCGGCGCGATGGCGTTGCGGGCCCGCGGGCGGTCGATGGTGATGACCGCCAGCCCTTCCCCGACTTCGAGACCGACCATGCGGCGCTCCGTTTCCTCAGTCCTCGTAGACGACGGTGACGTGCGGCGTCACCGGCTCGCTCTGGCAGGTCAGCACCCAGCCCTCCTCGACCTCGTCGTCCTCGAGCGCGTCGTTCACCCGCATCCGGACCTCGCCCTCGGTGACCCTGGCGATGCAGGTGGCGCAGTGCCCCGACTCGCAGGAGAAGGGCGGTGTGAGGCCGGCCCGGCGGGCGCTCTGCAGCAGCGTCTCGCCGGAGTGCTGCCCGACGGTCTCCCGCTTGCGGGAAAGGACGACGGTCACCGTGCCGTCCCTCTCCTCGCCCAGAGGCTCGTCGGGTGCGGGCGTGAAGCGCTCGACGCGGATCTGCCCGGGATCGACGCCGAGCGAGAGCAGGGCCCGTTCGGCCAGGTCCATGAACGGGACGGGCCCGCAGAGGTAGAAGTCGGCGCCCGGATGCCCGCCGGCGAACTCCCGCAGCTCGGCCTCGGTGAGCAGGCCCCTCCGGTCGTCCAGGTGGTGGCGGACCTCCAGGCGGCCGGGGTGCCGCCCGGCCAGTTCCTCCAGCGTGGCCGCGAAGATCACCGAGCCGGCGTCACGGTTGGCGGTCAGCACCCGCACCCGCCGGTCCGTGGTGGCCAGCGCGCTCTTGACCAGGGAGAGGATCGGCGTGACACCGCTGCCCGCGCAGAGCGCGACCAGCGGGACCGCGGTCTCGCGCAGGCAGAACGCCCCGGCGGGGCGGGTGGTCTCGATGACGTCGCCGGCCTCCAGATGGTCGTGCATCCAGTTCGAGACGAGGCCGCCCGGCACCCGCTTCACGGTCGTCATCAGCTCGTCGTCGGTGTCGGGCGAGCTCGACATCGAGTAGCTGCGCAGGGTTCCGCAGGTCCGGACGGTCACGAACTGCCCGGCGCGGTAGGTGAACGGCGCGTCGAGCACGTACGTGCGGGTGTTGTCGGTCTCCTGGACGACCCGCGTGATGCGGACCCGGTGGAAGCCATGGTCTTGCGGCATATCTGAAATTTAGCTTCTCTATATATGAGAGTGCAATTCTCGTACGCGATCCGCGCCCGATTGGAGCCCGCGCCATGAAGACCATCCCCGTCCGGAGCGTCCCCGAGGAACTGGCCGAGCGGTACGAGGCGGAGGGCTGGTGGACCCGGGACACGCTCGGTGACCTGCTCGCCCGCGGGATCGCGGCGGCCCCCGGCGCGCAGTTTCGCGTCCACTCGTCCGTGCGGCCCTGGGAGGGGGCGTTCGCCGACGTCGAGCGGACGGCGCGCCGGCTGGCCGCCGGGCTGCGGGAGCGCGGCGTGGGCCCCGGGGACGTGGTCGTGTTCCAGCTGCCGAACTGGATGGAGGCCGCCGCGGTCTTCTGGGCGTCGGCGTTCCTGGGCGCGGTCGTGGTGCCGGTCGTCCACTTCTACGGGCGCAGGGAACTCGGCTACATCATCGACTCCGTCGAGCCCAAGGTGTTCGTCGGAGCGGAGCGCTTCGGGCGGATGGAGCACCAGCCCGACCTGTGCGAGAACGTGCCCGTCGTCGGCGTGGTGGGCCGCGACTTCGACGACCTGCTCGCCGGCGAGCCCATGCCCGGCGTCCTTGAGACCGACCCGGGGGCACCCGTCCTCATCGCGTTCACCTCGGGCACCACGAGCAATCCGAAGGGCGTCGTGCACAGCCACCGGACGCTGGGCTTCGAGTCCAGGCAGCTCGCCGGGATGTACCCGCCGGACCGGGGCCCCCAGCTCACCGCGGCCCCCGTGGGGCACTTCATCGGCATGCTCAACGCCTTCCTCATCCCGGCCCTGGACGGCAAGCCGATCAATCTCGCCGACGTGTGGGACCCGGGGCAGGCGCTGGAGCTGGGCCGCAGCGACGGGCTCTGCGTGGGCGGCGGCGCGGCGTACTTCATGACCAGCCTGCTCGACCATCCCGGCTTCACCCCCGAGGACGCGCGGATCATCAGGTACGCGGGACTCGGCGGCTCGTCGGTGCCCGCGGCGGTCACGACCCGGCTGGACCGGCTCGGCGTCACGGTCTACCGCTCGTACGGGAGCACCGAGCATCCGTCCATCACCCGGTCGATGTGGACCGCGCCCGCGGAGAAGCGGCTCTACACCGACGGGGACGTGATGCCCGGGGTGGAGATCCGGCTGGCCTCCGACGGCGAGATCCTCAGCCGGGGCCCGGACCTGTGCCTGGGCTACACCGACCCGGAGCTGACCGCAGCCGTGTTCGACGCGGACGGCTGGTACAGCACGGGCGACATCGGGGTGGTGGACGCGGACGGCTACCTCACCATCACCGACCGCAAGTCCGACGTCATCATCCGCGGCGGCGAGAACATCAGCGCCACGGAGGTCGAGGAGGTGCTGCTCGCCCTGCCCGGAATCGCCGAGGCGGCCGTGGTGGGCGTCCCGGACGAGCGGCTCGGCGAGCGCGCGGCGGCGGTCGTCCGGATGCTGCCCGCGGAGCCCGCGCCCACGCTCGACGCGATGCGGGCCCACCTCGAAGCGGCGGGCCTGGCCAGGCAGAAGTGGCCGGAGGAACTGCACGCGGTGGACGACTTCCCCCGCACCGCCAGCGGCAAGATCCAGAAGTTCCTTCTCCGGAGAGACGTTGCGGCGCATACTGGATGAGAATAACATTCTCGTCAGTAGTGAAGGAGGATCTCAATGCCGTCACGTGAGCTGCCGTATCCGCTGTTCGACGCGGACAACCACCTGTACGAGCCCGAGGAGGCGCTGACGAAGTTCCTGCCGAAGCAGTACGCGGGCGCGGTCCAGTACGTGCAGCTGAACGGCCGGACGAAGATCGCGATCCGCGGCCAGATCAGCGAGTACATCCCCAACCCCACCTTCGAGGTGGTCGCCCGTCCCGGGGCGATGGAGGACTACTTCCGGTACGGCAACCCGGAGGGCAAGAGCCGCCGCGAGATCTTCGGTGAGCCGATGCGGTCCATCCCCGCGTTCCGCGAGCCGGAGCCGCGCCTGGAGCTGATGGACGAGCTGGGCATCCAGCGCACGCTGATGTTCCCGACGCTGGCCAGCCTCATCGAGGAGCGGATGCGGGACGACCCGGACCTGATCCACGTGGTGGTGCACGCGCTCAACCAGTGGCTGCACGAGACATGGTCGTTCGACTACAAGAACCGCATCTACACCACGCCCGTGATCAGCCTGCCGATCGTGGAGAAGGCGATCGAGGAACTGGACTGGTGCCTGGAGCGCGGCGCCCGCGCCATCCTGGTCCGCCCGGCGCCCGTGCCGGGCCTGCGCGGCCCGCGCTCGTTCGCGCTGCCGGAGTTCGACCCGTTCTGGAAGCACGCGGCCGACAACGGGGTCCTCGTCGGGTTCCACTCGTCCGACAGCGGCTACAGCCGGTACCAGAGCGAATGGGAGGGCCGCTCCTCGGAGATGCTGCCGTTCAAGGCCAACGCCTTCCGGCAGGTCGCCGAGTGGCGCCCGGTCGAGGACGCGGTGGCGTCGATGGTCTGCCACGGCATGCTCACCCGGTTCCCCGAGCTGAAGGTCGCGGTCATCGAGAACGGCTCGTCCTGGGTGGCGCCGCTGATGGCGAAGCTGACCGACGTCTACAAGAAGACGCCGGACGGCTTCGGCGAGCACCCGGTCGAGTGCATGAAGCGCATCCATGTCAGCCCCTTCTGGGAGGAGGACATGGCCGACCTGGCCGGCATGATCGGCATCGAGCGGGTGCTGTTCGGCTCCGACTACCCGCACCCCGAGGGCCTCGCCGACCCCGTCTCCTACGTCGACGCCCTGGCGGCGATGGGCCAGGAGGACCAGGCCAAGATCATGGGCGGTAACCTCTCCCGGCTCATCACGGCCTAGGCGGCGGCCCGGTCATGGAATGGGAGAGCATCCCGCGGATGGTGCTGAGCGCCGCGGACCGGTTCGGCGACGCCGAGGCGGTGGTGGACGGGCCGCTGCGGCTGTCGTTCACCGGCCTCGCCGGGCGGGTCCGCACCGCCGCGGGAGCATTCGCCGAGGCCGGGGTCGGGAAGGGCGACCGGGTCGCGATCCGGGCGCCGAACTCCGCCGAGTGGCTGATCGCGGCCTTCGGGCTGCTGACCGCCGGCGGAGTGCTGGTCCCGGTCAACACCCGGTACAAGCAGGACGAGGCGGACGACATCGTCCGGCGCAGCGGGGCCAAGGCCGTGCTCGTCGAGGAGGGCTTCCTCGGGCAGGAGTACGCCGCGCCGCCGGGCGTGCCCGTCATCGACCTCAAGTCCGGCTTCCTGGCGAGCGGCTCGCCGGTCGAGCGGGAGGTCGGCGGCGACGACGTGGCCGACATCCTGTTCACGTCCGGAACGACCGGGCGGCCCAAGGGCGTCATGATGACGCACGCGCAGAACCTGCGGCTGTTCTCGGAGTGGTGCGACCTCGCGGGGCTGCGGGAGGGCGACCGGTACCTGGTCGTGAACCCGTTCTTCCACATGTTCGGGTACAAGGCCGGCTGCATCGCCTCGATGATCCGCGGCGCCACCGTCCTCCCGCTGCCGGTCTTCGACCTCGACAGCGTTCTCGGCCTGGTGGAACGGGAGAAGGTGACGGTGCTGCCCGGACCGCCGACGCTGTACCACGCGCTGCTGGAGGCCGGGACCGGGCACGACCTGTCGACGCTGCGGGTCGCGGTGACCGGATCCGCCGACATCCCGGTGGAGCTGATCCGCCGGGTGCGCGAGGAACTCCCGTTCAAGACGATCATGACCGGCTACGGGCTGACCGAGGCCGGGACCGTCACCGCGTCCCGGCCCGGCGACTCGTTCGAGGAGATCGCCACCACCGTCGGCACCCCGTGCGACGGCCTTGAGGTACGGATCGCCCGCGACGGCGAGGTGCTGGTCCGCGGCTACAGCGTGATGAAGGGCTACCTCGACGACCCGGAGGCCACCGCCGAGGCGATCGACGCGGACGGCTGGCTGCACACCGGTGACCTCGGCACGCTCACCGGACGCGGCCATCTGAAGATCATCGGCCGCAAGAAGGACATGTTCGTCTGCGGCGGGTTCAACGCGTACCCCGCCGAGATCGAGGGCTTCCTCCTGGAGCATCCGGCGGTCGCGCAGGCCGCGGTGATCGGCGTCCCGGACGAGCGGCTCGGGCAGGTGGGCAAGGCGTTCGTGGTCCGCAAGGGCGAAGTGACGGCGGACGAACTGATCGAGTGGGGCAGGGAGAAGATGGCCGGTTTCAAGGCGCCCAGATCCGTGGAGTTCCTGGAGGAACTGCCGCTCAACGCCACCGGGAAGGTGATGAAGGACCGGCTGCGATGAACGATCCCGACGCGAGCAGGGCCTTCACCGAGACCGCGTCCGGTATCCCGGTCGAGGCCGTCTACGGCCCGCAGGACCGGAGCGGGGAGCCGCCGGGGCCGGGCGCCTTCCCCTTCACCCGCGGCAACTACGCCGCCGGGTACCGGGGACGGCTGTGGACGCTGCGGCAGTACTCCGGGTTCGGCACCGCCGAGGAGTCCAACCGCCGCTACCGGTACCTGCTGGACCAGGGCGGCACCGGCCTGTCGGTGGCGCTCGACCTGCCCACCCAGTGCGGCCACGACTCCGACGACCCGGAGGTGACCGACGAGGTCGGCCGGGTCGGCGTCGCCATCGACACCCTCGCCGACGCCGAGGTCCTGTTCGACGGCATCCCGCTGGACAGGATCAGCACCAGCTTCACCATCAACGGGACGGCCGCGATCCTGCTGGCCTTCTACGTCGCCGCCGCCGAACGCGCCGGGGTCCCCCGGGAGAAGCTCACCGGGACGATCCAGAACGACATCCTGAAGGAGTACGCCTCCCGCGGCACCTGGATCTGGCCGCCCGAACCGTCGCTGCGGCTGATCGCCGACACCATCGAGTTCTGCGCGGCGGAGGTGCCGAGGTTCAACGCGATCTCGGTCGCCGGGGCGCACTTCCGCGACGCCGGGGCCACCGCCGTCCAGGAGATGGCCTTCACCCTCGCCGACGGCGTCACCTACTGCGACACGGTGCTGGAACGCGGCCGGATGTCGATCGAGAAGTTCGCGCCGCAGGTCTCGTTCTTCTTCTACACCCACGGCGACTTCTTCGAGGAGGTCGCCAAGTACCGGGCGGGCCGCCGCCGCTGGGCCACGATCGTCCGGGAACGCTACGGGGCGACCACGGACAAGGCGTCGATGTTCCGCTTCGGCTGCGTCGCGGGCGGCGCCTCCCTCTACGCCCCGCAGGCGCAGAACAACATCGTCCGGGTCGCCTACGAGGCGATGGCCTCGGTGCTGGGCGGCGTCCAGTCGATGTTCACCGCGGCCTGGGACGAGCCGTTCGCGCTGCCCAGCGAGGAGTCGGCGACGCTCGCGCTGCGCACCCAGCAGATCCTCGCGCACGAGACCGGAGTGGCCCGCGTCGCGGACCCGCTCGGCGGGTCGTACTTCGTGGAGGCGCTGACCGACGCGACCGAGGCCCGGATCGTCGAGATCATGGACGATCTGGACCGGCGGGGCGGGATGGTCCGCGCCATCGAGGACGGCTACCTCCAGGGGCTCATCGCCGACGAGGCGTACCGGCTGCACCGGGAGGTCGAGCAGGGCACGCGCCCCGTCGTCGGCGTCAACCGGTTCGTGTCCGACGAGCCCGAGCCCGACCTCGCCACCTACGAGCTGAACGCCGAGGGACGCGAACGGCAGCTCAAGCGGCTCGCCAAGGTGAAGGCCGGACGCGACTCCGCGGCCGTACGCGGCAGCCTCGCCGCCCTCTCCAGGGCCGCCGAGGGAGACGGCAACCTGATGGGCCCCCTGATCGACTGCGCCGACGCGTACTGCACGGTCGGTGAGATGGTCGCCGCGCTGAAGGCGGTCTGGGGCGAGTTCCAGCAACCGGTGGTGTTCTGACATGCCCGCACGGATACTCGTCGCCAAACCGGGCCTGGACGGCCACGACAGAGGTGCCAAGATCGTCGCCCGGACGCTGCGCGACGCGGGCTTCGAGGTCGTCTTCACCGGCATCCGCCAGCGCGTCGAGGACATCGTCGCGATCGCCCTCCAGGAGGACGTGGCCGTGGTCGGCCTCAGCATCCTGTCCGGCGCGCACCTGTCCCTCACGGCCCGCACCGTCGAGGCGCTGCGGGCGGCCGGCGCGGGCGACATCCTCGTGGTCGTCGGCGGCACGATCCCCGCGGCCGACGTCTCCCGCCTCAAGGACGCGGGCGCCGCCGCAGTCTTCCCGACCGGCACGCCCCTGGACGACCTCGTGGCGCGCGTCCGCGCCCTGACCGCCGTCCCGGCCGAGGGGACGGGCCCGTGACCTCCGCGCACGGCGCGCGCGGAGACGCACGCGGCCGGGCCGGCGCGCCCGGCCGCGTGCGCCCGGCCGCGTGCGCCCGGCCCTCAGCCCACCCCCCCAGCCCGACGACCAGCCAGCCCGACGACCAGGAGGCATTGTGCGGATCGGCGTGATGATCGGACCGGAGCGCGGGGATTCCGCGAAGAAGGCCGCGCGGATGATGGACGACATCGAATGGGCGGAGTCCGCCGGGATGGACACCGCGTGGATCCCGCAGATCCCGACGGACTTCGACGCGCTGACGGCGGTGGCGCTGATGGGCGCCCGCACGTCCAGGATCGAACTGGGCACCGCCGTCGTCCCGCTGCAGCTCCAGCACCCGATCGCGCTGGCGCGGCAGGCGCTGTCCACGCACGCCGCTGCGGGCGGGCGGCTGGCGCTCGGCCTCGGGCCGTCGCACCACTGGATCGTCCGGGACATGCTCGGGCTGCCCTACGAGCGGCCCGCCGCCTACACCCGCGACTACCTGGACGTCCTGGACGCGGCACTGGACGGGCCGGGCCAGGTCGACGTGGAGAACGAGACGTTCACCGTGCACAACCCGCTGGGCATCGGCCCGGTGGCGCCGCTGCCGGTGCTGCTCGCCGCGCTCGGCCCGGTGATGCTGAGGCTCGCGGGCGAACGCGCCGCCGGGACCGTCCTGTGGATGGCCGACGAGCGGGCGGTGGCCGAGCACGTCGTGCCGCGCATCACCAAGGCCGCCGGCGAGGCGGGCCGCCCGGAGCCGCGGATCGTCGCCGGGATTCCGGTCTGCCTGTGCGGGCCGTCCGAAGTGGACGCGGCCCGTGAGCGCGCCAACCGGATCCTGGGCGAGGCCGAGATCTCGCCCAACTACCAGCGGCTCCTGGACTACGGGGACGCCGGGGACGTCGGCGACCTGTGCGCGGCCGGCGACGAGGAGGCCATCGCGGCCAGGTTCCGCCGGTTCGCCGACGCGGGCGTCACCGACCTGTCGGTGCGGCTGCTGCCGATCGGCGAGAACCGGGACGAGCTGATCGCCTCCAAGCTCCGCACCCGGGAGATGCTCGCGCAGCTCGCCGCGGACCTGCGGTGAGCCGGGGGCCGCTGGCGGGCATCCGCGTCCTGGAGGCCGGGCACATCCTGGCCGGCCCCTACGCCACCATGCTGCTCGCCGACCTCGGCGCCGAGGTCACCAAGATCGAACCACCGGGCGGGGACCTGTCCCGGCAGGTCGGCGACGCCTACTTCGCCAGCATCAACCGCAGCAAGCGCAGCGTGTGCCTGGACCTCACGACCGGCGAGGGGCGCGCGCGGCTCGGCGAGCTCGCCGCGGACGCGCACGCGCTGCTGGTCAACCTGAAGCCGTCGGCCATCCACCGGCTCGGGCTCACCTACGATCACCTGCGGAGATGGAACGAGCGGATCGTCTGCGTCGCGCTCACCGGCTTCGGCCTGGCGGCCGGGGACCACCCGGCCTTCGACTATGTGGTGCAGGCGGCGACGGGCGTCGCCGCGCTCACCGGCGACCCGGACGGCCCGCCCACGCTGCCCGGCTACTCCTCGGCCGACAACTCCGCCGGGATGGCCGCCGCGCTCGGCCTGCTCGCCCAGATCGTCTCCGGGCGCGGCGGGCAGGTCGAGGTGTCGCTGCGGGACGTGATGCTGTCGCAGCTCAACTACCGGGCCTCCGCCTACCTCAACGAGGGGACCGAACCGCGGCGGCTGCCGTTCGGCGCGCACTCCTACTACGTCCCCGCCCAGCTCTTCCCCACGGGGGACGGCCACCTGGCGCTGTTCATCACCCATGACGGGTTCTGGAAGTCGTTCTGCGCCGAGGCGGGGATCGCCGGCTTCCCGACGATGGCCGAGCGGGTGGAGCGGCGCGCGGAGGTCCTGGCCGCGGTCACCGGGGTGCTGGCCGCCGACACCGCGGCGGGCTGGGAGGCGCGGCTGCGCCCGCTGGGCATCCCGGCGGCGGCCGTGCGTACGCTGCCGGAGGCCCTCGGCGCCACTCCGGAGATGATCGTCAGGGCCGGTGATTTCCGGCTGGTCGGCAGCCCGATCCGGATCGCGGGGCACGAGCCCGCCTACGGGCCGCCGCCCGCGCTGGGCGAGCATGGCGGCAGGGAGGGGCCATGAGCGATTGGATCGCTCTCGTCTTCGAGGAGCGGGAGTTCACCGCGGAACGGCTGGAGGCGCTGGCCCGCGGGCTGGCGGGGACGCTGGAGCGGCGCGGTGTGCGGTCGGGGGACCGGGTGGCGCTGATGTCGTCGAACCGGCCCGAGTTCGTCGTGGCGGTGCTGGCGCTCTGGCGGCTCGGCGCCGCGGTCGTGCTGTTCAGTCCGGCGTGGAAGCGCGGCGAGGCCGAGCACGCGATCGCGATCACCGAGCCGGCGCACGCGGTGGGCGACCACCCGGTGCTGGCCGGGATGATGCCGATGCTGCACCTGGACGACCCGATCGAGCCGGGCGGCGGCGGTCCCGCACCGGAGCGCGACCCGGACGCGGACGCCGTGCTGGTGTTCAGCTCCGGCACGACCGGCCTGCCCAAGGCGGTCCGGCACACGCACCGCTCGTTCGCCGCCGCCGTCCGGCACTGGCGGGACGCGCTTGGCCTCACCGGGACCGACCGGATGCAGATCACCACGCCGCCCTCGCACATCCTCGGGCTGCTCAACATCGTCACCGCCCTGGAAAGCGGGGTGTGGACACGGCTGCACCGCAGGTTCGACCTGGACGCGATGCTGCGCCACATCGAGGCCGACCGGATCACGGTGGAGATGGCGGTGGCGCCGATCGCGCTCGCCATGGCGTCCCACCCGAGGCTGGAGTCCTACGACCTCTCGTCGCTGCGCTACATCATGTGGGGCGCGACGCCGGTGACGCCGAGCGTCGCCGAGACCGTCACCCGGCGGACCGGCGTCGGCTGGGTCCCCGCCTACGGCGCCACCGAAGTGCCCGTCATCGCCTGCAACCCACTCGACGGGGCGCGGCTCGACAGCGTGGGACGGCCGGTCCCGGGCGTGGAGGCGCGGGTGGTCTCGCTGGAGACCGGCGAGCCCGTCCCGCCCGGCGAGACGGGTGAGATCCAGGTGCGGGCCGAGTCGCTGATGGCCGGGTACCTGCCCGCGGAGGCGACGGCGGCGTCGCTCGACGACGGCTGGTACCGGACCGGCGACGTCGGGAACATCGACGCCGGCGGCTGGCTGCGGCTCACCGACCGCACCAAGGAGATGATCAAGGTGCGCGGCTTCCAGGTCGCGCCCGCCGAGGTCGAGGCCGTCCTGCACGGCCATCCCGCCGTCGACGACTGCGCCGTGTTCGGGGTGCCCGACGCGGCGGACGGGGAGCGGGTCGTCGCGGCCGTCGCGGCGGGCGCCGAGGTCGATCCCGCCGAGCTTGTCGCGCTGGTGGGCGAGCGGCTGGCCTCCTACAAGCGCCCGGAGCGGGTGCTGCTCGTGCCCGAGATCCCCCGGCTGCCGTCCGGAAAGGTACTGCGCCGCGTCCTGCGCGACCGCCTCGGACCGGGATGACGGGCGGCCGGGACCCGGAGGCGTCCCCTTCCGGGCCCCGGCACGGCCTACTTCGGCGGGAAGCGCAGCGCGCCGTCGAGACGGATCACCTCGCCGTTCAGGTAGTCGTTCTCGCAGATGTGCTGGACGAGGCCCGCGTACTCGGCGGGGCGGCCCATCCGCTTCGGGTGCGGCACCTGCGAGCCCCAGTGGGCCTCCAGCTTCTCGGCCGCCTGGCCGTAGGCGGGGGTCAGGAACGTGCCGGGGGCGATGGACACGACGCGGATGCCGAGCGGGGACAGGTCGCGGGCGGCGACGAGCGTCATGCCGGCCACCCCTCCCTTCGCCGCGGCATAGGGGAGCTGGCCGACCTGGCCCTCGTAGGCGGCGATCGAGGCGGTGTTGACGATGACGCCGCGGGCGCCGTCGTCGAGCGGTTCCTGGCGGCCGATCGCGGCGGCGGCCAGGCGCATCACGTTGAACACGGCGGTGAGGTAGTACTCGATGGTCGTCCGGAAGCCGTCCAGGTCGAGAGGGGAGCCGTCCCGGCCGACGAGCCGGCCGCCGCTCGCCGGGCCGCCGTGCGCGTCCACCGAGATCCGCAGCGGCCCGAGCGCCTCCGCCGCGGCGAGCGCCTCCCGGACCGACGCCTCGTCGGTGGCGTCGGTGCGCACGTACCGGACGCCCAGCTCCTCCTCCAGCGCCTTGCCCTTCTCGTCGGCCACGTCCGCGACGACCACCTTCGCCCCGGCCGCGTGCAGACGGCGCACGGTGGCCTCGCCCAGGCCGCCGGTGCCGCCGACGACGACCGCGGAGCTGTCACTGATCACCATCTGTTCCCTCTCTTGCGAGTACGACTCTTCGATTGAGAGAATAGCATTCTCATGAACATCACCATGATCCTCGAAATGGCGGCGTCGAACGGCGACCGGGCCGCGGTGACGGCCGGCGGCCGCTCCCTGACCGCGGCCGAGCTGCTGCGCCTCGCCCGTGCCGCCGCCCCGCGGTTCCGGCGGCACCCGGCCGTCCTCTACCTGGGCGCCAACCACCTCGCCTACCCCGTCGCCCTCTTCGGCGCGGCCATCGCCGGGGTGCCGCTGGTCCCGCTCAACTACCGGCTGGGCGAGCTGCAGCTGGCCGATCTCCAGGCCCGGCATTCCGGCGCGCTCGTGCTGAAGCCGTCCGATCTCGACGCCCTGCTGGAGCCCGCGGAGCCGGACCAGGAGCAGACGGGCGAGGAGACGGGGTCGCCGCAGGACGGTGACGCCGTCGCCGTCCTGCTCTACACGAGCGGGACGACCGCGGCGCCCAAGGCGGCGATTCTGCGGCACAGGCACCTGCTCGCCTACGTGCTGAACACGCTGGAGTTCGGGTCCGCGGGGGAGGAGGACGCGGCGCTGGTGGCCGTGCCGCCGTACCACGTCGCCGGGCTGGCCAACCTGCTGTCCAACCTCTACACGGGACGCCGCGTCGTCTACATGGCGGCGTTCGACCCGGCCGGTTGGCTGCGGGCCGTCCGGCACGAGCGGATCACGCACGCGCTGGTGGTGCCGACGATGCTGGCGCGGATCGTCGCCGAGGTGCCGGGCGGCGACGCCGGCACGCCGACGCTGCGCAGCCTCGCCTACGGCGGCGCCCGGACGCCGATGCCGGTCCTGGAGAGCGCGCTGAGGATCTTCCCGGACACCGGGTTCGTCAACGCCTACGGGCTGACCGAGACCGCGTCCTCGGTCGCCGTGCTCGGGCCGGACGACCACCGCGAGGCGATGGCCTCGGACGACCCGCCGGTGCGGGCGCGGCTGGGGTCGGTCGGCCGGGCGCTGCCCGGTGTCGAGTTCCAGATCCGCCGGGAGGACGGCACGCCGGCCGCGCCGGACGAGACGGGCCTGGTGTTCGTGCGCGGCGACCAGATCTCCGGAGAGTACGGCGGGCGCAGCGTCCTGGACGCCGGCGGCTGGTTCGCCACCCGGGACCGGGGCCGGCTGGACGCCGGCGGCTACCTGTTCATCGAGGGCCGCGCCGACGACACCGTCATCCGGGGCGGCGAGAACATCGCGCCCGCCGAGATCGAGGACGTGCTGCTCGCCCACCCCGGGATCACCGAGGCGGCCGTGGTCGGCGTGCCCGACCCCGAGTGGGGGCAGCGGCTCGTCGCCGTCCTCGTCGGGGAGGGCGACCCCGAAGAGATCAAGGCGTTCGTGCGGGCCCGGCTCCGCTCGTCCAAGACCCCCGACGCCGTCGTGTTCCGCGCCGAACTCCCCAGGACCGACACCGGAAAACTGCTGCGCCGCTCGCTGCTGGCCGATCTGGAGAACACCCATGCCTGAAGCCGTCATCGTGTCCGCCCTGCGCACCCCCATCGGCACCGCCTTCAAGGGGACGCTGCGCGACACCACCGCCTACGACCTGGCCCACCACGTCGTCTCCGCCGCCGCGGACGGGCTCGACCCCGGCCGGGTGGACGACGTGATCCTCGGCGAGGGCCTCTACGGCGGCGGCGTCGTGGCCCGGCACGCGGCCGTGACCGCCGGGCTCACCGACGTCGCCGGGCTGGCGCAGAACCGGCACTGCGCCGCCGGGCAGGCCGCCGTCCAGAGTGCCGCCGCGAGCGTGCGCGCGGGCATGGACGACCTGGTCATCGCCGGGGGAGTGAACTCGGCGTCGACCTCGCCCCGGTCCCGGCTGAAGCTGGGCGAGGAGTGGGCGGACTGGTTCCCGCCGACGCACCCGGACCGCCCGGACGCGCCCAACATGGACATGTCGATCACCGTCGGCTGGAACGCGGCCGTCAAGGCCGGCGTGACCCGCGAGGAGATGGACGCCTGGGCGCTGCGCTCGCACCGCAACGCCGTCCGCTCCATCGACGAGGGCTGGTTCGAGGCCGAGACCGTCCCGATCGAGACGCCGCACGGGACGTTCTCGGTGGACGAGCATCCGCGCCGCGGCACCAGCATGGAGAAGCTGGCCGCGCTGAAGCCCCTGCACCCGGAGATCGAGGGATTCAGCATCACCGCGGGCAACGCGTGCGGCGCCAACGACGCGGCCGCCGCCCTCGTCATCGCCGGCGACGCGCTCGCTGAGCGGGAGGGGCTGCCGGTGCTGGCCACCGTCCGGTCCTGGGCGTCCGTCGGGGTCGACCCCGCCGAGACCGGGCTGGCCCCGGTGAAGGCGATCCCCAAGGCCCTGGCCCGCGCCGGGCTGTCGTCCGGCGACGTCGACCTGTTCGAGATCAACGAGGCGTTCGCCGCGATGTGCGTGGCGAGCATCCGGTTGCTGGACCTGGACGCGGACCGCGTGAACGTGAACGGCAGCGGCTGCTCGCTCGGCCACCCGGTCGCCGCCACCGGCGCCCGGATGCTGGTCACCCTCGTGCACGAGCTGCGCCGCCGTGGCGGCGGCACCGGCGTCGCGGCGATGTGCGCGGGCGGCGGCATGGGCACGGCCACCGTCATCGAGGTCCCCGCCCCATGACCCGCTGACCCGATGGACACCGAGGAGCTCCTGGAAGCCGCGCGCGGCGGGTCGGTCCGGGCCGCGGGGCGGCTGCTCAGCCTGGTCGCGGGCCCCGGCCGGGACGCCGTGCTGGCGGCGCTCGACGGCGCCGGGGGCGGAGCCGAGCCCCGGGTCGTGGGCGTGACGGGGCCGCCGGGCGCGGGGAAGTCGACGACCGTCGCGGCGCTGGTGGGGGAGTACCGGAGGCGGGGGCCGCGGGTCGCGGTCCTCGCGGTGGACCCGTCCTCCCCCTACAGCGGCGGCGCGCTGCTCGGCGACCGGATCCGGATGGCGGCGCACGCCACCGATCCCGGCGTGCTCATCCGCTCGCTGGCGACGCGGGGCCATCTCGGCGGCCTGGCCGCCGAGGTGCCCGCGGCCGTCCGGGTCCTGGCCGCGCTGTCCTACGACCCGATCCTGCTGGAGACGGTCGGCGTCGGGCAGTCCGAGATCGAGATCGCCGCCGTCGCCGACCCCGCCGTCGTCGTCCTCACCCCCGGGGCGGGCGACGCGGTCCAGGCCGCCAAGGCGGGGCTGCTGGAGGTCGCGGACCTGCTCGTCGTCAACAAGGCCGACCGCGAGGGCGCGGACCGGACCGTCCGCGACCTGCGCGCCGAGACCGGCGCGCCGATCCTCACGCTGGTCGCCTCGAAGGGGGAGGGCGTGCCCGCACTGGTGGAGGCGATCGACGCGCACCACCGCGCCGACACGTCCGCCCGCCGGACGGCACGCGCGCACGCGCAGATCCTGTCCCTGGCGCAGACCCGCCTGCGCTCGCATCCCGGCCTGGCCGCCCTGGCGGCCGATGTCGCGGCCGGCCGCCACGACGCCTACACGGCGGCGGACCTGCTGCTGAAGCGCCTCACGGATTGAAGCGCGGCCCTGTTGGTTGTAGCGCGCCCTATTGGTTGAAGCGCAGTAGGGCCTCTTGCGCGTAGGACGCGACGAGCGAGCCGTCCTCGGTGAGGACGTCGCCGCGTCCGAAGCAGCGGCCGTGTGCCAGGAGCGGGCTGTGCTGGCGCAGCAGCAGCCAGCCGTCGGTGCGGACGGGGCGGTGGAACCAGAGCGTGTGCGAGGTGACCGCCGAGGCGAACGCCGTCTGCGCGTCCCGCTGGGAGACCTCGTCGAGCGGGCGCAGCGCCGTGCCGATGAGCGTCAGATCGGTCGCGTACGCGAGGAGGGCGGGGCCGAGCCCGGGGCCGGCCTCCGGCGTGCGCATCCAGAGCTCCAGCTCGGGCGGCTCCGCCTTGGGGGAGTCGAGGTCGGCGGCGGACCGGGTCTCCCAGGGCAGCAGGTGGAGGTCGACCCGGTGCTCCTCCCCGAGGAGCGCGGGGACCGGGGCGACGGTCTGGTGGTCGCGTCCCTCCTCGGGGGCGTGCAGGGACACCGAGGCCGTCGCCGCCACGCCGTGCGACTGCCGGGCGACGACCGTCAGCGTCGCGAACGTGCCGCCCTCGTGGTGCCGCTCCACCTCGTACCGCACCGGCTCGTCGGCCGTCCCCGCGCGGGGGAACAGCACGTGCAGCGACTTGACGGCCTTGCCCGGGCAGGTGCGCTCCGCCGCCCGGACGGACTGGGCGAGCAGCTGCCCGCCGAACAGCCGGTGGTAGGTCAGCCGCTGGTTCCGGCCCTCCAGCGCGGGCGGTTCCCCCCGCAGCTCAAGGCAGTCGAGAAGGTCGCTCCAGAGATCGCTCACGACTCACAGTGTAATGCTGTTCTCTGACTTTGAGAATGCCACTCTCAATCTCAAGGCTTCGCGAAACCCTGCGAGCAGAAGTCCCATACCTCGGCGGCCGTGATCGGGTGCCCGGCCTCGCCGTCCGCCTCGCGCTCGGCGCCGTTGGACTGGGCGATGAACATGACCGTCTCCATCGTGAGCGCGGCCGCCCGGCGGGGCTTGGTGCCGGCCCGCGTCCTGCCCGCCTCGTCCGCCTCCGCCATCAGGTCGCTGAAGAGCGCCAGCAGCGGCGCGTGCGCGACCCGCACCTCGGCCGGATGCGACATCAGCAGCTGCGGGGCGAAGTCGGTGAACAGCGGACGCCGCGCGGAGGGGTCGGGACGCGACAGCTCGAACAGCAGCTCGACGGCGGTCCGGAGCCGGTCGAGCGGCTCGGTCTGCCCGGACGTGGCGGCGCGGATCTGGTCGGTCGCCCGGCGCAGGGCGTCCTCGAACAGCGCGAGCAGCAGCTCGTGCTTGCCGTCGAAGTGCTGGTAGAAGCTGCGCAGCGACTGGCGGGACCGGTCGACGACCTCCTGCACCGTGAAGTCGGTGGTGCCCTTCTCCGTGATGATCCCCTGTGCGGCGTCGAGGAACCGCTCGACCCTCTGCTCGGCCCGCAGCTTGGCGGCCTTGGTGGAGCGTTCGACCGCGCGCTGCTTCCACGCGGGCTCGGTGGTCGAGGCGCCGTCGGCGGGATCGGTCTTCTCTGCCATGTAAAGAACCTTACTGCACGTCATCGGGAAGCAGCCCTGCACCTTGGTCGAATGCGGCAGCCACGTTGGTGAGATTCTTAATTACCTCTGCAGAGAACTATATTCACCTACGTCCGCCGGGCCGGACGCGGGCCGCCGGACCTACCGCTGGAGGAAGACCTTTCCGCCCTTCATGACGAACCGGACGTCCTGCGTGACGGTGATGTCCCGCAAGGGGTCGCCGGGGACGGCGATGACGTCGGCCAGCAGGCCCTCCGCGAGCCGGCCGCGGTCGGTGACGCCGATCAGCTCGGCGGCGGTGGTGGTCGCCGCCCGGATCGCCTCCAGCGGGCTCATCCCCCGGCTGACCAGGGCGACCAGCTCGCTCGCGTTCCTGCCGTGCGGGATCGCGGGTGCGTCGCTGCCGCAGGCGATCTTCACCCCGGCCGTGATGGCGGCGCGTATCGACTGCCGGGCGCGCGGGAACATCTCGGCCGCCTTGGCCTGCAGTTCGGGTGCGGCCTTCGAGACGTCCATGTGGTCGGCCAGCACCGTGGTCGCGACCAGGAACGTGCCTCTCTCGACCATCAGCGCGATGGTCTCGTCGTCGATGAGGAAGCCGTGCTCGATGCAGTCGATGCCCGCCTCGACGGCGGACCGCACCGCCTCGGCGCCGTGCGTGTGCGCGGCGACCAGCAGCCCGCGGCGGTGCGCCTCGTCCGCGATCGCGCGCAGCTCCTCGTCGGAGTAGTGCTGCGCGCCCGGGATCCCGGTGTGCGACATCACGCCGCCGGACGCGCACGTCTTGATGAGCTGCGCCCCGTGCTTGATCTGGTACCGGACGGCCTTGCGGATCTCGTCGACCCCGTTGGCGATGCCCTCCTCCACCGTGAGCTCCATGACGCCGGGCGCGAACGCGGCGAACATCGTGGGGTCGAGGTGGCCGCCGGTCGGGGTGATCGCGTGCCCGGCCGGGACGATCCGCGGCCCGTCCACCCAGCCCGCGTCGATCGCCTTCATCAGCGCGACGTCCAGCAGGTAGCCGCCGGTCTTCACGAACAGCCCGAGGTTCCGGACGGTGGTGAAGCCCGCCCGCAGCGTGCGGCGGGCGTTGCCGACGGCGCGCAGCATGCGCAGCGGCGGGTCGTCCTGGACGGGGGAGCGGGCGGCCGACTCGCCGCGCCCGCCCATCAGCAGGTTGACCTCCATGTCCATCAGCCCGGGCAGCAGGACCGCGTCGCCGAGATCGAGCACCTCGCCGTCCGCGGCGCCGCCGGCGCCGGCGATCCGGTCGTCCTCGATCCGCAGGACTCCGGGCCGGACGATCTCACCTGCGTCGAGGTCGAGCAGCCCGGCGGCCTTCAACGTCAGCACGGGCCGCTCCTTCTCAAGAGTGAGAGTAGTATTCTCATCTTTTGAGTACCACGTTTCCATGCGTGGCGGCGGCACGTCAAGCGCGGGTCGCCCGGCCCGGCCCGGCCGAGGCCTAGATGTTGATTCTCTGTCATGAGAAGCTAGTTTTCAGCTTTCGAGAGGATGATGCTGATGGCCCGGACGTGCGGGCCGTCACCGCTCCGCGAGAGAAGGACTCCGCATGACCTCAACGCCCCGAGCGCCGCGTCCCGGCGAACAACTGGCCAGCACCGTCTGCGACACCCGCGTGATCGTGGTGCGCGCCCCCGCCGGGGCGGCCCCGCGGATCGCCTGCGGGGGAGAGCCGATGGTGCCCGCGGCCACCGCCGCGAAGCCGGCCGGCCCGGCCGGGGGCGGCGCGGCCGGCACGCTCATCGGCAAGCGCTACGTCGACGAGGCCGGGACGCTCGAACTGCTCTGCACCTCGTCCGGATCGGGTGCGCTCACCTGCGACGGGGCGCCGATGACGATCAAGACGGCCAAGCCGCTGCCCGCCTCGGACTGAACCGCCTCCGACCGAACCGCCTCCGACCGAACCCTCCCGCGACCGACGACGAAGGGAACCGTCATGAAGCTCGACGACCTGATCCTGATCAGCGTCGATGACCACATCATCGAGCCGCCCGACATGTTCGTGAACCACCTGCCCGAGCGGTACAAGGCCGAGGCCCCCCAACTGGTGCACCAGGACGACGGCACCGACGTGTGGAGGTTCCGCGAGATCGCGATCCCCAACGTCGCCCTCAACGCGGTCGCGGGCCGTCCCAAGACCGAGTACGGCATGGAGCCGCAGGGCCTCGACGAGATCCGGCCGGGCTGCTACGACGTGGACGAGCGGGTCAAGGACATGAACGCCGGCGGCGTCCTGGCGTCGATGAACTTCCCGTCCTTCCCCGGCTTCGCCGCCCGGCTGTTCGCCACCGAGGACGCCGACTTCTCGCTGGCGCTGGTGCGCGCCTACAACGACTGGCACATCGACGAGTGGTGCGGCGCCCACCCGGGCCGGTTCATCCCGATGGCGCTGCCCGTCATCTGGGACGCCGAGGCGTGCGCCGGGGAGGTGCGGCGCGTCGCCGCCAAGGGCTGCCACTCGCTGACCTTCAGCGAGAACCCCGCGGCGATGGGCTACCCCAGCTTCCACGACGAGTACTGGGACCCGCTGTGGAGGGCGCTGTGCGACACCGGCACGGTGCTGAACGTGCACATCGGCTCCTCGGGCCGGCTGGCGATCCCCGCGGTCGACTCGCCCCCCGACGTGATGATCACGCTGCAGCCGATGAACATCGTCTCCGCGGCGGCCGACCTGCTCTGGTCCCGGGTGATCAAGCAGTTCCCGGACATCAGGATCGCGCTGTCGGAGGGCGGCACCGGCTGGATCCCGTACTTCCTGGAGCGCGTCGACCGGACCTTCGAGATGCACGCCACCTGGACCCTGCAGGACTTCGGCGGCAGGCTGCCCTCGGAGGTGTTCCGGGAGAACTTCCTGACCTGCTTCATCACCGATTCGCTGGGCGTGAAGCTGCGGCACGACATCGGCATCGACAACATCTGCTGGGAGGCCGACTACCCGCACAGCGACTCGCTGTGGCCGGACGCCCCCGAGCACTTGAACGAGGTCCTCGCCGAGCATGGCGTGCCCGACGAGGACACCCGCAAGATGACGCACGAGAACGCGATGCGCTGGTACTCCTTCGACCCGTTCGCGCACGTCCCGCGCGAGCGGGCGACGGTGGGCGCGCTGCGCCGGGCCGCCGAGGGCCACGACGTCTCCGTCAAACCCCGCAGCCACCGCGTCATCGCCCCCGAGGAGCGCCTGGAGTCGTACCGCACCCGGGCGCAGGCGGCCCTCGCGGCGGCGGCGGGCAAGTGAGGGAAACCGGGCAGGTGAAGGAAACGGGGGCGGGCCGGTGACGGCGCGCGTCGACCCCCTCCCTCCGGGGCGGTGGCCGAAGGAGATGCGGGCGGCCCTGGCGGCCATGACGCCGCCGGAGCCGCTGCATCCGGGCCCGGTCGGCGAGGGCCGCCCGAAGGCGCTGAACACCCTCGGGACCTTCGCGCACCACCCGGCGCTGGCGCACGCGTTCTTCACCTTCAACGGGCACGTGATGCGGGCGACCACGCTGACGGCGCGGCACCGCGAGATGATCGTGCTGCGCGCGTCAGCGCTCCTGGACTGCCCCTACGAATGGGCCCAGCACGTCGTCCAGGCGCACGACGCGGGCCTGACCGACGGGGACATCGCCAGGGTCGCGTTCGGCCCTGGCGCGCCCTTCTGGGACCCGCCCGACGCGGCCCTGCTGCGCGCGGTCGACGAGCTGGTCACCGAGGACGTGATCAGCGCGGCGACCTGGGGTGACCTGTCCAAGGAGTTCGACACCAGGCAGCTGCTCGACCTCATCTTCACGGTCGGCGCCTACCAGACGCTGGCGTGGGTGCTCCGTTCGTTCGAGCTCGAACTCGACGACGACCTCCGCCCGGACCCCGCCGGCTCGGGATAGGGCCGCGAAAACATCCGCGTGACCCTTGTCACACAGGCAAAACCTACCTACTGTGCGTTCAGTAGGTCTTCTCGGAGGTGGTCTGGTGACCGACCAGCGTCCCTACGCCACGCTTCTCGCGAAGGGCGAGGAGCGCAGGCAGCGGATCCTCACGGCCGCACAACGGCTGCTGAGGCGCCACGGCTGGCGCGGCATCACGCTCGGGCAGATCGCCCGCGAGGCGGGGGTCAGCCCCGCGGGCCTTCTGCACCACTTCGCCTCCAAGGAGCAGCTGCTGCACGCGGCGCTCGACGTGCGCGACGAGTACGACGAGGCCAGGCTGCTCCGGGAGGGTGACCTCATCCAGCAGGTTCAGTCGGCTGCCGACCGGTTCCGGGACACCCCCGACCTGGTGGGCATGTTCGCCGTCCTGCTGATGGAGAACCTCGATCCCGAGGCGCCGCTGCACCAGCGTTTCCTCGGCAGGTACCGGTCCGCGGTCGACACCGTGGCCGAGGGCATCCGGCGGGGGCAGGGCTCCGGACGGTACCGCGCCGATGTGGACCCGGCCGTCAAGGCGGTGGAGATCGTCGCCTTTCTCAATGGGATAGAGACATCATGGCTGCTCGATCCTTCGATCCCGCTGACCGAAGTGTTCAAGGAGTACACCGGATCGCTCTCCCGGCAACTCGCTCAGCCCCCCGATGCCGTATGAGGTCCCAGCTCGTGGTCATAGCCCCCGGCATGGCCGAGGTGGTGCGGTACGCGGGCGGCTGGCTGTTCGACCGGGGAATGGCGGGCTGGGACGTCGTCGTCCTCACCCCCGACCGCGGCGACCCGCGGCCGCTGCGGATCCTCGGCGCCCACGCGGCCGACCTGGAGTGCGCGCTGGCGTCGCCCGTCCGGGGCCGGCGGCCGCAGGCCCTGTCTGTCTGCGCCGGCCTGTACGCCGCCGACGAGCGCGTGCGGCGGATGGTGATCGAGGCGCTGGACGGGGGGCGGGTCGAGGTCACCCTGTGGGGCGACCCGTGGCCGGCGGAGCTCGATCCGGTGGCCGCTCCCGTCCCGCACCGGCTGAGCGTGGCCGCGCGCGCCTTCAAGGCCCGGGCGATGGGCGCGGCCGCCTGCCCGCTGGGCGGCGGATGCGAGCCGACCGAGATGTTCCGGCGCGGGGAGTTCGTCCGGACCCTCGGGAACGTCTGAGCCGCCGGAGGGCGCGGGGAGCCACCTCCCGCGCCCTCCGGCGGCCCGGTCAGGTCTCCGAGATGGCCCGCTCGGGGCACTGCGCGATCGCGGTGCGGACGTCGCCCTCGGACCCGGCCGGCACCTCGGGCGTGCGCACGAACGAGTAGCCGTCGTCGTTCAGGTCGAACACCTCCGGGCACAGCGCGCAGCAGATCCCGTGCCCCCGGCACCGGTCCTCGTCGATGGCGACTCTCAAAACGTGAACTCCAGGCTCAGCCGGGTCAGGCCCCGCAGGATGTAGGTCGGCAGGTAGTGGTAGCGGCGGGCGCCCGCGGGGCCGTGCTCCCGCTCGGAGATCCGGATGCCCGCGGTGCGGTCCAGCAGCCGCTCGATGGCCACCCGGGCCTCGGCGCGCGCCAGCGGCGCGCCCGGGCAGGTGTGCGGCCCGCGGCCGAACGCGATGTGGTGCCGCGCGTTGCCGCGGCCGGCGTCGAAGGTCAGCGGCTCGTCGAAGTGGCGTGGATCGCGGTTGGCGGCGCCGTTCAGCAGCATCACGGTGGTGCCCGCGGGGATCTTCACCCCGCCCACCGTGGTCGTCCTGCGGGCGAGCCTGAAGTCGCCCTTGATCGGGCTCTCGGCCCGCAGCGTCTCCTCGATGAAGCCGGGGACGAGGGCGGGCTCGCCGCGCAGCCGCGACTGCAGCCCGGCGTCCTCACCGAGGATCTTGAACGCGCTGCCCAGCAGCCGGACGGTGGTCTCCTGCCCCGCGGCGAAGACGTTGGACGCGACCCGCACCACGTCGCCGACCTCGGGCATGGAGCCGTCCGGGAACGTCGCGGTGGCCAGGCCGGTGAGGACGTCGTCGCGGGGCTCGCGGCGGCGGTCCTCGATGTAGGCGGTGAAGCGGCCGTACAGGAACTCCAGCGGGGACTGCGCCAGCTCCCCCTCGGTCCCGCCGATGCCGCCCCCGGCATGGGAGCCGCGGTTGATCGACCGGGCGAAGTCGTCGCGGTCCTCCTCGGGCATGCCCAGCAGGTCCGCGATGACCAGCACGGTGAACGGGGCGGCGAACCCGTTGACGGCCTCGCCCTCCCCGCCGTCGAGGAACGAGTCCAGCAGCCCGTCGGCGAGCCGCCACATCAGCTCCTCGTTCTCCTTCAGCCGCCGCGGCGTGATGAGCCGCATCATCAGCGAGCGGTGCGCCGAGTGCAGCGGCGGGTCCATCGTCGGCAGCTGGTCGCTGAACGGCAGTTCGTCGCGGTGCTGCTCGATCAGCTCGCCGACGTCGTCGCCCCGGTCGTCCAGCGGGACGGGGAAGCCGGGGAAGGGGCCGGTCACCGACGTGCACGAGGAGAAGCTCTCCACGTCGTTGTAGATCTGCACCGCCTCGTCGTAGCCGGTCACCATGAGCACGCCGTGGTGCCGCTCCCGCTGGACGGGGCACTGCCCGCGCAGCGCCTCGAAGTAGGGATAGGGATCGGCGACGAGTTCATCGCCGCGGAAGAAGTCGAGCTCCTCGAAGTCCTTCACCGGACAGCCTCCTCGGTAACGGGCCCGCTATCGCATGATAGCGCGATTCTCTATAATGAGAATAGCGTTTCCAAGGTCAGGTGTTGCGGCCGCCGTTGACGCCGATCACTTGCCCGGTGACGTATCCGGCCTCCTCGGAGGCGAGGAACGCGCAGGCGGCGGCGATGTCCTCGGGCGTCCCGGCGCGCCGCACCGGGGTCAGCGCGGCGATGTCGTCGACCGAGGCGCCGAGCATGCCGCCGTCCGCGGAGTCGCGCAGCATCGGGGTGTCGATGAAGCCCGGCGGGATCGTGTTCACGGTGATCCCCTTCGGGCCCAGCTCCAGGGCGAGGGCCTTCGTCCAGCCGATGAGCCCGGCCTTCGACGCCACGTAGTGGGTCATGAGCTGCTGGCCCGACTGCGCGCTGGACGAGGAGATGTTCACGATCCGGCCCCAGCCGGCCTCCTCCATGCCGGGAACCACGGCCTGGGCGCAGTAGAACGGCCCGCTGAGGTTCACCGCCAGGATCCTGTCCCAGAGGTCGTCGGTGATGTTCATGAACTTCTTGAACCCGCTCAGGCCGGCGTTGTTGACCAGCACGGCCACCGGCCCGAACGTGTCGCGGACGCGCTGGACCACCACGTCCACCTGGGCCCGGTCGGACACGTCCGCGCCGCCGAAGGCGGCCGCGCGGTAGCCCTTGTCCCCGGCCTCCGCGGCGACGCGCTCGGCCGCCGCGGCGTCCAGGTCCAGGACGGCGGTCGCGAAGCCGTCCGCGGCGAGCCGGAGGGCGATCGCCCGTCCGATCCCGGACCCGCCACCGGTCACCAGCGCCGTACGTTGCCCGCCCATATGCGTGTCAGTCCTCTCCTGAGGCCGCTCATCCCGGTCGGCCGTTCAACGGTCGCCGGGAAGGCCGGCGCGGGGATGCTTCATGATCTCCAGGGTGGCGTCGGCGGCGTCCAGGACGCTGCCCGGCCGGGCGCCGGCCGCCTCCGCGAGGCCGGCCACCAGCTCCACGTCCTTGCGGAGCAGCGGGCCGGCGTGCGCGGCGATGCGGTCGAGCGTGCCGCCGCCGGCGAGCACCCGTTCCAGCGCGAAGCCGCCGGCGCTGCCCCGGGTGATGACCTCGCCGAGGCGTCCGGGCGGGACCCCGAGCGCCTCACCGAGCGCGAGCGTGCTCACGGCCGTCGCGAGGTTGGCGGTGAACAGCAGGTTGTTGAGCAGCTTGGTGATCTGCCCGGCGCCGACGTCGCCGAGGTGGACGACGGGGTCGGCGTAGGACTCGAACACCGGGCGGCAGCGCTCCACGGCCCCGGCCTCGCCGCCCGCCATCACCAGCAGCCGGCCTTCGGCCGCGGCCGGGCCGCCGCCGCTCACCGGCGCGTCGACCAGCGTGACGCCCTGCGCGGCGGCCTGTCCGGCGAGGCGGCGGCAGGTGTCCGGGTGGACCGTGCTGTGCACGGCGACCACGCCGCCGTCCGCGAGCCCCGCCAGCACTCCGCCGTCGCCGGTGAGCACCTCCTCGACACCGGCGTCGTCCACCACGCACACGCACACCAGGTCGCTGGCGGCGGCCAGCCCGGCGGGAGAATCGGCGATCTTCGCGGGGGTGTCCGCGAACGCCTCCACCGAGGCGGGCCGGCGTCCCCACAGCGTGGTCGGGTGGCCCGCCCCGATGATCTTTCGCGCCATCGGCGCGCCCTGGCTGCCCAGGCCGATGAATCCGACTCGCATCAGTGCGCCTTCACCTCAGCGTGTGATGTCCGCTTCGGACTTCTGCTTGGTCACCGGCTCGGCGAGCCGCTGCTCATCGATGACCCGCTGGACGGTGTGCAGGGTCTCCTCCAGGCCAGGGCCGAGCCGGGGCCCGGGTGTGAAGGTCGCCGGCAGCTTCTGCATGCCCTGGATGACGCCGATCGTCTGGTAGTGGACGGCGCCCTCCGGGTCGCAGCGGAAGTCGGGCATCCGGTCCAGCACCTGGACGACCATCCGCTTGAACACCGTGCGCGCGAGGTTGGACCCGATGCAGCGGTGGATGCCCAGGCCGAACCCCAGATGGCGGTTGCCCTTGCGCTCCAGGTCGACCCGGTTCGGGTCGCTGAAGATCGCCGGGTCGCGGTTGGCCATCGCCCAGGACAGCCAGACCCGCTCGCCCTCCTTGAACTCGGTACCGGCGATCTCGCAGTCCTGCTTGATCGTGCGCCCGTCACCGGGGGCGGGCGTGAAGAAGCGGAGGAACTCCTCGGTCGCGGGGTTCAGCAGGGTGTCGCGCTCGCGCGACAGCCGCTCCCGTTCCGCGGGGTTGTCCGACAGCCACTCCAGCGCGTGCGCGGTCAGCGCCGTGGTGGTGTCCAGGCCCCCGCCGATCAGCAGCGCGAGCACGCCCAGCAGTTCCATGTCGTCCGGGTTCCCGCCGTCGATCTCCGCGCGCACCAGCGCGTCGATCAGGCCGGGCCGGGGGGTCTCCCGGATCGTGACGATCTCGGTGAAGACGTCCCCGTACAGCGCGCGCTGCTGCTCCCGGACCTTGGCCATCTCGGGTGTGTTCGGCGGCGTGTAGACCGACGCGTGCGTGGGCTCGCTGTACATCTCCCACTTGTGCACCGAGATGCCCAGCATGCCGAGGGTGATCACCGCCGGGACGACGTTGGCGAGGTGGTCGACGAAGTCGATCTCGCCCGTCTCGATCCGTTCGTCCAGCGAGGCGCGCACCAGCTCGTCGATGACGGGGATCCACCGGTTCACCGCTGCGGGGGAGAGGTAGGGGTTGAGCGCCTGCCGGTAGTGGCGCTGTTTGGGCGGGTCCATCTCCAGGAAGCCGCCGCACACCGGCGGCGACGGGTCCGGGGCCGGGATGGTGATGCCCTTGTACCCGTGGCCGAGCGAGCCGTTCACGTCGTGCTCGTTGGACAGGTGCTCGGAGGCCCGTGCGATCTCGAAGACCTCCTGGGCGCCGGCGGCGACCCAGTGCCCGTCATAGGTGTCCGACCAGGCGACCGGGCACTTCTGCTGCATCTCCTGGGTGATGGTCTCGAACTGCTCGCGGTACTCGGGCGTGTGCCGGTCGAAGTGGTATCGCTTCGACTTGCGGTCCTCGTCGTGCACGCTCACGGTGCTGTCCTCCGGTGCTCAGGAGATGGTGATCGCGCGTTCCGGGCAGGACCGGGCCGCCTCGCGGACCTTCTCCTCCTGGTCCGCGGGGACGTCGGGGTCGACGACCGAGGAGTGCCCGTCGATATCGTCGAGCTCGAACGAGTCCGGAGCGATCATGGCGCAGAGCGTGTGTCCCTGGCAGCGTGCCGCGTCGACCTGAACCTTCACGGACTTCCTCCCTGTCACGGTTCGTTTGGGGCGTGCGAGCCGGTGCTCCGCGGGTGCCGTGCCTCGCACGCCGCCCGCAACGCCGGAAGAATCCCCTTTCCCGATTCGAGAATCATACTCTCGCACCGGGTCCGTCCGGAAGGCCCCGGCCGCCGCCGGACATGGCCGTCCACCGAGGGCGGCCGGCGGCCAAGCTAGCCACAGAAGAGAGTTCGCCGGGCTTGAATTCATAATTCTCACACAGGAGAATCTAGTTCTACCTGATGTGAGGAGGCGGAATGCGATCTCAGGATGAGGCGCCGGTCGCCGCGGGTTCCGCGGGATCCGGCGGCGATGGACGGGACCCGGCGGGAGATGCCGGCCGGCGCCTGCTCATCGACGGCGCCCTGGTCGGCGCCGAGCGCACGTTCGCCTCGGTCGGCCCGGCCACCGGCGAGGTCGTCGGGCACGCCCCCGACGCCACGGCCGCCCAGGCCGAGGAAGCCGTGGCCGCGGCACGCCGCGCCTTCGACGGCACCGGCTGGGCCACCGACAGGGACCTGCGCGCCCGGTGCCTGAACCAGCTCTACGAGGCGCTGACCGAGCACAAGGAGGAGCTGCGGGAGCTCACGATCGCCGAGGTCGGCGCGCCGCGCGGGACCACCCACGGCGCCCAGCTGGACGAGCCGGTCGAGACCGTCCGCTACTTCGCCGAGCTGATCCGGGACCTGCCCTTCACCGAGGAGCTCGGCGAGATCGAGGCCCGCGGGCGCCGGCACCGCCGGTGGGTGGAGAAGGAGGCGGCGGGGGTCGTCGGCGCGATCATCGCGTACAACTACCCCAACCAGCTCGCGCTGGCCAAGCTCGCGCCCGCGCTCGCGGCGGGTTGCACGGTGGTGCTCAAGGGGGCGCCCGACACGCCGCTGGTCACGCTGGCGCTGGGCGAGCTGATCGCCGGGCACACCGACATCCCGCCCGGCGTGGTGAACATCCTGACCTCGTCGGAGGCGGCCGTCGGCGAGGTGCTGACCACCCACCCGGACGTCGACGTGATCACCTTCACCGGCTCCACCGCCACCGGCAGCAAGATCATGGCCGCCGCGAGCGGGACGGTGAAGAAGGTGTTCCTGGAACTCGGCGGCAAGTCCGCCATGGTGGCGCTGGACGACGCCGACTTCGACGGGGTCGCGCTCGCCGCGGCCTTCACCGTCTGCTCGCACGCCGGGCAGGGCTGCGCGATCACGTCCCGGCTGCTGGTGCCGCGCGCCCACCACGACGCGGTCGCCGAGAAGGTCGCGGCCATGCTCGGCCAGGTCACCTACGGCGATCCCGCCGACCCCGCGAACTACATGGGCCCGCTGATCAGCGAGCGCCAGCGCGAGAAGGTGGACGCCATGGTGCGCCGGGCCGTCGGGGACGGCGCGAAGCTCGTGTGCGGCGGCGAGCGGGTGGACCCGGGCTTCTACTACACCCCGACCCTGCTCGCCGGGGTCGACCCCGACAGCGAGATCGCGCAGGAGGAGGTCTTCGGGCCGGTGCTGGCGCTCATCCCGTACGAGGACGAGGACGACGCCGTCCGCATCGCGAACAACTCGCGCTACGGCCTCTCCGGCGCGGTGGTCAGCGCGAGCGACGAGCGCGCGATCGCCGTGGCGCGGCGGATCCGCACCGGCACGCTCAGCATCAACGGCGGCTACTACTTCGCGCCCGACGTCCCCTTCGGCGGGTACAAGCAGTCCGGCATCGGCCGCGAGATGGGCCTGGCCGGCCTCGCGGAGTTCCAGGAGCACAAGGCGTACGCGGTGGTGGTGCCGTGAGCGGGCGCGGTCAGCCGGGCTGGGCCTGGAACAGCCGGCCGTCCGCGATGGTCGCGCGGACGTTGGCGGCGGAGAGCCGCCTGAGCGCCTCGTCGAGCGGGACGTGCAGCAGCACGAGCCCGGCGGCGTCGCGCGGCGCCGTGAGATACGAGCGGAGCGCGGTCCGCGCCGCGACGGCCTCGCCTCGCCCGACGACCGCGCCCGACCGCGCGGCGCGGTGGACGGCCGCGTCCATCACCGCCCAGGGGTCGAGCGGGCCGTACGGCGCGTCGCTGGACAGCGCGACCGGCACCCCCGCCTCGACCAGGCTCCGGCACCGGTAGAGGTCGGGCAGGTCCCCGGCCGGTACGTCGCGCAGGTAGTCGTCCCCGCGATCGGCGATGAACCCGGGCTGCGTGACCACGCGCAGCCCGCGCCGCGCGAGGTCCGTGACGCTCTCGCCGGGGATGAGCGCGCCGTGCTCGACGCGGTCGCCGTCCAGTACCCCGGTGTCGTCGAAGGCCGCGAGGAGGAGCAGCAGCGCCTCGCGGGTGACGCAGTGCACCGCGACGGGCCGCCCGCCGCCGTGGGCGAGCCTGATCCGCCCGATCAGATCGTCGAGGGACGGCAGCCCCGAGTCGGCCAGGACGATCTTGTAAGGGCCCGTGCTGACGCGCGGGTGCCGGGTCCGGCCGCCCAGCGGCACGCCGAGCAGGCGCACACGCTGGGGGAGCGCCCCGTCCCCGACGGCCTCCTCGATCGACCCCATGGCGGTGTCCGCGAGGTCGGGCGTCGCGTCCGTGACGGCGGTGACGCCGAACCTTGCCAGTTCCCGCCCCACCGGGCCCAGGTCCATGGGACGCGGCGCCGGGAGGCGGGCCCGGAGCCAGCCGTCGGCCCGCCACAGCCGGCCGGTGGGCCGCCCGCCGGCATCGCGCTCGATCCCCGGATGACCACCCGGCTCCAGTCCCGCCTCCCGGACGGCCGCCGAGTTGAGGACCCACAGCGCGCCGCTGCGATGCTGCACTCGCACCGGCAGATCGGCCCGCAGGGCGTCGAGCGCGGCGGCGTCCAGGTCGCCGGCGACGCTCTCGGCGTAGCCGACCCCGCGTACCCAGCCGCTCTCGTCGGGCACGGCGTTCCGCAGCGCCGCGGAAAGCGCGTCCCGTCCGGTCACGGAAGGCGGCCCGCACGGAACCGAGCGCCTCCAGGCCGCCAGCGCGTGCAGATGCAGATGGTCGTCGCGCAGCCCGGAGATCAGTGCGCCCCCGCCGCACTCGATGACCCGCTCGCCGGGCCGCCGCTCCAGCCCGCCGCCGACATCGGCGATCGCCGCGCCGGCCACCCGGACGTCGGCGCGCTCCCGCCCGCCGATCTCCGCGTCCCGCAGCAGGAACCCGCTCATGGGACGGGAATACCGAGGTCGGCCAGGACCTCGGCGGTGTCGTGGCCCATCGCGGGGGCCGCGCCGGACGGTTCGCGTCGTGCCGGATCGGCGACCGGGACGGCTCCCGTCCCGGTATCGACGAGCCAGGCGCCGCCTCGCCGGACCGCGGGCGGGCTGGGAGACGGATCGCCAGGAGGGAGCGTGGCGGCGACGACATCGCGCATGGAGACGTCCCACAAGACGCCCGCGCCGTCCGATGGGGCGGTCGCCGCCAGGCTCGCGGCGGTCAGGCCGGTGAGGGGGTCGGCGATGGCGTCGCCGCAGAAGAGCGGAGTGCCGTCCCCGTCGCGGCACACCAGGCCGCCGCCGGCCGCCACGTCGTCGCCGAAGCCGACGCGGCCGTCGCCGCGGCCGAACGCGGTGATGGAGACCCAGGTGGTGCCCGCGGCGACCGCGGCCTCCGCGTCCAGGCCGAAGCGGGCGAGAGCGCGCGGGCGGGACGCCTCGATGACGATGTCGGCCGCGTCCACCAGCGCGGCCATCGCACGGCGTCCGGCCGGGTCGGCGGGATCCAGCACGACCGAGCGGTGGCCCGCGTGGAGCAGATCGTAGAAGCCGGTATCGCCGCGCCGTGCCCCGTCCGGGCGGCTCGGGGTCTCGACCTTGACGACGCGCGCTCCGGCCAGCCCGAGCAGGTGGGCGCACAACGGCCCCGCCCACAGGGCGCTGAAGTCGACCACCAGCGCGCCGTCCAGGGGACGGGGCGACAGCGGGCGCGGGACGCGCGGTGCGGCGGGCGGAGTCCGGACCGGTCCGGCGGCGACCCCCAGGAGCGCGGCACGTTCGGCCAGCTCGGCGCCGCCGTGATCGCGCAGCCAGGGGACGAGGACCGGCCAGGGGTCTCCGTCCACCTCCGCTCCGGCGAGCGCGCCGAGAAGCGCGGGGTCGTCGGGACGGGCACAGGAGATCGCGGCCCAGCCGTCGGCCGTGGGAAGCAGCCGGCAGGCGCCCCCGGCGGACGTGCGTCCCCTGCGCCGCTGACCGGTGAAGGCGGCGCGTTCGGACAGCAGGCGGGCACCGTCCAACCCGAACCGTTCCCCCAGGCGGGCGGCGACCGCGGCCGCGTTCCCCGGCGGGACCAGAGGCGGCCCGGCGGGGTGGCCGCAGAGAGGCGGCACGCCCGACGCCGCCCAGGTCAGGAGCGGCTCCGGCGCGCCCGCCCGCGACGCCTCGATCTCGCCCGGCGGCATGGCCCGACGATACACTCCGGTCCCTGCAGTCACCCTGGCGAGAGGGACCGGCCGTGCACATCTCGATCGCCGACCTCGCGGACGGCGCGGCGGACCAGCCGCTCCTCGACCCGGAGGGCGGCGTGCGCGACCCGCTCGCGGTCGTCGGGCTGGGGCCCGCCGAGCCCGGCGTCGTCGAACGCGCCGTGCGCCGGGCCCGCGAGTGCGACCGCATCCTCGTCGGCGTGGGCTCCGGTGATCCGAGGCTCGCCCGCGCACTGGATCTCACGTTCGGGCCGGGCGGCCGGGAGACCGTCGCGGCCGGCGACCTGGACGGCGTACGCGAGGCCGCCGCACGCAACCCGCGGGCGGCCCTGATGCTGCGCGACGTCCTGCGGACGACCGAGAGCCTGCCCGTCCACGCCGCCCTGGACGTCGAGTCCTACGCCTACTCCGCGCTGCTCGGCGGGGCGGAGTTCGCGGGCTGGCTGTCGCTGCGCGGCCCCCGCCCGCTCCCGCCCGAGGCCGCCGAGCCCGTGCTCGTGACGCGGGACGGCGACCGCCTGTCGGTCACGCTGAACCGGCCGGAGCGGCGCAACGCCTTCGGACGGCAGCTCCGTGACGCCCTCGTGGACGCGCTGACCGTCGCCATCGCCGATGAGGACGTCACGCTCGTCCTCCGGGGAGAGGGCCCCGCGTTCTGCTCCGGCGGGGACCTGGACGAGTTCGGCACCGCCCCCGACCTCGCGACCGCCCACCTCGTCCGGACGCGAGGCGGCGCGGGCCGCCTGATCCACCGCCTGGCCGGCCGCATCGAGGTCCGCGCGCACGGGCCGTGCGTCGGCGCGGGCATCGAGCTCCCCGCCTTCGCGGGGCGGGTCACGGCCCGTCCGGACACGACGTTCCGGCTGCCCGAGGTGTCCATGGGCCTGATCCCGGGGGCGGGCGGGACGGTGAGCATCCCGCGCCGCATCGGCCGCTGGCGGACCCTGTACATGGCGCTCACCGGTATCCCCGTCGACACCGGCACCGCGCTGGCCTGGGGCCTCATCGACGAGATTTCGTCCGCTGCGGAGTGAGCGACCTCTGTTCCGGTTCGCCGCATGGCCCTGGAGCCTTCGTGCCGCGCCTCCGGCGGCGCCTGACGCCCGCCGAGTCGGTTGGGAACGGACATATCGGGTAGTCCTCGCCTGAAACATTGGACTATCGCCTGGTCAGGAGGGGGATACTCATGACTGGGACAATGCGAGCGCCCCGCAGCCGCGGCATGCTCAGCGGTCTTCTGCTGGTGCTCCTCGCGATATGGGGCGGGCTCATACCGTTCATCGGCCCGTACTTCAACTTCGGCTTCGGTTCGAGCGAAGCGTGGGTCTACAGCGCCGACCGTCTGGTGCTGTCCATCCTTCCGGCGATCGCCGTCGGCCTCGGCGGGCTGATCCTGATGACCGCGGCGAACCGGCCCGTGGCCCAGTTCGGTGGCTGGCTGGCCGTCCTCGGCGGCCTGTGGTTCGTCGTCGGCACCACGATCGCCGCGCTGTGGAACATGGGCGTGGGAGCGCCTCTCGGCGGCGAGGTCCGGCAGGTCGCCGAACGGATGTCGTTCTTCGAGGGCCTCGGCGCCGTCATGGTCCTGTTCGCAGGGCTGGCGCTGGGACGATTCCTGGTGGTCGGCGTCCGCGAGGCGCGGCGGGCGGAGCGGGAACACCGTCCCGCCGATGACCGCACCGTCGCCGACGACCGCCCGGAGGCGACCGCCGTCCCGGCGCAGGGGCGCAGGCGAGGCCCCTTCCACATCGGACGGCAGAAGACAGGAGCCTCGACGGGAGAGGAGCGGCACACCACGCCTTCGCGAAGAGGCTGAGAAACGTCTCGCGATCGGCATCGGCCCGCAGCCCGCGCAACGGAGAGGGCTGTGGGCCGAACATGTGGCCAGCGCGGTCCGTGCTAAGTTGCTCGTATGACCAACTTGGCCGATCGGCCAACTTCTTCCCGCGGCGATCGCCGCCGGCAGGAGCTGGTGGACGCCGGGATCGCACTGCTGGGCCGGGAGGGGTGGCCGGGCGTCTCCACCCGCGCCGTGGCCGAACGCGCCGGCACCAACCCGGGCTTGATCCACTACCACTTCGGCGGGCTGGCCGGGCTGCACGCCGAGATCTTCCGGCAGGCCACGGACCTCATCATCGGGCCCATGGTCGCCGAACTCCTGGAGGCGCCGGACGAGCGGGCCGCGCTTGCGGCGACGCGAAGCCTGCTGGCCCGGACCCCGGCCGAGGAGCAGGTGACCCGGCTGGCGGCCGAACTGATCGTGGGCGCGATGCGCGATCCCGCCCTGGGCGTCGTGCTGCGCGATGAGCTTCGCCGGGCCCGCACACAGATCGCGGACCGCCTCCGGCGGTCGCGTCCCGGCTGGCCGCGGTCGCGGCTGACCGGGGTGGCCACCCTGATCGCCGCGTCGATCGACGGGCTGCTGCTGCACCAGATGATCGACGGCGAGCTCCCGGCCGGCGATGCCCTGTCCGCGGTGGGGGAACTGCTGGAGGAACCATGAAGATCGTTGCCAGGCCCGCCCCGCCGACCGGCCTGCGCCGCCGGTTGTGGCGGTCGCCGATCCGGTTGTACCGCATGGGGCTGGGACCGTTGCTGGGCCGCCGCGTCATGCTGCTCACGCACACCGGCCGCGTCTCGGGCCGGCCGCGGCAGGTCGTCGTCGAGGTCGTCGACAAGGACGAGGACGGCTACGTGGCGGCCTCCGGATTCGGCCCCCGAGCGGACTGGTACCGCAACGTCATGGCCGACCCCGACGTCACACTCCAGATCGCCGGGACGAGGTTCCCGGCGACCGCCGCCCCCGTCGCGACCGACGAAGGCGCCGAGATCATGGCCCGGTACGCCCCCCGCCACCCGGCCGCCGCCCGGCGGCTGTGCAAGCTCATGGGCTTCGCCGTCGACGGCAGCGTCGAGGACTACCGCGAGGTCGGACGGAACATCCCCTTCGTACGGTTCACACCACGGCCCACCACCTGAAACGCCTCCCTGGTCATGGGGTGCTTCCCGGGCCAGGTCCTTCCGCATCCCCCTCCAGGACGCGACCGGAATCGCCGCGACCCGTGTTCGGCAGTCGTTCCCGCACCGCGGCATGGGCGCGCGAGATCAGGCCGGTGGCGCGCGGATAGCCGCCGACCTGCTCGTACAGCAGGTCCAGGGCGAGCAGGAGGCTGCCGGGTGGGACGCCGCGGGCATCGAGGATGTCGACCGTCCACGTCATGAACTCGGTGAACAGATCGGGAACGTCCAAGTACAGGGCCGTTCCCAGGAACTCGACGATGTGGGAGATGTCCTCGGCCATCCGGTTCCGCTGCTCGTCGGTGTAGCGGGCCGTCTCCGGGGCCCGCGCCCGCAATCCGCCCAGCACGTGCCGGATCAGCTGCGGAGCCTCCCGGGTGACGTGGGCGTAGGCGTGGTCGGCCAGGTGCGGCAGGTCGTCGATGACCCGGTGGACGGGCTTCGGCTTGGGCAGCGGGCCGCGCGCCAGCCGGTCCGCGGCGGCGCGGGCGTCGGGGGCCCACGCGTCCGCGCCCAGCAGGGCGGCGTAGCGGCCGTCGTGACCGTAGGCGCCGCCGCCGACCAGGACCGGCGTACCGGTCGCCTGGCAGGCGGTGACGGCCGCGTGCGCGGCCGGCAGCCGGGTGGCGATCGAGGACGACAGCGCCACCGCGGCGGGGCCGGTGCGGTGCACGTGGGAGATCAGATGCGGGGTCGGCACCTGGGCGCCGAGGTAGTCGACCTGCCAGCCGCGCAGCCGCAGCACCTCGGCCACGAGCCGGGCCGGAAGAGCGTGCCACTCGCCGTCGATGCAGGCGACCGCGATCCGGCCGCGCCGCTCCGCGGTCCCCGCCCGCCGCCGGACGGCCGGATGCTGCGCGACCGCGCCGATCACGCGTTCGTTGACTGCCGTGGCGCTGTGCTCCTGCGCGACGGTCATCCGATTGGCCGCCCACTCGCGCCCGACCCGGGCCTGCAGCGGCGCTATGACGTCCAGCATCAGGACCTCCGGATCCATCCCCTCGTCCAGCGCCGCCGTCGCGATGTCGGTGGCGGCGTACTCGTCCCCGGCGGTGACGGCATCCCAGAGCGCGGCCGTCCAGGGATCCGTCCCGGGTTCACCGCCGCACGGCCCCGCCGGGCGGTTCACGCGGTGCCCCTCGCCCGGTCCGCGGCTCCGGACGGCGAGCCGGACGCCGCGCCGGGAGCGGTGATCGCGACCACCGCCATGTCGTCGTGCCGGCCGGCTCCGACCCACTCGGCGGCGAGCATGTGGACCCGCTCCACCAGCGCCTCCGGGTTCATGCCGCCGCACCGGCCCAGTTCCGCGCGCAGCCGCTCGTCGCCGAACATCTCATCGCCCAGCGGGCCGCCGACGGCCTCGGTGATGCCGTCGGTGTACATCAGGCAGGTGTCGCCGGGGTCGAGTGCCACCTCCGCGGTCGTCGAGTCGATCTCCTGGAGCACGCCGATCAGCGAGCCGCCGGTGGGGGCCGTCTCGACCGTCCCGCCGGCCCGGACGATCAGCGGAGCGGCATGACCGGCGCTGGTCAGCCGCAGCCGCACCCGCGATCCCCGCCTGCGGGCCGAGGCCAGCACCAGCGTGGCGAACCTCGTCGAATCGGTGTGCAGCAGCGCCCCGTTGAGCAGTTCCAGGACGCGCCGGTGGTCGCCCGCCATCGGCAGCAGGGCCCGCAGCGTGGTGCGGATCTTGCCGGTCAGCACCGCGGCCTCCAGCCCCTTGCCGCACACGTCCCCCAGGACCACCAGCGGCTCGGTCTCCGGATCGGCCGTGCCGCCGGGGTACACGTCGTAGAAGTCACCTCCGACCAGGTCCTCGTCGCCGGCCGGCCGGTAGCGCGCCGCCAGCTTCACCCCGTCCAGCTCGTGCGTGCCGGGCGGCAGCAGCTCCCGGATCAAGGTCGCGGTGATGGACGCCTGCTCGGCGTACAGGCGGGCGGCCGACAGCACCGCGCCGGCACGGCCCGCGAAGAGGCCGGCGGTCAGTTCCTCACCCGGTGAGAAGGCCTCCCCGCCGGGCCGGCGCAGCAGCACCAGCGCCCCGGCCGGGACGCCGTGACCGGGGAGCGCGAGCACGGTGATCGCGGCGGGTCGCCCCGGCATGGCACGCGCGATCCAGGCGGGAGCGGTGTCCGGATCGATCCAGCGCGGGGCCACCGGCGGAAAGCCCCGCATCGCGTCGGCCAGGCTTTCGACCTCGTCCGGGTCGATGAGCAGTTCCTGGTGGTCGACGCTCCCGTCCGGCCCGCAGGAGGCGACGGGGTGTCCCCGCCCGGAGTGCGGGACGATCACCACCGCCGCCTCGGCCAGGTGCCGGGCGGCCAGCCGCGCGGTCACCTCCATGCACCGTTCCAGATTGAGCGATGCGAGCAGTTCGCCGGACGCCTCGGCGAGGAACGTGGTGCGCTCCCGCTCGGTGACGTCGACCAGCCACCAGATCGTCGGCGCGGGGAACCCCGGCGCCCCGCTCTCCGGAACCGAGCGGGCCTCGAACAGGCGGTCGCCGATCGGCCCCGCGGCGACCGTGCCCGTATCGGTGAGACCGGCTCGCGCGGCCGTGGAGGCCGCGTCGAGTGACCGCTGGGCCTCGGCGAGCCATCCCGGCAGGGCGCCGGCCGGTGGATCACCCGGCGGCACACCCAGCAGCAGGCGCGCAGCGTCGTTCAGCTGGACGACGCCCCCGCACCGGTCGACGGTCAGAACCGCGCAGGGAGCGGATTGCAGCACCGTATCGAGCACGTCTCGGGCGCCGCCTTGGCGCCGCGCCGGCTCCATCACCCCACCGCCTCCGGCGGGACTCTGCTACCCGGCTCCGAAAGTGCTCGCCGATGCCGCCGAACCGTACGCGCGGACATCTCCGGACCGTCCCCACTGATGTCACTGTTACACCCCTCACCAGGAAGAACGCCTCCGCCGGGTTCAGTGGTCGCCGGCACCGCCGTGCGAGTCCTCTCGCGGATGCGGGGCGATGACGCCGAAGCGAGCGCCGGTAGGGTCGGTCATCAGCGAGATCCTGCCCGCGTCGATCCTGGTCGGGGGGAAGCGGATCCGGGCGCCCATCCCGGCGGCCCTGGCGGTCGCGGCGTCGCAGTCGGCGGTCTCGAAATAGGGCGTCCAGTGAGATGGGTGGTCCGCGGGCCACTGGTCGTCCATGGGGGCCATACCGGCCACCAGTTGACCCCCGGCCCTCCATCGGGTGTAGGAGAAGCGCGGGTCGTCGAGACTCTCCGCAGACCAGCCGAACACCGCCCCGTAGAAGCGCTCGGCCTCGGCGGCGTCGCGGCAGCGCAGTTCGACCCAGCGTGCGGCGGAGCGGTCACCGATCAAAGCCGTCTCCCCGGAGGGCCCCGGCTGCCAGACGCCGAACTCCGCCCCCTCGGGGTCGGCGAACAGGGCGATGCGCGCTATGTGAGCGATGTCGGTGGGGTCCACGCGCGCTTGCCCGCCCTCGGCGAGAACGGTCCGGACGGAGGCGTCCACGTCGTCGACCCGGAAGTAGCAGGTCCACGACGGGGGCTGGGTGTCGTCCGCGAGGCCCTGGACACCGGCGACCCCGAGCCCCGGCGCGCCGTCGATGAAGACCTCGTAGTCGCCGAATGTGTCGCCGCTCAGCGTGTAGGAGTCCCAGCCGAAAAGGCCGCGATAGAACGCCTTCGAGGACTCCAGGTCGGGACTGGCCAGATCGGCCCACGACGGCATTCCCTGCATGTCGACGTAGCGGCGTCTGTACCACCCGGTCGCTGCGCGCATACCCGTCAGAGTAAAGGCGCATACCCCATGGAATCGGAAGGCGCACCCCTGGGAGGAGGCAAGATTCCGCGCCCCGGCCGGGCTGGGCCGCTCGTGTTCCCTTGCGGGCCGCCGGGAGTCCCGAGTGTGGGAGGAACTGTTGACGCGCCGTCCCTCCAATCATACATTCACTCATGGTGTGTATGAATGGAGGATCCGGGATGGGACGAAAGACGGCCGTGGTGCTCGGCGGCAGCGTGGCGGGGCTGTGTGCCGCAGGAGTGCTCGCGAGGCACTTCGACGAGGTCATCGTCCTGGAGCGGGACCTGCTTCCGCAGGACGCGGAGCATCGCCGGGGCGTTCCGCAGAGCAAGCACCCGCACTTCCTCCTCAACTCCGGGCGCCGCGCGATCGGCGCGATCTTTCCCGGGTTCGAGGAGGCGCTGATCGCCGCGGGCGGGCTGCACCTGATGCCGTCGATGGACGCGGCCTACTGCGAGAACGACGGCTGGGCCCCGCGCAAGTCCGGATCGATGACGATGGTCTACAGCTCCCGGATGCTCATCGAACGGGTCCTGCGCGACAAGGTCCGCGAGCTGCCCGCCATCGAGATCCGCGAGGGCGTGACCGTCACAGGGCTCCGTTCCACCGGGGCCGGCACCACGCGCGGACGCGTCGACGGTGTGGAGTACCGCACCGCCGGCGACGACGAGGGCTACCTGGCCGCCGACCTCGTCGTCGACGCGCTGGGCCGCGGCTCCTCGGTCGTCGACTGGCTCGGTGCGGCCGGCTGGTCCGCGCCGCCGGAGAAGACCCTCGACGCCAAGGTCACTTACACCTCGCGGTGGTACGACCTGCCGCGCGCCGACCGGCGCCCGGAGTCGTGGTGGTGGAAGCACCTGGTCATCACGCCGACCCAGGACACCGGCGACCATCCCGAGGAGCACGAGTTCCTCAGCAACTTCTTCCCGATCGAGGGCGATCGCGCCATCGTGTGCATGGGATCGTGGGGCATCGAGATGCCGCGCAAGGCCGACGCGTTCGAGGCGGGTGCGGACCGTGTGCGCGCCGCGACCTTCGGCCGCGCGACACGTGCCTGCACCCCCGCCTCCCCGGTGCACCTGACCCGTGCCACCGGAAACAAGTGGCGCCGCTTCGACCTGCTCGACGTCCCCCCGGTCGGGCTGGTCTGCATCGGCGACTCGATCTGCGCCTTCAACCCGTTCTACGCGCAGGGGATGAGCTCGGCCGCCCGCTCCGCACTCATCCTCGGCGAGCTGCTGGGCAGCCGCGACACCCTCGGCCCCGCCTTCGTCCGCGAGTTCCTCGACCGGCAGAAGAAGTCCCTCGACGTGCCGTGGATGCTGGCGATGGCCCGCGACCAGGCCTACGACTTCGCGACCGGGAGCGAGGTCGCCGCTCCCTGGCGCCGCAAGCTGGCGGCGCGCATGAGCTGGCCGATCTTCAACGCCATCAACGCCACCAGCCGCGAGGACGCCTACGTCGAGCAGACGTTCGCGAAGGTGTTCAACCTCGACAAGTCACTCAGGGAGATGGCCGCCGACCCACGGTTCTGGTTCGGCATCGTGCGCTACAAGGTGCGCCAGCGGCTCGGCCGGACGGTCGTGCCCGGCGGGTTCGACGACCAGCGGGACCCGCCCGGCACCGACTTCACCGGCTACACCGGCCCGGAGAGCGCGTCGTCCGCCGGGACCGGCCGCGGCGGCGACCGCGTCGACGTCTGATCCGGGAGGCGAGCAATGGACCACACCTGTGACTCGGCGGCCGAGCGCCTCGCCGAAGGACTCGGCTTCTCCTGCCATGACGCCCACCCGGTGATGACCTTCCGCAACCCGTTCGGCCTTGAGAACGGCACCATGCTCGTCCTCGAGCTGCTCATCATCGGCGGCGCGGTGTTCGCGCTCGTCCACGCGTGGCGGCGGTGGAGGCGCGACGGCGACCCGATCAACATCTCGCTGTGGTTCGCCTCGGTCGTCTACCTGGCCGTGATCGAGCCGCCGCTCTACTTCCCCGGTTGGTTCGGCCTGGAAGAGCACGTCGGGTTCATCTTCTCCCACAACGTGTTCACCGTGCAGTTCATGTACGACCGGCTGCCGCTCTACATCGTGGCCTTCTATCCGGCGCTGTCGCAGCTCGCCTACGAGCTGGTCCGGGCCCTCGGCGTCTTCGCCCGGCGCGGGCCGCTGCTCGGCTCGGTCGCGGTCGCGTTCGCCTGCCAGGTCTTCTACGAGGTCTTCGACCACCTGGGCCCCCAGCTGAAGTGGTGGGCGTGGAACCCCGGCAATGCGATGATCAACCAGCCCGCGTTGGCCTCGGTGCCGATGAACAGCATGCTCATGTTCGCCTCGGTCTCCTTCGGCGCGATGACCTACCTGGTGGTCCGGCTGGTCGGGGACAAGGACGGGCGCGGCACCCTCACCGGCCCGCAGATCAGCTGGCGCACCGTCGTCGCCGGCGCCGCGACACCGCTGGCGATGATCATCGTGAGCGCGCCCAGCGGCGCCTTCCGCGGTGAGGACCAGCTGGGGATCCAGCGGGCCATCCTCACCGCCGAGCTCGCCGTGGTCTGGATCGCCGGCCTCTACCTGCTCGTGGACGCCTGGCGCAAGGTGCGCGCCGGCGAGGTGACCGCCGTGGCGTCCCCGCTGTTCGCGCGGACCTACCCGGCGGCGTACCTCGGCGTCCACGTCGTCCTCTGGGCGACGGCCCTGCCGGCGTACTTCGGGTCGACCGGCGGCATCACCGAGCACGGAACCCCGATCGGCAGCCTGTGGTACGCCACGCTCTGCACCGTTGCCGCGACCCTGTTCATCGTGGTCGCACTCCGCGCGACAACGTCACAACCCACCGCACGGCCTGTGCGATCCTAGGACCATGTCGCACCACGGCTGGGGAGGTCGTCCTCCCGGGTCAAAAGCCGAGGCCCGGCAGCGCATCATCGACGCGACCGCGAGTTGCCTCGACAGGCACGGCGTCGCGAAGACGACCCTGTCCGACGTCGCCAGCGAACTCGGCATCACCCGCCAGACCGTCTACCGCCACTTCGACCGGATCAGCGACATCATCGGCGAGGTGGCGGCCCAGGGCGCGGAATCGTTCGTCGATCAGATGGTGGCCCACCTCCAGGGGATCAGCGATCCGGCCGAGGCCGTGGTCGAGGGCATGGTCTTCTGCGTACGGACCATCCCGACCGAGCCGCACCTGAGCCTGCTCCTGCAGATCGGGGACTCCGGCGCCTTCGGCCGCGGGGCCACCACCGGGGACGCCATCGCCTACGGCGCCCAGATGCTGAAGCGCTTCCCGGTCGACTGGGCGACCGCCGGCGTCGCCGACGACGACCTCCACGGCCTCGCCGAGATCATCATGCGCCTGCTCAGCTCGCTCCTGCAGCACCCCAGCGAGCCGCCCCGTGACGAGACCCGGCTCCGGGCACTCCTCCACCGCTGGCTGGCCCCCGCACTCCTCCAACCATCATCAACAGCCCACGGCCACTAAAGCGCGATCCTTGAATTACGGCGACCGGACGAGCCGAGCAAACGACGAACGAACATGAGTGCCCGTCCGAAGCATGTCCCACCCGGGCCGGGGACGGTCGCCGTCGGCGCCTCAGGCCGGCGGGCTCAGCGTGTGCGGGTACTCGGCGGAGCGATGCTGGAAAGCCAGGACGGCGGGGTTCCGGACCACGCCGTCGCGGATCTCGATGGCGCGCCGGATGGTCTTGTCCGCGTCCCAGGCGGCGGGTCCCGCGAGAATCGTCGACAGGTGCGGGATCAGCGCCTGGCTGATCTCCCAGGTCGCGGACTCCCACAGGTAAGAGGGGCTGTGGTCGACGCCGTAGTAGCGGATGTCGTGGCCGACGTTGAACATGGGCTCGGCGAACGTGGTCGGCCGGGCCCATTCGAAGCCCATTCCCGCATCGCAGGAGACGTCGACTATGAGGGTGCCGGGGGAGAAGAGCGGCAGGTCGTCGTTCGTGGCGAACATGAGCGGCGCTCGGGTGTCCTGCAGCACGCAGTTGACGACGATGTCGTGCCGGGCGAGGAAGGCGGCCACCGCGATCGGACCGTCATCGGTGAGGGCGAGGCTGCCCGCCGGGTCTTCGGGGTCACGGTCGAAGTGGACGATGTCCGCCGAGTGGATGGGCGAGCCGACGGCGCTGACGCCCCGGTGGGTCAGGACGTGGACGTCGTGGACGCCGTGGGCGTTGAGGGCCGTGACCGCGCCCCGTGCGGTCGCCCCGAAACTGATGACGGCGGCGCGCCGACGCCGGCCGTAGGCGCCGGTGGAGCCGGTGAGGGCGAGGGCGTGCAGGACGGAGCAGTAACCGGCGAGCTCATTGTTCTTGTGGAAGACGTGCAGGTTGAAACCGCCGTCCGACGTCCAGTGGTTCATCGCCTCGAACGCGATCAGCGTGAGCCGTCCGTCGATGGCGGCCTGGGTGAGCTCCTGATCTTGGACGCAGTGCGGCCAGCCCAGCAGGATCTGGTTCGGGCGCAGTTCCTTCAGGTCGTTGGGCGACGGCTTGAGCAGCAGGACGATGTCGCAGTCGGCGATGAGCCGGTCGCGGGGGAGTAGCCCGGCGACCTGGGGGGCCAGCCGCTCGTCCGGGACGCCGAAGTTCTCGCCGTAGCCGCGTTCGAGGTAGATGCGTGACCGCAGGTCCGGATCGATCCGCTGGAGGTGCAGGGGGTGAATCGGCTGCCGGTGCTCGTTCTCCTTGGACGTGTGCGCCAGGACGCCGAGGCTCAGGCCGGTCCCTGCGTTCTTGTGCGTCGGCTGAGCGCCGACGCGATGGGGTTCACTCGAGATCGGCACAACGACCCCTTCCGGGGGTAAGCCGGTGCGGCGAGTCAGCCTCAGGGCTGGATGTCGCGGTTTCCCGGCCCTTGCGACTTTACGTCACGCAGGTACCCCTGCTCCCCGGTCAGCCCGCCCCAGACGACGATCATGAAGGTGCCTCACGGATCTGAGGCGGGGAGCTTCCCCGCGCGACGGGCCGGACCGCGAGCGGGCGGCTGGTCAAGGCGCTGTACGGCGCTGATCGTTCGTCAGCAGGCGGTCGAGCAGTGCGTACCAGCTCACCGCGCCCAGGACGCGGCCGTCGTCGGCGACGACGGCCGCGAGGGGGCATCCCGTGCTGGTCATCGAAGCCGCCGCCTCCAGGACGGTGGCGTCCGGGCTCACCGCCGCGGGTCCGCGGTGTCCGCGGTGTCCGCGCGGTAGACAGTCCCGCACTTTTCGCCCGGCGCACTCGGCCAGGAAGTCGTCGGCATGCCCCTCGTCGATCACACGTGCCAGCAGTGCATCTTCGCCCACGTACGACGGAACGACCGAACGCAGCACCTCGGTCACCGACAGCACGGACATCAGGTGGCCCTGGCCGTCCACGACAACGAGACCGGGAACCCTCCGCCGCCACATCGTCCGGACCGCGTCCAGCACCGGATCGTCCGGCCCGACGACCGGAACCTCGTCAACAAGCTCGCGCACCCGCACCGGAACCCCTGCCCTCGCGTTGCCCGAGGTCGGCCGACCTCAGACGCCGACCAGGCTTCCCGGCACTCCACCCGTCACTGTAGAGCCCTAGGGGGTCAGACCGCCATACCGTCCAACGGCGGTGGCTCGCCCCGCGAACCTGGACCGCCGTCGTCCGCTCGGTGGAGGGCATCGAGTGACCCGCCGGGCACGTCTGGCGTTCGCAGCGGGGGACCGGGGGGCTCGCCGGGTTTCCCCGAGGGAGCGGCGAGGACGGTTCGACGCGCGTCGGGAAAGGGCGGCAGTGATCAGGAGGGCGCTATTGCGGCTGGATATGCGCGATTTCTCGCCTGGACGGGCGGTGTCACCATCAAGATCGACTCTGTGGCCCAGGATGTGGGCCGCGGTATGACCGATGGCGGGGACACCATGGTAGTGGATCCGCCTTCTCTGATGAACCCGCATGATGCCCTGAATGTCTCGATAGGGGTATTTGTCGGCACTGGGGAGCCAAGGCGCCGCTTTCGCATGATCGCTCGGTAGGGGAGTGGTACGGGTACCCGCGCGACGACAGATCACCTCATCATCGACGAGTGGCTTTGGTGGCCATGCAGGCGTCGGAGGATCGCCCGCGGGGGCATCGGGGCCGCTCGGCTCCCGTTGTCAGTCCGCATGAGGGGAGGGATCTTGAGGTACGAAGTCCTGGGGCCGCTCCGCGTGATCGACGAGGGCGGTTCCACCTCCATTAGCGCACGGAAGGTCGAGACGGTGCTGACCGCCATGGTGATCAGGGCGGATCAGGTGGTGGCGCTCGACCAGTTGATCACCGAGGTTTGGGACGATGCGCCCCCGCGGCGTGCCATGGCCGGACTTCACGTCTACATATCCCAGGTCCGCAAGTTTCTCGCCCGGCCCGGTCAGGAGGAGAACCCGGTGCTGACCAGGCCGCCCGGCTATCTGCTCCGGAAGGGCGCCGACGACATCGATTTCCACATCTTCAGGCGCCTGGCGGACCGGGGGCGGGCCTGCATCAGGGAACGCCGGTACGAGGAGGCCGCGGACGCCCTGGAGCAGGCGCTGGGCCTGTGGCGCGGGCAGACGCTCGGCGACGTGCGCACCGGCCCCATCGTCGGCGGCTTCGTCCGCTGGATGACCGAGTTGCGCCTGGAGTGCCTGGAGATGCTTGGCGACGCCTATCTCCGGCTGGGCCGGCACCGGGAGCTCGTCGGGTGGCTGTACTCGCTCGTCGCCGAGAACCCGCTTCGGGAGGTCTACTACCGCCAGCTGATGCTGGCGTTGTACCGCTCCGACCGTAAGGCCGACGCGCTACGGGTCTACCAGTCCGCCCGCAGCACACTCAGGGAGGAACTCGGCCTGGAGCCGTGCCAGGCTCTGCGGGACATGCAGCGGGCGATCCTTTCCGCTGACGAACGGCTCGACCTGCGCGTCGCCTCCTAGCCCCTGCCGTGCGGATGCCCCAGGCGGCGCCGCATGGCAATGTGACGAATCATTTCCGAAGAATTAAATTGGTCTTCGTTTTCTGGTGGTGCTGAAGGTTGGCCATGTCAAGGACTGCGGGGTTACGATTGGATTGCCCGGGGTCTGGAACAATATGTCGATCAGGCTCATGGCGGAATCAAGTTATTTTGCCGAGGTTGCTGCCTTGTCGGATCTCGCTCAATTCGGTAGGTGCATGGACGGAGTGGATGACGTGCACCAGAGAGTTTAATGTCACATTTTAACTAATGCCCGGGACCATGCGGTGCGGTAATCCGGCGCCACTTGATCGACTTATTACGCACGGTGGCCGGCTGTGACGTTTGGTTGATGTTGTAAAACAATGGCCCGGGTGTAAGGATGGTGGCATTTGTGAAGCATGCCGATGAGCGGCGCTCCGAATCGGTGGTGAGGATGGCGCCAGGGTTTCGGTGGAGTCGGAGAAACGAGGCGGTCCGCTTAGGAGTCACTTATGGTTCTGGTCGGCAGGGAGAACGAACTGGGATCCCTGAAAAACCTGTTCGCGAACTTCTCGGGGGGCTCGGTAGTGGTGATTAGCGGGGGAATAGCCACCGGTAAGACGGCTCTCCTGCGCACCGCCGGTGAGTGGGCCGCCGAGTCCGGCGGCCTCACGCTCGGCGCGGTCGCCTCCCGGAGCGAACGCGACCTGCCGCTGGGGGTGCTGGAACAGCTGTTCCGAAGTCCCGGCCTGCCGCGCGAGAGCGCGGAGCGGGCGATGCGATGGCTGGACGCCCACGGCCTGAGCGCCGGCGCGCCCGAACCCGTGGCCGGGCCGGACGGCGAGGCCGTCGTCCAGGTCCCCGCCCGCGTCCTGCGCGGGATGCTGGGGATTCTCCGCGACCTGCTGGAGGACCGGCCCGTCGTGCTCAGTGTCGACGACGCGCACCACGCCGACGTGCCGTCCCTGCAATGCCTGCTGTACCTGGTCCGCCGGTTGCGGGGCGCGCGCCTGCACGTCCTCTTCGGCGAGTGCTCCCATTCGAACGGGGCGAGCGCCCTGATGCGCAGCGAGTTCCTCCGGGAGCCGCTGTTCCGGCGGATACGGCTGGAGCCGCTGTCCCGGACGTGCCTCGCCGAGATGGCGGCCGCGCATCTGCACGAGCGCCCGCCGTACGACCTGGTCACCGAACTGTACGAGGCGAGCGCGGGCTACCCGATGCTGGCGCAGGCCTTCCTGGACGATCACCGCGACGGCTCGTTCCGGTGGCCGGGCGCGACGGGGGGTGAGGCGTTCGGCCGTGCCGTCCTCGATTTCCTCTACCGGCACGAAAGCCCGGTCGTCGAGTTGGCACGTGCCATCGCCGTGCTGAACAAGCCGGTGTCGCCCCTGCTGCTCGCCGGTGTCCTGGACATCGGCGTCGATGCCTGCCGCCAGGTCGTCCACCTGCTGACGACGGCGAAGGTGCTGGCGGACGGCCGGTTCCGGCACGAGGCGTTCCGAGCCGCGGTGCTCGAGGGCACGCCGTCCAGCACGCGCCGGGCCGCCCACGCGAGGATCGCCGACCTGCTGCACAACGAGGGCTTCCCGGCGGTGGAGGTGGCGGCGCACATCGTCGCGGCGGGCCGGCTCGAAGCGCCGTGGGTCGTTCCGATCCTCCAGGAGGCCGCGGAACACGCGCTCGCCGGTGACGATGTGACCACGTGCATCCACTACCTGCGGGCGGCCCACCAGGTCTGCGACGAACGGCAGCGCGCCGTGGTGGTGTCCATGCTCGTCGACGCCGAGTGGCGGCTCGATCCCGCCGCCGTCCTGCGGCGGCTGCACGAGTTCTGCACCGTCGGAGAAGGCGGCCCCGACGAAGGCTCCGACCATTTCATACCGGCCGGCTACCTGCTGTGGCACGGGCGCGTGCGCGAGGCCCTGGCCATCCTGGAGCTGCTGGCGTCCGGCCACGGGGTCGCGCCGGAGGGTGAGAAGGCGACCACCGTGGATCTGGATGGTCCCGGCCTATGGGGCGCGTATCTGTATCCGGCCCTGTTCAAGCGTCCCCGGCCCGTGACCTCCCGGCGGCACGATTCCATGCCGGTTCTGCTGAATCCCGAACTGCAAGGGGCCGACGTGATCGCGGCCGAGCTGGTGCACGGGAACCAGCCCGCGGTGCTCGCGGCCGCCGAGGGACTGCTGCAGCGGTCCCGGCTCAGCGAGCGCATGCTCGCTCCGCTGACCGCCGCGCTCGCCGCCTTCACCTATAACGACCGGCTCGCCGAGGCGGCCGGCTGGTGCGACGTGCTGCTCGCCGAGGCCGCGGGCCGGCGCAGCCCGACCTGGCACGCGTTGTTCGCCGCCGAACGGGCGATGATCCACGCCCGGCAGGGTGAGCTGCAAGCGGCGGAGGAACAGGCGAAGGCCGCGCTCAGCCTGATCTCCCCGCCGAGCTGGGGCGTCGTGGTGGGGCTGCCGCTGGCGGCGGCGGTCCTCGCGCTGACGGGCAAGGGCGAGCTCGACGAGGCGGCGGCCTACCTCGACGTCCCGGTGCCCGAGGCCTTGTTCCAGACCCGGATGGGGCTGCACTACCTCTGCGCGCGCGGCCGCTACCACCTGTCCACGAACCATCCCCATGCCGCGCTGAGCGACTTCCTGGCCTGCGGCCGGCTGATGGGAGACTGGGGCATCGACCTGCCGGGCGTGGAGGCGTGGCGCAGCGGGGCGGTCGAGGCGTACCTGCAGATCGGAGACCTTTCCGAGGCCAGGGCGCTCGGTGACGAGCAACTCGCCCTGATCGACCCCCGGCACCTGCGGACGCAGGGGATGGCGTTGCGAGCCCAGGCCGCCACCCGTGACCTGACCGCGCGCATCGCCGTGCTGGAGGAAGCGGTCGTATTGCTTCAGGGCTGCGGGGACAAGCTCGAACTCGCCCATGCCCTCGCCGACCTGGGCCGCGCCTGCCTCCTGCTGGGCGAAGCCAAGCGCGCGCGCAAGCACGCGCGCAAGGCGCTGGCGCTTACCCGGCAATGCGGCGCCAAGGCGCTGGACCAGGGCAGCGGGTTCGATGCGGCGTCGGCCGGACCGGAGGGCGCCGCGGCATACGCCGACACCGCCCCCGGGCTCAGCGACGCCGAGCGCCGGGTGGCGACCCTCGCCGCCGCAGGCCACACCAACAGGGAGATCTCCGAGAAGCTGTTCGTCACCATCAGCACGGTGGAGCAGCATCTGACGAGGATCTACCGGAAGCTCAACGTGACGCGTTTCGACCTCCAGGACGCCCTTCAGGACAACGGTGCCGAGCTGACGGACCCGGACTGGTTGAAAATCCTTGTAAAGTGCAGTTAGGTGATCGGTCCTTAAGCATCCCGGTGGGATGCCGAACCCGTCTCCGCGCCATCCCCCGCGGTCGTCCGGCGGCCTCCTTCCTATTCGGCGATTTTCGTGCGCATGGTCCAGCGGAAGACCGGTGTCTCCCGGTCTTCCGGCCTGCCGATGCGGCGCTCGCGCTCGAAGTGCTCGTAGCCGCCCCGGTGCGGAATCTTGATCGTCTCGCCGGCGGCCGGGGCGCGCACCCGCCTCGCCGTGGCCGGCAGGTCGTCGGGCCCGCCGACGAGCACGACATCGATGGGATTGCTCCGAGCGGCGTTTTCGTCGAGGCCTTTCACCGAACGTCCTCCTCACGTGTCGTTTCCTCGATGATTCGCGGCGCGATGCGGCGGCGATACCCCGTGACCCCCCTTATTCGCAGGTGCGCGGGACGCCCCGGGGTTCGGGGTGGCCGCCCCCTGCGGCCCCCAGGCGGCACCGGGCGCGCGGAGTGCGATCGCGGTGATGACGATGTCGGGGCCGGCGAGCCAGCGTCCCGCGAAGCCCTCGACCCGGCGGCCGCCGGCCAGGGCGTGCCCGGGGACGAGCAGCCGCGCGGTGAAGCGCCCGCGGAGCGGGTCGAAGTCGATGTCGGCGTCCTCGAAACCGAGCGGGCGGCGGGTCATCGGGAACCACGCCTTGTACACCGACTCCTTCGCGCTGAACAGCAGGCGGTCCCAGCGCACCGCCGGGTACCCGGCCGTCAGCCGGTCGATCCGGGCCCGCTCCGGCGGGATGGACACCGCCTCCAGTACTCCTGCGGGCAGCGGGCCGTGCGGCTCCGCGTCCACGCCGATAGCCGCGCACTCGCGGTCGCCGGCGACGGCCGCGGCCCGGTAGCCGTCGCAGTGGGTCATGCTGCCCACCACCCCGGCCGGCCAGCCCGGCGCGCCGCGGATCCCGGGCAGGATGGGGGCGGGCGGCACTCCCAGCCGCCCCAGTGCCTCGCGTGCGCAGGCGCGCACGGTCGCGAACTCCCGGCGCCGCTTGGGCACGGCCTCGGCCACCAGCGCCTCCTCCTCGGGGAACACGTCGGCGGGGCGGACATCGCCGAAGACCTCCGCGGAACGGACGGACGCGGGCAGCAGGCTCTCGATCACACCCGGCTCCGCAAGGCGATCTGTACCTCGCTCAAGCCGGGTGCCGGCCGGGGGCGGCGCCGCCATTCGCGCGGGTAGCCCACGGAGACCTCCTGGAAGGGCACCCCGTCGCACCAGATCGTGCGGGGTATGTGCAGGTGCCCGTAGACCACGGCCGCAGCGTTGAACCGGCGATGCCAGTCGGCCGTGCGCTCGGTGCCGCACCAGAGCGCGAACTCCGGATACCACAGCACGTCCGTGGGCGAGCGCACCAGCGGATAGTGGTTCACCAGCACGGTCGGCAGGGCCGGGTCGAGCTCCGCCAGGCGCCGCTCGGTCGACTCCACCCGGGTGCGGCACCAGCCGTCCGGGCCGAGGTGCGGGTCGGGGTGCAGCAGGATCTCGTCGGTGCACACCACCCCCGCGTCGTGGGCCTGCGCCAGCGCGGCCTCCTTGGTGGTGCCGGGCGGCCGGAAGGAGTAGTCGTACAGGACGAACAGCGGCACCACCGCGACCGGACCTCCCGCGCCCTCCCAGACCGGGTAGGGGTCCTCCGGGGTGATCACGCCGAGGTCGCGGCACAGCTCCACCAGATGGGCGTAGCGGGCCTCTCCGCGCAGCGCCACCGGGTCCTCTCGCGGCGTCCACAGTTCGTGGTTTCCGGGCACCCAAACGACCTTCGCGAACCGCCGACTCAGCGTGCGCAACGCCCATTCGATGTCGCCCATCATCTCCCCGACGTCACCGGCCACCAGCAACCAGTCGTCGTCGTTTCCGGGACGGAGGGAATCGACCAGTGTGCGGTTCTCCGGGAACATGACGTGCAGATCGCTGATGGCCAGTAGTTTCGGAGATGAGCGCAGAGATCCGGGCATTTGGCGACGGTATCCGGTGCGCGTTGTGAGCGGAACCCTTGTTTCGGCCGCCCGGCAATCTGGGGTTGCAATATCTCCCCGTAGGGGGCGGCCATTTCCGCTAGGGGTGACCGTCTATCCGTCGGAGCCGCACAGCGCGTTGGCGACGCGGTCGATTTCTGGGGTGCCCGCGCATTGCGGTACGGCATGGAACGCCAGTTACATTGCCCGCAGGCCCTGCTGCCCGTCCATTGTCCAGCCGCGAACACCGCGGACGCGGGCAGTGCGCGTGGCGGTTGAATTGGAGTGTCGTGACCGTAACCGGAGAAACAGCCGAATCCACGATGCGGGCCGGCCGTGGCGGCCCGGTCGCCATCGTGGGACTGTCGTGCCGCATGCCGGGCGCCGCAGGCCCCGAAGAATTCTGGCGCCTCCTGCGCAGCGGGACCGAGGCGGTCGGGGAGGCGCCCGAACGGCGGCTGGCCACCGGCACGCTGTGCGATCTGAGCCGGCTGGACGTCCCGCCGGGAGCGCGGCGAGGCGGGTTCCTCGACCGGATCGACGGGTTCGACGCCGCGTTCTTCGGCATCTCCCCGCGCGAGGCGGCCGTCATCGATCCCCGGCAGCGCCTGATGCTGGAACTGGCGTGGGAGGGGCTGGAAGACGCGGGAATCGTCCCGCGGAGCCTGCGCGGCGGCGGGACGGGCGTCTTCGTGGGCGCCATCGGGGACGACTACGCGAGCCTGGTTACGCGCTACGGGACCGGCACGATCACGCAGCACACCGCGACCGGGTTGAACCGCGGCATCATCGCCAACCGCGTCTCCTACACGCTCGGCCTCGGCGGCCCCAGCGTGACGGTCGACACCGGGCAGTCGTCGTCCCTGGTGGCGGTGCACATGGCCGCCGCGAGCGTGCGCAGGGGCGAGTCGGACCTGGCGCTGGCCGGCGGAGTCAACATCGCCATCACCCCGGACGGGTTCATCGCGGCCGACCGGTTCGGCGGCCTGTCTCCGGACGGACGCTGCCACACCTTCGACGCCCGGGCGAACGGGTACGTGCGCGGTGAGGGCGGCGCGGTCGTCGTCCTCAAGCCGCTGGACCGCGCGCTGGCCGACGGTGACGAGATCTACTGCGTCATCCGCGGCAGCGCGGTCAACAACGACGGCGCGGGGGAAGGGCTGACGGTCCCGGAGCAGGCCGGGCAGGAGGAGGCCGTCCGCCTTGCCTGCCGCCACGCCGCGGTCGGCCCGGCGGACGTCCAGTACGTGGAACTGCACGGCACCGGAACAAGGGCGGGGGATCCCGTCGAGGCCGCGGCCCTCGGCGCGGCGCTCGGCGTCCCGGTCGCGTCGCAGGGGGCGCGCCGCCCGCTGGCGGTCGGCTCGGTCAAGACCAACATCGGGCACCTGGAAGGCGCGGCCGGGATCGCGGGGCTGGTCAAGACCGTCCTGTGCATCCGGCACCGCGAACTGGTGCCCAGCCTCCATTTCGAACGCCCCCACCCGCGCATCCCCCTGGACCGCCTCAACCTCCGCGTGCAGGACGCGGCGGGCCCCTGGCCTCAGCCGTCCCGTCCTCTCGTGGCGGGCGTGAGTTCTTTCGGCATGGGCGGCACCAACTGCCATGTCGTGCTGGCCGAACCGGACGTCACGGAGTCCACGCCCGAGGCCGGCCACTCCGCCGGGGTCCGTCCCTTCCTGGTGTCGGCCCGGAGCGAGCGCGCGCTGCGCGCGCAGGCCCGGCAGTTGCGGGAGCATCTGGACACCGCCGGTCCGCGACCGGCCGACCTCGCCCACTCGCTCGCCACGACCCGCTCGGCGTTCGAGTACCGCGCGGCGGTCCTCGCCGACGACGCCGCGGGCCTGGCGGGCGGGCTCGACGCCGTCGCGCGCGGCGTCCCGGCACCGGCCGTGGTCCGCGGCGGGGCCACCGGAGGGCGGGTCGCCTTCCTGTTCGCGGGCGGCGGGACGCAGCGCCTCGGCATGGGACGGGACCTTCATGGCGCCCACCCGCTCTTCGCCCGGTCGTTCGACGAGGCATGCGTACACCTGGACCGCCACCTGGACCGCCGGGTGCGGGACGTGGTGTTCGCCGAACGAGGATCGGGCGAGGCGGCGCTGCTCGACGAGACCCTGTACACCCAGGTCGGGCTGTTCGCGCTGGAGGTGGCGCTGTTCCGGCTGCTGGAGTCGTGGGGGGTCCGCCCGGACTACCTGATGGGCCACTCCAACGGAGAGGTGATCGCCGCCCATTGCGCGGGCGTCCTCTCGCTGGAGGACGCCTGCGCGCTGGCCGCCGTGCGGGCCCGCCTGATGCAGGCGCTCCCCGAGGACGGGGCGATGGTGTCGGTCGAGGCGTCCGAGGACGATGTGGCCCCCCTGGTCGCCGAGCACGGGTCCCGGGTGTCGATCGCCGTCGTCAACGCGCCGATGGCGACCGTCGTCTCCGGCGACGAGGAGGCCGTGCTGGACATCGCGGCGTCCTGGAAGGAGCGGGGACGCAAGACCAAGCGGCTCCGGATGAGCCGCGCGGCGCACTCCCCGCACACCGAGAGCATGCTGGAGGAGTTCGAGGCGTTCGCGCGGCGGCTGACGTTCCGCCCGCCGCGGATCCCGATCGTGTCCAACGTGACCGGGCGGGTCGCCGCGGACGACGAGGTCTGCGCGCCGGGTTACTGGGCCCGGCACGTGCGCCGCACCGTCCGGTTCATGGACGGGATGCGCACCCTCGAAGCCGCGGGCGTCTCCACGTACCTGGAGCTCGGACCGGGCGGCGAGATGTCGGCGATCGGCCGCGAGTGCGTCGACCCCGCCGCGGCCGGGTTCGTGCCCGCCTTGCGCGACGACCGCCCCGAGCCGCGCACGCTGCTCGGTGCGGTGGCCGAGCTGTCGGTGCGGGGCGCGGAGGTGGACTGGGAGGCCGTGCTCGCCGGGAAGGGCGGGCGCCGCATCCCGCTGCCCACCTACCCGTTCCAGCGCGAGCGGCACTGGCTGAGGCCGCCCGCCGCAGGGGAGCCGGACGAGCCCTCCACGCCGGCGGAACCCGCGCCCGCCGAGGTGGGCGCGGACCACGACGACGACCGCCCCGCCGGCGGGCTCGCGATGCTCGACGTGGTCCGCGCCGAAGCGGCGACCGTGCTGGGCTACGACCGGCCGGAGGCGGTGGAGCCGCAGTGGACGTTCCGCGACCTCGGCTTCGATTCGCTGACGGCGGTCGAGCTGCGCACCCGGCTGGCGCGGACGACAGGGCTGCCCCTGCCCTCGACGGTGCTGTTCGACCATCCCTCGCCCGAGGGGCTCGCACGGCACCTGGCCGAGCGGGCCGCGGGATCGCCGGACCCGGAGCCGGGCGCGGCCCCCGCCGCGGCGGCCGCGGCGGGCGAGCCCGTCGCGATCGTCGCCATGGCCTGCCGGTTTCCCGGAGGGGTCCGTTCCCCCGAGGACCTGTGGGAGCTCGTCGCGGCGGGCCGTGACGCGATCTCCGGTTTCCCGGACGACCGCGGCTGGGACCTTGCGGCCCTGCACGCCCCCGACCCGAACCGGTCCGGCACCACCTACGCCACCGCGGGCGGGTTCGTCCGGGACGCGGGCGGCTTCGATCCCGACCCGTTCGGGATCTCGCCCCGCGAGGCGGCGGCGATGGACCCCCAGCAGCGCCTGCTGCTGGAGACCTCCTGGGAGGTCCTCGAACGGGCGGGGATCGATCCGATGTCCCTCAAGGGCAGCCGCACCGGCGTGTTCGTCGGCGGCACCCACCAGGAGTACGGCCCGCGGTTGCACGAGGCCGGTGACGACGCCGAGGGCTACCTGCTGACCGGGACCGCCGCCAGCGTCATGTCCGGCCGGATCGCGTACGTGTTCGGCCTGGAGGGGCCCGCCGTCACCGTGGACACGGCGTGCTCGTCGTCGCTGGTCGCCTTGCACCAGGCGTGCCAGGCGGTGCTGCGCGGGGAGTGCGACCGGGCGCTGGCCGCGGGCGTCACGGTGATGTCCACCCCCGGGATGTTCGTCGAGTTCGGCCGGCAGCGGGGCCTGGCACCCGACGGCCGGTGCAAGCCCTTCGCCGCCTCGGCCGACGGGACGAGCTGGGCGGAGGGCGCCGCCGTGGTCCTCGTCGAGCCGCTGTCGGTGGCGAGGCGCGAGGGCCATCGCGTGCTGGCGACGGTGGCCGGGTCGGCGACCAACCAGGACGGGGCGAGCAACGGGCTGACGGCGCCGAGCGGCCCGTCCCAGCGCCGGGTGATCGCCCAGGCCCTCGCGGCGGCCGGGCTGGCGCCGGACGAGGTGGACGCGGTGGAGGCGCACGGGACGGGCACCGCCCTGGGCGACCCGATCGAGGCCCGGGCGCTCCTCGCGGCCTACGGCCGGGACCGCGACCGGCCGCTCCGGCTGGGATCGGTCAAATCGAACATCGGCCACACCCAGGCCGCGGCCGGGCTGGCGGGCGTGATCAAGATGGTCGAGGCGATGCGGCACGGGACGCTGCCGCGTACGCTCCACGTCGACGCGCCCACGCCCCACGTCGACTGGTCGGCGGGCAGGATGGCGCTGCTGACCGAGCCGGCCGGCTGGCCCGCCGCCGCCGGCCGTCCGCGCCGCGCGGCGGTGTCCTCGTTCGGCATCAGCGGCACCAACGCCCACGTGATCCTGGAGGAGCCCCCGGCCGGAACGGTGGACGAGCCGGACGCCTCCGCGCGGGAGCGGCCGGGCGGCGTGGTACCACTGGCCGTGTCGGCGAAGAGCGAGCAGGCGTTGCGGGCACAGGCGCGCAGGCTGCGCGAGCACGTGGCCGCATCCCCGGACCTGAGCCCCCTGGACGTCGCGTACTCGCTGGCCACCACCAGGGCGGGCCTGGAGCAGCGCGGGGTGGTCCTGGCCGGGGACCGTGCCGGGATGATGGCCGGGCTGGCGGCTCTCGCCGACGGCGACGCCAGCTCCGCCGTCATCCGGGCGGAGGCCCGCCACGGCCGCGTCGCCGTGCTGTTCTCCGGCCAGGGATCGCAACGGCCCGGCATGGGCCGCGAGCTCTACGAGGCGCTCCCCGTCTTCTCGGCCGCCTTCGACGAGGCCTGCGCGCACCTGGACCCCCTGCTGGAGCGCCCGCTGCGCGACGTCGTGTTCGCCGAGCCGGGACGGCCCGGGGCCGAGCTGCTCGACCGGACGGACTACGCCCAGCCCGGACTGTTCGCCCTTGAGACGGCCCTGTTCCGGACGGCCGAGGCGTGGGGCCTCCGCCCCGACTTCGTGGCCGGTCATTCGATCGGCGAGCTGACCGCCGCCCACGTGGCCGGGATCCTCTCGCTGGAGGACGCGTGCGCGCTGGTGGCGGCGCGCGGCGCGCTGATGGGGCGGCTGCCCGCCGGCGGCGCCATGGCGGCGGTCCAGGCCACGGCGGAGGAGGCGGGCCGGCTGCTGGAGGAGCGCGGCGGGCGCGCGTCGATCGCCGCGGTCAACGGCCCGGCGTCGGTCGTGATCTCCGGTGACGAGCCCGTCGTGGCCGAGATCACCGGCGCCTTCCGCGCCCAGGGCCGCAGGACGAAGCGGCTCACGGTCTCGCACGCCTTCCATTCCCCGCGCATGGAGCCGATGCTGGCCGAGTTCGGCGAGATCGCCGAGCGGCTGTCGTACCGGCCACCGCGGATACCCGTCATGTCCAACCTGACCAGCGCGCCGGGGACGGCCGAGGAGATGTGCTCGCCCGGGTACTGGGTCGAGCACGTGCGGCGCCCGGTGCTGTTCGCCGCCGGCGTGGACCGGCTGGCGGGGGAGGGCGTCACGCGGCTGGTGGAGCTCGGCCCCGACGGCACCCTGGCCGCCCTGGCCGAGGAGGTCCTCGCCAGCCGGGACGGAGGTGCGGAAGCCCTCGCCGTACCAGTGCTCCACCGGGACCGGCCCGAGCCGGAATCCTTCACGGCGGCCCTCGCCCGGCTGCAGGCGCACGGCGTGCCGCTCGACTGGGAGGGGGTCTTCGCAGGTTCCGGGGCCCGCCGGGTCGAGCTGCCCACCTACCCGTTCCAGCACCGCAGGTTCTGGGCGCCGGTGCCGCGCGCCGCCGCGTCCGCGGCCGAGCTGGGACTGGACGGAGCCGATCACCCGCTGCTGGGCGCCGCGACCAGGCGAGCCGGCGACGACGCCGTGACGCTGCACGGCCACCTCTCGCTGCGCACCCACCCCTGGCTGGCCGACCACGTCGTCGCGGGGGTGCCGATGGTGCCCGCGACCGCCCTGGTCGACATGGCGCTGCGCGCCGCCGAGGAGACCGGCTGCGACCAGGTGGAGGAGCTGGTCCTGCAGGCTCCGCTGGTCCTGCCGGCCGACGAGGGGACGCAGATCCAGGTCACGGTGGGCGGCGCGGACGCGTCGGGCCGCCGGTCCCTGACCGTCGATTCCCGGACGGCCGACGTGCGGGCCGGCTCCGACCGTCCCTGGACCCGCAACGCCGACGGTGCCGTGCGGACCGGATACGCGCCCCCGCCGGAGGGCGAAGCGGCCGCCTGGCCCCCGGCGGGCGCGGTGCCCGTGCCGCTGGACGGCTTCTACGACGGGCTCGAACGGGACGGCTACGAGTACGGCGCGTCGTTCCGGGCGCTGACGGGCGCCTGGCGGTCGGGCGACGAGATCTTCGCCGAGGCCGCCCTGCCCGGCGAGCTGCGCGGCGACGCCGCGCGCTTCGGCATCCACCCGGTCCTGCTGGACGCGGTCCTGCACGCCCGGGTCGGGCTGGCCGGCTCCGGCGGGCCGGCCGGCTCCGCCCCGCGGCTGCCCTTCGCCTGGAACGGCGTGACCCTCCACGCCACCGGCGCCACCGGAGTGCGGGCGCGTATCTCGGCGGACGGCGGGATGGCGGTCACCGACGGGACGGGCTCCCCCGTGGCGACGGTCGACGCGCTCGCCCTGCGCGCGCCGGCCCGAACCGTTCCGGCCCCGGCGCGGGCCGTCCGCGATTCGCTGTTCCACGTGGAGTGGCGGCCGATCCCCGAGGTGCCGGGCGCGGCAGACCCGACGCTGGTCGTCGCCGACCTCCGGCCGGAGCACCCCCGGTCCGAGACCGCCGCGATTCGTGAGACCGCCGAACGAGCCCTGCGCGCGGTGACCGACTGGCTCGCCGCGGACCACCCCGGGAGTGCGCGGCTGGTCGTGCTGACCCGTGCGGCGGTCGGCGTCCACGACGGCGAGGCCGCCGACCCGGCGCAGGCGGCGGTCTGGGGGCTCGTCCGCTCGGCGCAGGCGGAGAACCCCGGGCGCCTGCTCCTCGCCGACTCCCTCGACGAGGACGAGGGGAACGCCGGCCTCCTGGACGCCTGCCGGACAGCGGCGGCCGCCGGCGAGCCGCAACTCGCGCTGCGCGAAGGACGGGCCCTGGTGCCCCGGCTGGCGCGTGCCCCCGTGCCGGCACCGGAGCCGCCGGAGCTCGATCCCGCCGGCACGGTCCTGATCACCGGCGGCACGGGAACGCTGGGCGGCCTGCTCGCCCGGCACCTGGTGACCGAACACGGCGTACGGCACCTCGTCCTGGCCGGCCGCCGCGGCCCCGACGCGCCCGGCGCCGCCGAACTGCGGGCCGAACTCGCCGCCGCCGGAGCGCAGGTGACCCTCGCCGCCTGCGACGCGTCCGACCGCGCCCAGCTCGCCGCGACGCTGGACCGGATCCCCGGCGACCATCCGCTGACCGGAGTCGTGCACGCGGCCGGAGCGGTCGACGACGGGATCGTCACCGCGCTCACCGCCGAGCGGCTGGACCGGACACTGCGCCCCAAGGCCGACGCCGCGCTGCACCTCCACGAGCTGACCCGCGGCCTCGACCTCGCGATGTTCGTCCTCTACTCCTCGATCGCGGGCACGCTCGGAACGGCCGGCCAGGGCAACTACGCGGCGGCCAACGCGGCCCTGGACGCGCTCGCGCGGCACCGCCGGGCGCGAGGGATGCCGGCCGTGTCGATCGCCTGGGGCCTGTGGGCGCCGGAGAGCGCGATCAGCGGGACGCTGACCGGCGGCGCCCTGGCGCGCCTGCGCCGTGCGGGCATCGCGCCGCTGCCGTCCGAGGACGGCCTGGCGCTGTTCGACGCGGCCATCGCGTCCGGGCGGGCCGAGGCGGTGGCGGCCCGCCTCGACCTGGGGGGCCCGCGGACGGGCACCGGCGACGGTCCGCCGCCGATGCTGCGCGGGCTGGTCCGCGGCCGCAGCCGCGGGGCGGCGGACCGCGAACCGGCCGGTGGCGTGGCCGGGCGGCTCGCCGCGCTCGGCGAGGCGGAACAGCACCGGGAGCTCCTCGGGCTGGTGCGGGCACAGGTCGCCGAGGTGCTGGGGCACGCGTCGTCCGGCGCGGTCGGGGACGACCGGGCGTTCGAGGACATCGGGTTCGACTCGCTGACCGCGGTGGAGCTGCGCAACCGGCTCAACACGGCGACCGGTCTCCGGCTCCCGCCCACGCTCCTGTTCGACCACCCCACCGTCCGCCACCTGTCCGCGCGCCTCCGGGAGGAACTCCTGGGCACGGCCGCCGCGCGGTCGGACGTGACGCCGGAGCCCGCCGGAGCGGCACCGGACGAGCCGATCGCGATCGTCGGGATGGGCTGCCGCTATCCGGGCGGCGCCGCCTCCCCGGAGGACCTGTGGGAGCTCGTGGCCGCGGGCCGCGACGCGATCTCCGGTTTCCCCGGCGACCGGGGCTGGGACCTGGACGGGCTGTACCACCCCGACCCGGACCATCCCGGCACCTCCTACGCCCGCGAGGGCGGGTTCCTGCACGACGCGGCGCAGTTCGACGCCGGATTCTTCGGCATCTCGCCGCGCGAGGCGCTGGCGATGGACCCGCAGCAGCGGCTCCTGCTGGAGACCTCCTGGGAGGCCCTGGAGCGGGCGGGAATCGATCCGGCATCGCTGAAGGGCAGCCCGGCCGGCGTGTTCGCCGGAGTCATGTACTACGACTACGCCCGCGGAGGCAGGCTGCCGCAGGCCGCCGAGGGCTACGCGGTGACGGGCACGTCGGGCAGCGTCGTGTCGGGCCGGGTGGCGTACCTGTTCGGGCTGGAAGGACCCGCTGTGACGGTGGACACCGCGTGTTCCTCGTCCCTGGTCGCGCTGCATCTGGCGGCGCAGGCGCTGCGCCGGGGCGAGTGCTCGCTGGCCCTGGCGGGCGGGGTGACGGTGATGGCGAACCCGGACACCTTCGTGGAGTTCAGCCGGCAGCGCGGGCTCGCGCCGGACGGCCGCTGCAAGTCGTTCGCCGCGTCCGCCGACGGGGTGGCCTGGTCGGAGGGCGCGGGCGTGCTCGTCCTGGAGCGGCTGTCGCAGGCGCGGCGCAACGGGCACCCGGTGCTGGCGGTCGTGCGCGGCAGCGCCACCAACCAGGACGGCGCCAGCAACGGCCTGACGGCGCCGAACGGCCCGTCCCAGCAGCGGGTGATCCGGGCGGCGCTGGCCGCCGCGCGCCTCCGGCCGGACCAGGTGGACGCGGTGGACGGGCACGGAACGGGGACCGCGCTCGGGGATCCGATCGAGGCCCAGGCGCTGCTCGCCGCGTACGGCCGGGACCGCTCGCCGGACCGGCCGCTGCTGCTGGGCTCGGTCAAGTCCAACATCGGGCACGCGCAAGCGGCCGCCGGCGTCGCGGGCATCATCAAGATGGTCATGGCGATGCGGCACGGCGAGCTGCCGCCGTCGCTGCACGGCGCCGAGCCGACCCCGCACGTGGACTGGTCCGCCGGGGCGGTGTCGCTGCTGTCCGAGCCGGTCCCGTGGCGTCGCGGCGACCGCCCGCGGCGGGCGGGGGTCTCGTCCTTCGGCATCAGCGGGACCAACGCCCACGTGATCATCGAGGAACCGGATGAGACCGCCCCGCCCGCCGGGGCCGCGCCCGCCGAGGCCGTGTCTGCCGGGGCCGCGCCCGCCGAGCCCTCCGACGCCGGTGCGGCGGTGGTCCCCTGGCCCTTGTCGGGCCGGACGGAGGAGGCGTTGCGGGCCCAGGCGGCCGGGCTGCGCGATTTCCTCTCCGCCCGGCCCGGCCTCGGGGCGGCGGACGTGGGCTTCTCGCTCGCCACGACGCGTACGGCATTGGAACACCGCGCGGTCGTCCTGGTGCGCGAGCGCGAAGAGGCGCTGCAGGCCCTCGCCGAGCTGGCGGACGGCGGGCAGGCGCCGGAGGTGGTCCACGGCGAGGTGCGCGCCGGCGGCCGTGTCGCGTTCCTGTTCCCCGGCCAGGGGGCGCAGCGCGCCGGCATGGGCCGCGGCCTCTACGAGGCGTACCCGGTGTTCGCCGAAGCGTTCGACGAGATCCGCGAACGCCTTGACCCGGTGCTGGGATGCTCGCTGCGCGAAGTCGTCTTCAGCGGTGAGGCGCCGGGCGGGTCGTCGCTCGACGACACCGTCTACGCCCAGGCGGGGCTGTTCGCCGTCGAGACGTCCCTGTTCCGCCTGCTGGCGGCGTGGGGAGTGCGGCCGGACTTCCTGCTGGGGCACTCGATCGGCGAGCTGGCCGCGGCTCATGTGGCCGGGGTGCTGTCCCTGGACGACGCCTGCTCCCTGGTCGCGGCGCGCGGGCAACTGATGCAGCGGCTGCCGGGCGGCGGCGCGATGACCGCGGTGCAGGCGTCGGAGGACGAGGTGCTGCCGCTGCTGGCCGGCCGCGAGGAGGCGGTGGCGATCGCGGCCCTGAACGGGCCGTCGGCCACCGTGCTCTCCGGGGACGCGGAGGCGGTCGAGGCGCTGGCCGCCCACTGGCGGGACCGCGGCCGCAAGACCAGGCGGTTGCGGGTCAGCCACGCCTTCCATTCGCCGCGGATGGAACCGATGCTGGACGGCTTCCGCGCGGTGGCCGAGGGGCTGAGCTTCCGGCCTCCGGAGATTCCGGTCATCTCCAACCTCACCGGCGAGCCCGTCCCGGTGGAGCGGCTCTGCTCCGCCGGCTACTGGGTCGAGCACGTCCGCCGCGCCGTGCGCTTCGCGGACGGCGTGCGCTGGCTCGAAGCCCAGGACGTCGCCGCCTGCGTCGAACTGGGTCCCGGGGTGCTGACCGCGATGGCGCGGGAGTGCATGGACCGGGAGCGCGCGGACGGGGCCCCGGCGACGGCGGCCGCGCTGCGCGAGAACCGGCCCGAGACCGAAGCGGTGCTGGGCGCGGTCGCACAGGCCCACACCGCCGGGGTGCCCGTGGACTGGGCGGCCCTGTTCGCGCCGGCGCGGCCCCGCAGGGTCGACCTTCCGACCTACGCCTTCCAGCGGCGGCGCTTCTGGCTGTCCGCGGACACAGGGCGGGAGGACGCGGCGGGGCTCGGGCTGGCCGCCGCCGAGCACCCCTTGCTGGGAGCCTCGGTCGGGCTGGCCGACGGCGGCGGGATGCTGTTCACCGGCAGGCTGTCGCAGCGCACCCACCCGTGGCTCGGCGACCACCGGGTGCTGGGCGCGGCCGTCGTGCCCGCCACCGCGTTCCTGGAGATGGCCGTCCGCGCCGGCGACGAGCTGGGCTGCGGCCGGGTGGAGGAGCTCACCCTGGAGGCGCCCCTCGACGTGCCGGTCCGGGAGGCGGTCGCGGTGCAGGTCAGGGTCGTCGCGGACGGCGAACCGGGACGCTGGACGCTGAGCGTGCATTCGCGGCCGGACAAGGCCCCGGCCGGAGCGCCGTGGACGCGGCACGCCACGGGGACCCTCGGTCCGGCCGCCGGTCCGCCTCCCGCGTCCGGCGAGGCGGTGTGGCCGCCGGAGGGCGCGGAGCCGGTCGACGTGGCGGACCTCTACGCGCGGGCCGCCACCGGGGGCCTCGACTACGGTCCCGCCTTCCGGCGGTTGCGCGCGGTCTGGCGGCGCGGCGACGAGGTGTTCGCCGAGGCGGACCTCGACCCCGGCGAGGCCGCGGACGGCGACGCCGGCGGCGCCGCGGACGGCTTCGTCGCGCATCCGGCGCTGCTGGACGCGGCGCTGCAGGCCGGGCTCCCGCTGATCGCCGGGGAGGGCGACGGCGGGGGACGGCTGCCGTTCGTCTGCGCAGGGGTGAACGTCTACGCCTCCGGCGCGTCGGCACTGCGGATCAGGGTCGTCCCGGAGGGCGGGGAGGGGATCTCGGTGGCGGCCTGGGACCCGGACGGGAGCCCCGTCGCCGCGATCGGCTCGGTGGCGCTGCGGCCCGTGCCGGCGCAGCGGGCGCGCGGTGGCGGCGAATGGCTCTTCCACGTCGACTGGACGCCGCTGCCCGGCTCCGCGGCGGCCCCCGACGTGCACGAAGCTCCGGACCGGTACGACTGGGCCGTGCTCGGCGCCGACGACCTCGGGCTGGGCCGGGCGCTGCGATCCGGCGGCGTCCCCGTGCACCGCCACCCGGACCTCGCCGAGCTGGCCGCCTCGATCGAAGCGGGCGCCGCCGTACCCGACGTCGTGGCCCTGCCGTGCGCGGGTCCGGCGGACGCCGACGACGGGGCGGCCGCCGAGCGGATGACGGTGGAGGTCCTCGGCACGGTGCAGCGATGGCTCGCCGACCCCCGGTTCGAGTCCTCCCGGCTGGCCGTGTTCACCCGCGGAGTGGTGGAGGCGGGCGCCGGGGCCGAGGTGGCGGATCCGGCCTGCGCCCCGCTCTGGGGCCTGATGCGTTCGGCGCAGGCGGAGCACCCGGGCCGCTTCCTGATCGTCGACCTCGACGCAGATCCCGCCTCGCCGCAGGTCGCGGCGGACCGCCTGCCCGCCGCGGTGGAGGCCGACGAGCCGCAGCTCGCGATCCGGCGCGGCGACGCCCTCGTGCCCCGGCTGACCGGCACCGGGACCGACCCCGCGCTCACGCCCCCCGCCGAGGCCGGGGCCTGGCGGATGGCGGCCCCGGCGAGCGCGACGCTGGAGGACCTGGAACTCGTCCCGCACCCGGAGGCCGAGGCGCCGCCGGCCGCCGGCGAGGTCCGCGTGGCGGTGCGGGCCGCGGGCCTGAACTTCCGCGACGTGCTGATCGCCCTGGGCATGTACCCCGACGCCGGCGCCCCGCTCGGCAGCGAGGGGGCCGGGGTGGTCACCGAGGTCGGCGCCGGGGTCACCGACCTGGCCGTGGGAGACCGCGTGGCGGGCCTGTTCCCGCACGCCTTCGGCCCGGTGGCGGCGGTGGACCGGCGGAGGCTCGCGCGGATCCCGGCGGGCTGGTCGTACGCGCAGGCGGCGGCCGTGCCGGTCGCCTACCTGACCGCCTGCTACGGGCTGGTCGACCTGGCGGACCTGCGGCCGGGCGAGGCCGTACTGGTGCACGCCGCGACCGGCGGGGTGGGGATGGCCGCGGTGCAACTGGCCCGGCACCTCGGCGCGGAGGTGTTCGCCACGGCGAGCGAGGCGAAGTGGCCGGCGCTGCGCGCGCTGGGGCTGGACGACGCGCACATCGCGTCCTCCCGCGACCTGGACTTCGAGCACCGGTTCCTGGCGGCGACCGGCGGCCGCGGCATGGACGTCGTCCTCGACGCGCTGAACGGCGAGTTCGTCGACGCGTCGCTGCGGCTCCTGCCCCGCGGCGGCCGGTTCGTGGAGATGGGCAAGACCGACATCCGTGACGCCGGTCAGGTCGCCGCCTCCTACCCCGGCGTGGCCTACCGCGCCTACGACGTGCTGGAAGCCGGCCCGGAGCGGATCGGCCGGATGCTGGCGGAGATCCTGGCGCTGTTCGAGCGGGGCGTGCTCCGGCATCCGCCGCTGCGCGCCTGGGACCTGCGGCAGGCCAGGCAGGCGTTCCGTCTCATGAGCCAGGCCCGGCACGTCGGCAAGATCGTCTTCACGGTGCCGGTGCCGCCCGACCCGGCCGGCACGGTCCTGATCACCGGCGGCACCGGCGCGCTGGGCCGGCGGGTGGCACGCCACCTGGTGGAGCGGCACGGGATGCGGCACCTGCTGCTGACCGGCCGCCAGGGCTCCCGGGCACCCGGCGCCGCGGAACTGGCGGCCGAGCTGACCGGGCTCGGCGCGCGGGTGACGGTGGCGGCCTGTGACGCCGCCGACCGCGCGGACCTCGCCCGGCTGCTGGCCGGAGTCCCGGCGGAGCATCCGCTGACCGCGGTCGTGCACGCGGCCGGCGTGGTGGACGACGCGGTGGTGGGCTCCTTGACCCCGGACCAGGTGGCACGGGTGCTGCGGCCCAAGGTGGCGGCCGCGGCGAACCTGGACGCCCTGACCCGCGAACTGGACCTGGCGGAGTTCGTGCTGTTCTCCTCCAGCGCCGGTGTGCTCGGCACTCCCGGGCAGGCCAACTACGCGGCGGCCAACGCGTTCGAGGACGCCCTCGCCGCCCGCCGCAAGGCCCTCGGGCTCCCGGCCGTGTCGCTGGCGTGGGGGCTGTGGGCGGAGACCAGCCGGATGACGGCGCACCTGGACGGCGCCGACCTGGCCCGGCTCGGCCGGTCCGGAGTGGTGCCGCTGCCGTCCGAGCAGGGGCTGGAGCTGTTCGACACGGCGCGCGGCGACGGGCGGGCACTGCTGGTGCCGGCCCGTCTGGACGTGGCCGCGCTGCGGGCGCAGGCCGGAGCGGGGAGGGCCCCGGCCGTCCTGCGCGTCCTGGCCGGCGGCACCGGCCGCCGCACCGCGGGCCGCGGCGACGGCGCGGCGGGACCCTCGCTCGCCGAGCGGCTGGCGAGGCTCCCCGAAGGCCGCCGGCACGAGGCGGTGCTGGACGTCGTCCGGGCCAACGCCGCCACCGTGCTCGGCCACCGGTCGGCGGACGCGGTCACCACCACCTCGACCTTCAAGGAGCTCGGGTTCGACTCGCTCACCGCGGTCGAGTTCCGCAACCGCCTCAGTACCGCCGCGGGCACCCGCCTGCCGGCGACGCTCGTCTTCGACCACCCCACGCTCGACGCCCTCGCACGGCACCTCGGCGTGTACCTCGCCGGCGACGAGGCAGCGGAACCGGGCTCGGACGCGCCCGCGGTGCTGAGCGAACTCGAACGGCTGGAGAGCGCGCTCGGCGCGGCTCCCGGCGGCTGGAGCGGCCACCGGGAGGTGACCGCGCGCCTGGAGGCGCTGCTCGGCCGCTGGCGGGACCGGCACGCCGCCGTGCCCGCGGCGGACCCCGAAGCGGAGCGCCTCGAATCCGAGCGCCTCGAACGGGGCCGCCTCGAAGCGGCGACCTCGGACGAGGTCATCGACTTCATCGACAGAGAGCTCGGGATCTCGTGAGCGCCGTCCCGTGACACCGCGGGCGCGCAAGGACCGGGTTAGCGCAGCTTTAGCCGGTCCCGAGATCGTGAATGCAGGGCCCGCGAGACGCGGCCCGGTGACGATGACGAGCCGGACGGAGCGCGGCGAAGCCGCGGGGGAGGAGGCGGATGTGGGCGAACCGGCTCCGCGTGATGATGTGCCGCCGGCCGACGCGCTGCTCGCCCTGCACCGCTCGGGGACCCTGGCCGCCCGGTACCCCGAGGCCCAGCGGCTGGTGGTCGAGCTGGACGGACGCGAACTGGTGCGGGCGGGCAACCTGCTCGCCCGGCTGGACGCCGATGAGACGGCCGAGCTGCATCCCGGGATCCCCGCGGCGCGGGTCGCGATCACCGGGCACGGCACGCTGCCGGACCTGCTGCCCGCGCTGACGGCGCAGCTCGCCCGGCACGGGATCCTCCTGCGCCCCTTCACGAGCCGTTTCGACGGCTACGTCCTCGAACTCGGCGACCCGGGCAGCGACCTGTACGCGGCCGAGCCAGACCTCGTGCTGTGCGTGCTGGACCCGGCGGTCGTGTTCGACGAGGTCGCGGTCCCCTGGCGCCCCGCGGACGTCGAGCGCGCCGGCCTGGAGAAGATCGGCCTGCTGAAGGGGCTGGCCACCACGTTCGAGGCCAACTGCCGCGGCACGCTGGTGTTCAACACGCTGCCGCTGCTGCGGCGGTACACCGCGCAGCTCGTCGACCACCGGTCGAGGGCCCGCCTGGGCGCCCTGTGGCGCGAGGTGAACGCCCGGCTGCTGCACCTGTGCGAGGAGCACGAGCGCGTCGTGGTGCTGGACCTCGACCCGCTGGCCGCCGAGGCGTCCCCGGCCAGCGACCCGCGCCTGAGCGTCTACGCCAAGGCGCACCTGTCCCCGGACCTGCTGGCCGCGTACGCGCGCGAGGCCGGTCACCTGGTCCGGCACCTCACCGGCCGCACCAGGAAATGCCTGGTCCTCGACCTGGACAACACGTTGTGGGGCGGAGTGCTCGGCGACGACGGCGTGGACGGCATCGAGGTGGGTGAGGGGCACCGCGGCGAGGCGTTCTGCGAGTTCCAGCGCGTGGTGAAGCAGGTCGGCTCGCAGGGGGTGCTGCTCGCGGTGGCCAGCAAGAACGACGTCGAGCCGGTCCGCAAGGTCCTGCGCGAGCACTCCGGCATGGTTCTGCGCGAGGACGACTTCGTCCACGTCGTGGCCAACTGGAGACCCAAGTCCGAGAACGTCGCCGAACTCGCGCGGGAGCTCAACCTCGGGACGCACAGCCTCGTCTTCGCCGACGACAGCGCCTTCGAGCGCTGGCTCGTGCGGTCCGAGCACCCCGACGTGGCGGTGGTCGGCCTCGACGCCGATCCCGCGCTGCACGCCGAGAGGCTGCTGGCCGACGGCTGGTTCGACGTCCGGGAGACGACCGCCGAGGACCACGTCCGCAAGGCCAGGTACCGGGACGAGCGGGAGCGCCGCGACTTCCTGCACACCTTCGACTCGATCGAGGAGTACCTGCGCGAACTGGACGTCCGGGTCGTCCTGGCCGAGGCCACCGGGGAGGACGCGGCGCGGGTCTCGCAGCTCACCATGCGGACCAACCAGTTCAACACGGTCACGCACCGGCTCGGCGTCCCCGAGATCAGGGACCTGCTCAAGGACGCCGGCACGCGGATTCTGACCATCAGGTCCCGCGACCGGTTCGGCGACAACGGAACGGTGGGCGCGCTTTTCACCCGGTGGGCGGACAACGCGGTCCGCATCGACGGGTTCCTGCTGAGCTGCCGCGTGTTCGGCCGCGGCATCGAGCAGGCGTGCCTGGCGGCCGTGCTGCGCCACGCGCGCGACGGCGCCGCCCGCGCCGTCTACGGCGCCTACCTTCCGGCGCCCAGGAACGGCGGCGTCGCGGAGCTCTACTCCCGGCACGGCTTCGTGCAGGACGCGGCGCCCCAGGGCGGACCCCCAGGGCCGGACGGCTCCGAAGGGGTGACGTGGTTCCGGCACGACCTCGCCGAGATCTTCATGCCGCCCGGCCATGTCCACCTCACCGACGACCTCGGGGGGCACGCGCCGTGAACACCATCGACGACTTCGTCGCGCTCGTCCGGGACCACCTCGGCCTGCCCGTGACGGCCGAGGACGCCGAGCGCACCCTGGACCAGGTCCCCGGCTGGGACTCGATGCACCTGCTCTGGCTGCTCACGACGATCGAGCGGGAGACCGGACGCAGCGTGCCCTTGCCCGACCTCCTCCAGGCGACGAGCCTGCACGAGATGTACCTGCTGGCGGTGGCCAGGTGAGCCGAGGGGTGGTTCCGGATGGCGGATGAACAGAAGCTCGTCGACTACCTGAAATGGACGACGGCCGAACTGCACCGGACACGGGAGCGACTGGCCGAAGCCGAGTCGGCCGACTCCGAACCGATCGCGATCGTGGGGATGGGCTGCCGCTACCCGGGCGCCGCCCGCACCCCCGACGACCTGTGGCGGCTCGTCGCCGGCGGAACCGACGCCGTATCCGCCTTCCCCACCGACCGGGGCTGGAACCTGGACGCGCTCTGCGACCCGGACCTGGAGCGCAGGGGCACCAGCTATGCCCATGAGGGAGCGTTCCTCTACGACGCGGGCCGGTTCGACGCCGAGTTCTTCGGGGTCAGCCCGCGCGACGCGCTGGCGACCGATCCGCAGCAGCGCCTTCTGCTGGAGACCGCGTGGGAGGCCGTCGAGAGCGCCGGCATCGATCCCGCCGGACTGCAGGGCAGCCGCACCGGGGTGTTCGCCGGGATCATCTACCTCGATTACGGGACGGGCTTCCAGCGGATGCCCGAGGAGTTCGACGGCCAGATCGGGATCGGCGGCGCCGCCAGTTTCGCCTCCGGCCGGGTGGCCTACAGCCTGGGCCTGGAAGGTCCCGCCGTCACCGTCGACACCGCCTGCTCCTCGGCGCTGGTGGCGCTGCACTGGGCCTGCCGGTCGCTCCGGCTCGGCGAGTGCGATCTCGCCCTCGCCGGCGGCGCGACCATCATGTGCACACCCGCCTTGTTCGTGGAGTTCTCCCGCCAGCGGGGCCTGGCCGGTGATGGGCGCTGCAAGTCGTTCGCGGCGGCGGCCGACGGCACCGGCTGGGGCGAAGGCGTCGGGCTCCTCTTGGTGGAGCGCCTGTCGGACGCGCAGCGCAACGGCCACCCCGTTCTGGCCATCGTGCGCGGCTCGGCGGTCAACCAGGACGGCGCCAGCAACGGGCTGACGGCGCCGAACGGGCCGTCCCAGCAGCGGGTCATCCAGGACGCGCTGGCCAGCGCCCGCCTGACCCCCGCAGACGTCGACGTCGTAGAAGCCCACGGCACCGGCACCACACTGGGCGACCCCATCGAAGCCCAAGCACTCATCGCCACCTACGGCCAGCAACGCCCCACAGACCGGCCCCTGCGACTCGGCTCCATCAAATCCAACATCGGCCACACCCAGGCCGCCGCCGGTATCGCCGGTGTGATCAAGATGGTCCAGGCCCTCAATCACGGGGTTCTGCCGCGGACGCTGCACGTCGATGAGCCGACCCCTCATGTGGACTGGTCCGCTGGGGCGGTCGAGTTGCTCACCGAGCAGATGCCCTGGCCGGAAACCGGACGGCCCCGCCGCGCCGCGGTCTCCTCCTTCGGCATGAGCGGAACCAACGCGCACACCATCATCGAGCAGGCTCCGGTCCCTTCGTCAGATGCGAACGGCGAGGTGGTTCGTCTCCGGTCCGCCGAGGTCGAGGCGCGGCCTGAGGCTCCGGTGGTTCCGTGGCTGCTGTCAGCCAAGACCCCGGCCGCGCTGGCCGCGCAGGCACGGCGGCTGGCCGAGCATCTGGACGTCCACCCGGAGCTGGACCCCGGCCAGGTGGCGTGGGCGCTGGCCACCACCCGCACCGCCCTGGACCACCGCGCCGTCATCACCGGCGACCACGCCACCCTCCGCGAAGGGCTGCAAGCACTGGCCGCCGGGGAACCCCACCCCAGCCTGGTCACCGGCCGCACCAACCCCACCGGCACAAAACTCGCCTTCCTGTACTCCGGGCAAGGCTCCCAACGCCCCGCCATGGGCGCCCAGCTCTACCGGCAACTACCAGTCTTCGCGCACGCCCTGGACCGCGTCTGCGCCGAACTGGACCCCCACCTGGACCAACCCCTCAAACCCCTCATCCACGGCCACCACCCCGACCTGCTCGACGACACCCGCTACACCCAACCCGCACTA
>NZ_SMKK01000499.1 GCF_004348425.1 Actinomadura sp. 7K507
CGTTCGGCGAGGGCGTCGCGCCGCGTGTCCGGGCACGGCGCGGTCGTCGTGATCGGCTCCGCGGGCCCGTAGGCTACGGCCGCGCACGGCGCGCGTCGGCCGGTGTGACGAGCGGGTCCGCGCGGCCGGGCGGGCGCGGGTCTTCACCGAGGAGGAGCGAGATGGTCAGCGAGAACGCCGACAGGCTGGCGGTGCTCATCGACGCCGACAACGCCCAGCCGGGGATCGTCGAGGGGCTGCTGGCGGAGGTCGCCAAGTACGGCACCGCTCACGTCAAACGCGCCTACGGCGACTGGACCGGCACGAGCCTGCGGGGCTGGAAGCAGCAGCTGCTGGATCAGTCGATCCAGCCGATCCAGCAGTTCGCCTACACCACGGGGAAGAACGCGACGGACGCGGCGATGGTCATCGACGCGATGGACCTGCTGTACTCCGACCGCTTCGACGGGTTCTGCCTGGTCTCCAGCGACAGCGATTTCACCCGCCTGGCGGCGCGGATCCGTGAGTCGGGCCTGACGGTGTACGGGTTCGGTGAGCGCAAGACGCCCAAGCCGTTCGTGGCGGCGTGCGACAAGTTCGTCTACATCGAGAACCTGGCCTATGACCAGGTCTCGGCCACGCCCGCCGCCGGGTCGCCGTCGCCGTCGCCGCCGTCGCCCGCGGCGGCGCTCAAGCAGGACACGGCGCTGGTGAACCTTCTCCGCAACGCCGTGGAGGGAGGCTCCGACGAGGACGGGTGGGCGCCGCTGGCGTCGGTGGGCCACATCATCACCAAGCAGCGCCCGGAGTTCGACTCCCGCAACTACGGCTACGCCAAGCTCAGCGAGCTGATCGCCGCGACGACGCTGTTCGTGCTCGACCGCCGCAGCCCGGGCGACGGGAAACCCGGGGTGATCTACGTTCGCGCCAAGCGACGCCAGGACAAGCGGCCAGACACATAAGCACGACTTCTGATCGCTAGACGATTCATATCTTTGACTTCTGGACGGGCCGGCGCCGACGATGGACGCGTCGGCAGTCCGGAAGATCAGGGGGAACCCATGACGGAGTACGAGAAGGCCATGCGGCCGGAGGACATCACGCGGCTGTTCGTCGAGCGCTCCAACGCCGGGGACGCGGCGGGCGTCGCCGCCCTCTACGAGGAGGACGCGGTGATGGCCTACCCGCCCGGTGAGCGGACGGTGGGGCGGGACGCGATCCGCGCGCTGTGGGAGCGGGTGCTGGCGGCCCGCCCGCGTTTCGAGCCGGAGGAGCCGCTGCCGACCCTCGTCAGCGGCGACGTCGCGCTCACCTCGACTCCGCCGGGCGACGGGGCCGGCGCCCGCGCGCAGGTCGCCCGCCGCCAGCCCGACGGCGGCTGGCTGCGTGTCCTGGACCAGCCCGAGTTCGTCACGCCGCCCGGCCCCGCGGCGCAACAGCCGGAATGAGGCAGGATGCTCGGTATGGGTGAGGTGTTCACGCATCGGCTGCGGGTGCGGTACAGCGAGTGCGATCAGCAGGGCGTGGTGTTCAACGGCCACTACCTGTTCTTCTACGACGTGGCGCTGACGGAGATGTGGCGGGCGCTGATCGGCGAGTACGGGCAGATGGTGGAGGACGGCTACGACCTGGTGGTGGCCGAGGCGCGGATCCGGTTCCGGGAGGGCGCCCGGTTCGACGAGCTGCTGGACGTGTCGATGCCGGTGGCGCGTCTGGGGGTGACGAGCATGGTGGTGCGCCCGGTGTTCCGGGTGGGTGGGCGCCTCATCGCCGACGGGGAGGTGCGGCATGTGTTCATCGACCCGGCGTCCAAGGCCAAGCGCGAGATGCCGCCCGAAGTGAGGTCGGCGCTGGAGCCGTTCCTGGATGCGCCCGGCTCGGAGAGCGCCGGTCCGGAGAGCGCCGGTCCGGAGTGGGCCGGTCCGGAGTGGGCCGGTCCGGACGGCGCGGGGCC
>NZ_SMKK01000500.1 GCF_004348425.1 Actinomadura sp. 7K507
CCTCCCAACCCTCCCCGAACACCCCCGCACGACACGAACACCGAATGGGCAGGTTACGGAAGCCCTCCAGATAGGTAGGGTCTCAGTAGGTCGTCGGCTCTCTTCGTGAGGAGGTGACGGGGCGTGGCCGCTCGTGACGATGCAGGGGCGCGCAAGGCGCAGCACGAAAAGGAGGTCAGGGACCTCCAAACGCAGATCTCCTTCCTGGAGGAAGAGATCTCCGTGCTGCGCCGGAAGCTCGCAGAATCCCCGCGCCAAGTACGTGTGCTGGAAGAACGCCTCCATGAGGCACAGGCCAACCTGGCCGCCGTAACCGGTCAGAACGAGCGTCTCGTAGCGACCCTCAAAGAGGCTCGCGAACAGATCGTGGCGCTCAAGGAGGAGGTCGACAGGCTCGCACAACCACCATCCGGATTCGGAGTCTTCCTCGAAGGCCGCGACGACGGAACCATCGACATCTTCACCGGCGGACGCAAACTCCGCGTCAACGTGAGCCCGGCCGTCGACGTCGACGAACTCCAGCGCGGCCAAGAGGTCATGCTCAACGAGGCCCTCAACGTCGTCGAAGCACTCACGTTCGAAGAGCAAGGCGAAGTCGTCATGCTCAAAGAACTCTTCGACGACGGCGAACGCGCCCTCGTCATCGCGCACGCCGACGAGGAACGCGTCATCAAACTCGCCGAACCACTACGCGGAGTCCCACTCCGCGCCGGCGACTCCCTCATGCTCGAACCCCGATCCGGATACGCATACGAGAAGATCCACAAGGCCGAGGTCGAAGAACTCGTCCTCGAAGAGGTCCCCGACATCTCCTACAACGAGATCGGCGGCCTCGGCGGACAGATCGAACTCATCCGCGACGCCGTGGAACTTCCCTACCTGCACGCCGACCTCTTCCGCGAACACCAGCTCAGACCACCCAAGGGCGTCCTCCTCTACGGACCCCCAGGATGCGGCAAGACGCTCATCGCCAAGGCAGTCGCCAACTCCCTCGCCAAACAGGTCGCCGACAAGACCGGGCAGGAAGGCAAGAGCTTCTTCCTCAACATCAAGGGCCCCGAGCTGCTCAACAAATACGTCGGCGAAACCGAACGGCACATCCGCCTGGTCTTCCAGCGCGCCCGCGAGAAGGCGTCCGCCGGAACCCCCGTCATCGTCTTCTTCGACGAGATGGACTCCATCTTCCGCACCCGCGGATCCGGAGTCTCCTCCGACGTCGAGAACACCATCGTCCCGCAGCTGCTCAGCGAGATCGACGGCGTCGAAGGCCTGGAGAACGTCATCGTCATCGGCGCCTCCAACCGCGAAGACATGATCGACCCGGCGATCCTGCGCCCCGGCCGACTCGACGTCAAAATCAAGATCGAACGCCCCGACGCCGAAGCCGCCAAGGACATCTTCTCCAAGTACATCCTCGGCGGCCTCCCGCTCCACCCCGACGACCTCAAGGAGCACGGCGGCTCCGAAGAGGCCACCGTCGACGCCATGATCCAGCGCACCGTCGAACGCATGTACACCGAAACCGAGGAGAACCGCTTCCTGGAGGTCACCTACGCCAACGGCGACAAGGAAGTCCTCTACTTCAAGGACTTCAACTCCGGAGCGATGATCCAGAACATCGTCGACCGCGCCAAGAAGATGGCCATCAAGCAGTTCCTCGACACCGGCCAGAAGGGCCTGCGCGTCGCCCACCTCCTCGCCGCCTGCGTCGACGAGTTCAGCGAGAACGAAGACCTGCCCAACACCACCAACCCCGACGACTGGGCCCGCATCTCCGGCAAGAAGGGCGAACGGATCGTCTACATCCGCACCCTCGTCTCCGGAACCAAGGGCACCGAAGCCGGCCGATCCATCGACACCGTCGCCAACACCGGCCAGTACCTGTAACACAACCCACACCGGCACAC
>NZ_SMKK01000502.1 GCF_004348425.1 Actinomadura sp. 7K507
GGACGTCATGGGGTTTCGTGTTCGAGTCGCGGTGGGTGTGGTCGCGGTTGTGGTCGGGCTTGCCGGGTGCGGTGGTGACGGCGGCGGGAGCGGGGTGGCCGGTGCCGGTGGGGCGAAGGCCGAGTCGTCGTCGGCGGCGTCGCCCAGTGGGTCGTTGTCGCCGGAGGACGCGCGGCTCAAGTTCGCTCAATGCATGCGGGACAACGGGGTGGACGTCCCCGATCCGGGGAGCGGGGACGCGGAGTTCACGCCGCTCGACGAGGGGGGCGACCGGAAGAAGCTGGAGGCGGCGCTGGAGAAGTGCCAGTCGTGGCTTCAAGCGGGCGGGGGAATGCCCGACCTGAAGGACCCGAAGGTGCGTGACCAGTACGCCGAGTTCGCGCAGTGCATGCGGGAGCACGGGGTGGACATTCCCGATCCGGGGCCGGACGGGAAGTTGAAGCTTCCTACGGGGGACATCGACCGGAAGGCGCTGGACAGGGCCCAGGAGAAGTGCCGGCTCAAGCTGCCCGGGGCCGGGCAGTGAGGCGGCTCGTGGTCGCGGGTGGTGTCGCCGGCCTGGTCGTGGGCGGGGGTGTGCTGGCCTGGTCGGCCGACGGTGAGGAGGCGGAGGCCGGGCAGGAGGCGCGGTTGGCCACGGCCGTGGTGAGCCGGGGCGATCTTGTGGACACCGAGACGGTGGACGGGAAGCTCACCTATGACGGTGTCCGCACGGTGTGGGCCGGGGCGTCGGGTGTGGTGACGTGGGCGCCGAAGCAGGGCGCGACGGTCAAGCGCGGCGGGGTTCTGCTGAGGGTGGCGGGCGAACCGGTCACGCTGATGTACGGGGACAGCCCCATGTACCGGACGCTCGGGAGAGGCGACTCGGGCAAGGACGTGCGGCAGCTCGAACGGAACCTGCGGGCGCTCGGGCACGGCGGCATGACCGTGGACAAGGAGTTCACCGGCGCGACCGAGGCCGCCGTGAGGGAGTGGCAGGACGATCGGGGGCTGGAAGAGACCGGGACGGTCGGCGCGGATCAGGTGGTGTTCCTGGGCGGTGCGGTGCTGGTGCGGGACGTCAAGGCGCCCGAAGGGAAGCGGGTCGGCCAAGGGCAGCCGGTTCTGACGGTGGCCTCGACGCGGCGGGTCGTCCACGTGGATCTCGATGCCGACAAGCAGGATCTCGCGCGTGAGGGCGCGGAGGTCTCGGTGCTGCTTCCCGGCGGCAAGGCCGTCGACGGAAAGATCAGCGAGGTCGGCGCTGTGGCGAAGAGTTCCGGGTCGGGACAGGACGAGGAGACCACGGTCGATGTCGGCATCTCGCTCGGCGGCGCCGGGACGGGGCGGCTGGACGAGGCGCCCGTGAGCGTCGAACTGGAGCGTGAGCGGAGGAAGGACGTCCTGTCGGTCCCCGTGGAGGCGCTGCTGGCGTTGCGTGAGGGCGGTTTCGGGGTCGAGGTCGTGGAGGGGGCGGGGCGCCGGCTCGTCCCCGTGGACGTCGGAGCGTTCGGTGGCGGGCGTGTCGAGGTCAGCGGTGGCGGGCTGCGTGCGGGGCTGAAGGTTGGGGTGCCGGCGGAGTGAACATCGTTGAGCTGGACGGGGTGACCAAGGAGTACACGGGCGTCGCGGCGCTCAAGGGGGTCGATCTGGGGATCGCGCAGGGGGAGCTGGCCGCGATCGTCGGGCCGTCCGGGTCGGGGAAGTCGACGCTTCTGCACATGATCGGCACGCTCGACCGTCCGACCAGGGGCAGCGTGAGGGTCGCGGGGCATGAGGTCTCGGAACTGAGCGACCGGGGGTTGTCGGCGCTCAGGGCGCGGCATGTCGGGTTCGTGTTCCAGCAGTTCCACCTGGCCGGGGGAGTGAGCGCTCTCGACAACGTCGCCGACGGGCTCCTGTACAGCGG
>NZ_SMKK01000503.1 GCF_004348425.1 Actinomadura sp. 7K507
CGCCCACCCGGTCCCCGGCTGATCCTCGTACCACGCCCTCAGGACGAAGAGCAGGAGTGTGTCGAGCAGGGCCGGGACGGCGGCGTCGGTGCCGGGCCCGGGGCGTTCGATCTCGGCGGCGAGCAGGTCGGTCGCGGCGCGCAGCCGCGGGTGCCGGCCGTTCCCGGCGGGCAGATGGATGACATCGGGCAGTTCGTCCAGCAGCGGATGCGAGCGCGCCCGGTCCGTCCGGTAGGCGCCGCACAGCGTGATCGCGTCGGCGTCCGCGGCCTCGACGGCGGGCGCCCGGTTCGGGGCGACCCGCTCGTACGACTCCAGCGGCCTGGACGGATCGTCGGTCAGCCCGTGGGCACTCCCCTTGGGGGTGAACACCACGTCGCCGGGGCCAAGCGCCACCGGCTCGCCGGTGTTCGGCACGAGCCAGCCCGATCCGGCCAGCATCACGTGGAACCCGGCGTCCGGGGAGGCGTGGAACCACCCGCCCCAGGGCGCCCGCCTGGCGGAGCGGGCCGAATGCGGCCGGCCCGTCCGGACAGAGGCGATCACATCGCTGAGCACGTCCATGGCGAGACGATCACGTATCTACAAGAGACATTGGATTATTCACACTCTCATATCGTGTCCGTACTTTCGAACCCATGAAGATCGCAATCTATGGCGGGTACGGCTACCAGGGAAGGCTCGTCCTCGCCGAACTCGCCCGGCACGATGCCGAGATCACCCTGGTGGGCCGCAACGCCGCGCGCCTCGCCGCCGTCGCCCGCGGCCGCGAGACCCGTACCGCCGCCGCCACCGACCACGACGCCCTCGTCGGCGCCTTCCGGGGCGCGAATGCGGTCATCAACTGCGCGGGGCCGTTCACCCCGGCGGGGGCGGCCGTCGCCCGCGCCGCCATCGCCGCCGGATGCCACTACATCGACACCTCGGGCGAGCAACTCCACATCAAGCGGATCTACGAGACGTGTTCGGCGGACGCGCACCGCGCGGGAGTGATCGTCACCCCCGCGATGACCGACGGCGGAGTCCCCGGCGACCTCCTCGCCCGCGTGCTGGCCGACCGCCTGGGCGGCGGGCCGCTCCACGAGGTGCTGACCGGGCACTCGGTGACCGGTGGCGGAGGGATGTCCCGCGGTTCGATGCGCTCCCTCCTCGGCACGGTGGACGTCGTCAAGTCCGGCGGTCTCGCCTACGAGGACGGCGAGTGGCGCACCGATGCCCGGCCCCGCCTCGCCTCCCTCGCCTTCCCCGGCCGGGGCCCCGTGCCGGTGTCCAGGTTCGCGCTGCCGGAGGTCGTCAGCGTCCCCCGGCATATCCGGGCCGGGCACGTCCAGGGCTTCGTCGAGGCCGACCTGGCCGCGAGGTTCTCCGGGGCCGTCCCCGATGACGCCGTCGACGCGTTCCCGGAAGGACCGGACGCCGACGCCCGCCAACGGCAGCGCTGGGCGGTCGTCGTGACGGCCACCACCCCCGACGGCCGCCGCGCCACAGGGAGCGCGGAGGGGCCCGACACGTACGGTACGACCGCGGCCATCGCCGCCGAAGGCGCGTTCCGCCTCGCCGGTACTCCCGGGGTCAGGGCACCCGCCGAAGTGCTCCCGCCGGCCGCGTTCCTGGACGCCCTCGCCCCCCACGGAATCACCTGGAGGACCAGCTAGGCCGCCTGCTGCCGGCGTGAGTGCACGGAACCGCAGGGCGCGGCGGCCAGCGTGCACGGGCGGGGCCTCGAGCCCGAGCTCCCGTGCGATGGCCGGAACCTCGGGGTCTGGATGAAGGAAGTCGAGTTCCGGGCCGGCGCGGGCCTGCGGCGCTCCGTGCGCCTGGCGCTCGACCTCGAAGGAGACCCGCAAGAGCGCCTTTAGGGCTGGGGGTACTGGTCCTCCGGGG
>NZ_SMKK01000504.1 GCF_004348425.1 Actinomadura sp. 7K507
TCGTGGCGCTCGGCCACGTCGGCGGGCTGCTGATCCCCGACCGCTGGACCGAAGCCGTCGGCGTCACCGAGCACATGTACCACGTCGTCGCCGTGGTGCTCGGCACCATCGCCGGGTTCTGCACCCTCGCCGGCATCGCCATCCTGATCTACCGGCGCCGCACGGTCGGTCCCGTGTTCGCCGCGACGACCCGCAACGACAAGCTGATGTACGCGGTCCTCGCCCTGACCATCCTGCTCGGGCTGGCCGCGACGGTGGCCGCCAACATCGTCGGCGGCGGCTACAACTACCGCGAGACGGTGTCCCCCTGGTTCCGGTCGATCTTCTACCTGCAGCCGGACCCGGACCTGATGACCGGCGTGCCGATCCTGTTCCAGCTGCACGCGCTCAGCGCCCTCGTGCTGTTCTGCATCTGGCCCTTCACGCGCCTGGTGCACATGCTCACCGCCCCGGTCGGCTACCTGACCCGCCCCTACATCGTGTACCGCAGCCGCGACGAACAACTCGGCATGCACCGTCCCCCACGGGGGTGGGACCGAGTCGGCTGAGCCAATGCCGGTCAGAGTTCGATTTCGCGTATCTCCGGTTCGTGCCACGGCGCGGAAACAGGGGCCCGGCTTCTCGGCCTGGCGTTCCACGTCGCGCCCGCTGTGACGACGACCTCCACCAAGCCCCAGAGGTTCAGGTTCGGCGTGGTGATGGCGAACATGCGGGCGCCGACCATGAGCACGGTGGGCATGTTCCACGATCGACGGTGCGGCCGCATGCCGTCGTCGCCGCAGAAGGTCACGTCCGGTCGGCATAGCACCAGCACGTGGGTAGGCCGAGCGTGTCAGCGTCGACGTACCAGCGGGGATCGGGGTGGCGATCGCGCGTCAGGCGGCCATGGGAGCCCATTCGTGCGTCGACGCCGTTTCCACCTCGGCCACCTCGCCATGAGTACTCCTCGACCGGAACGCCGGCGTCGGCGCGCTCGGCGAGGACATCGGTGCGGGTCCCCGGACGGTGGCCGCACCGGACGCCAGGCGTGGGTGGGTGACGACGAGGGAGCTTTGGCCGACCGGGTGCCGAGCGTCAGGGCGCGATGTCCGGCCTGGTGGGGCTGCCGATGCGGCGGCCGGTGATGAGTTCGGGGCGTATGCGGATGAAGGTGTCGCGTCGCCCCGGGGCCCAACTCTCCAGAGGCAGGGCCTCCAGGAAGGCGATGTCGGCGGGATCGGTCGCGCGTTGAGTATGGCCGACGGCGACCACCGACCAGCCCGTGCGGGCTTCGGCGTCGAACTCGTCGACCTCGAAGGCGACGATGGTGTCGGCGGCGGCTGTGGCGAGCCTTGACGTCGGTGAAGTCTTCATCACGATGGCGCGGCGGTCGAGAATGAAGTTGACCGGCTGGACGGCGGGCAGCGCATGGTGGGTGAAGACGATCCGTCCGATTGTGGCGCGCCTGAGGAGAGCGAGGCACTCGTCCCTGTTCAGGATCTCCAGGCCGCTCTGGTCGAGCTGCATGCCTCCAGAGTGGCGCGGCCGAAGTGCGGAGCGTTAGGGACCAAGGTCCCGAGCTCGGCGTCTGCCCGGTACGCGATCGTTCGGCTGGTCACGTGGATTCTTCCGTGCCGTTGATGCGTCGGTGGTCACGCCGCCGGGGTCCAGCGGGATGCGTCGGCCGGTGCTCCTGCGGGGTGTCAGCCGGACGAGGGACGGTTCGTGTGAGCGTGGCCGTGACTCCCTACCCCCAAAGGGGGCGGCTTCTCGCCCAGGACGTGGTTGTCGCCGCCTTCCCAGCCGATCACCGCGGCCGTCGGGTGGGGGCACCGGGCGTCGGTCCCGGGTACCGGCGGACCAGGGTCCCTGGTCGGGGGGCCCGCCGGTCCCGGCCCGGG
>NZ_SMKK01000505.1 GCF_004348425.1 Actinomadura sp. 7K507
GCCCCGGCCCCGGCCCCGAGCAACGCGAACAGCAGAACCGCGACAACCGACAGCGGCCATCCTTTGTGGTTCATCGCCCGGCCTCCTCAGGGGTGAGCGTGACGTTGATCGTGTTGTCCGGGCCCGTCAGGGACGGGCTCAGGACGTCGGTGAGTGCGCCGCAGCCGGTCAGCGCCGGCAGGTCGTAGGCGCCTTCGAGCGCGCCGCCCGTTCCCGGGTCGAAGGCCGCCTGGGAGGTCAGCGTGATGTCGGACGGCTCGGCCGTCCGGCACTCGTCGCCCCCGCCGATCGGGATGACGCCGAACACGCTGAACGAGGGCAGCCTGGTGATCACCTTGGACGTGGTGGTGAGGGCGCCGTCCTTGAGCGTTCCCGTCGTCCTGCCTTGGGCGGCGAAGGCGACGTCGACCGTCACGGGCAGGAAGCCGAAGACCTGGATCTGGGTCTTGGACGGGTCGAGTGCGAGGTCGGCGGTGACGGAGGTGCCGTCGAGGGCCGCGTCCAGGGTGCCGGTCAGCGGGAGCGTCCCGCCGGAGGCCCTGATCGCGGACGAGCCGTTCAGCGCGAACGCGTACTCGCCGGTGGGATCCTCGCCGCCCTCGTCCACCATGAAGAACTCGACGAGGACATTGTTCTGGCCCGGGTTCTGCGTGCACTCGGATTCGAAGGTGCCGAGGCCGGACGGTCCGCCGTCCGCCGTCCTCGGGGTCAGGGTCAGGACGAGGTTCCCGACCGTGATCTTGCCCAGTCCCGGCTGGCTGAAGGTGAGGTCCGGCGACCTGCCCTGGCCCTTGACCGTGAACTCGCCGGACGCGGGGATCTGCGTCTTCTCCAGTGCGGAGTCGACCGCGACGGGCAGGCCGTCCGGCATCTCGGGCACGGTCAGGGTCGCCTCGGCGAGCGCGCTGCCCTCCAGGGTCACCGCGTCCAGCGCCGTGAGGGCCCGGGTGGACTCGGCGTTCACCGTCGAGACCGAGTCGACGACGATCCCCGGCATCACCTCGCCGACCGCGACCTCGTCGGGGACGTCCGAGCTGAGTTCCACACGCACCGGCTGCGGCCCGAGCAGCGGGAAGGTGCACTGGTAGTCCAGGCTTAGCGTCACCGGGGCGGCGGAGGCGGGGCCCGCGCCCGCGAGGCTCGACGCCAGCATGGCGGCGGCCGCGGCGAGGGCCGCGCCTGTTCTCTTCTTCTTGCTCACGTATGGACCTCTCGGACTGCCGGGGGCTCGGGCTGCCAGGGGCTCGGACCGCCAGGGGCGAGACGGGCCCCCACCGCAGAGCGGGTACGGCGGGGGCTCGTTCCTTGACCGTCAGCTCATCGCCGCCGTCACGCCTTGGGCGTGAGCGTCAGGTCGATGGTGTTGCCGTCACCGGCGGTGAAGATGTTGAGGATGCCGGTGAGCGGGCCGCAGTTCTCGATGTCGGACAGCGAGTACTCGCCGCTGATGTCGCCGCCGGCGTTCGGGTCGAAGAACTCACCCTCGGCCGACTGCAACTGGATGGTGGACGGCTCGGCCGTCTGGCACTCCTCGCCGCCACCGATCGGGATGGCGCCGAACACGCTGAACGACGACAGCTTCGTGACGACCGTGCTGGTGGTCGTCAGCTGGCCGTTCTGGTACATGCCGGTCGTCTGGCCCTGGGTGTTGAGGCCGATGTCGGCGGTCACCGGCAGGAACCCGAGGATCGAGAAGTTGCCCTTGGTCGGGTCGAGCTGCAGATCCGCCGTGACCTCTCCGGTGTTGAGGTTCAGGTCCGCTCCCACGGAGCCCGTCAGCGGCGCCGCGCCGTTCGCCGCCTTCACGACGGTCTCGCCGGCGAGGGTGAACTCGTAGTGCTCACCGCCGGGAGGCGTGGGAGTGGGAG
>NZ_SMKK01000506.1 GCF_004348425.1 Actinomadura sp. 7K507
CCGCCCACCTCACCCGGAAGGTTCCCCATCCCGCGCAGGGGCGCCCGCCGGCTGCTGGCCAGAGTGCCCGGCCACCGGCCGCCCCTTCCCACGCGGACGCTCAGGCAGCTTGAGCCGCCGCGCCGCCGAACTGATCGCACCGCGCGACCGCCCGAAATGCGCTGCCAGCTCCCCAACGCCCATCGCGTCCCACAGCCGCCGCAACTCCGCTTCCTCAGCCGGTTGCCACGACCGGCCATGGTTCTGATTCCGCCCACGCAGCCGAGCCGTCCGCGACGCCGCCCCACCATCCAGCGTTTCCACGATCCCCGCCGGAATATCGAGCGCCACTTTGCCATCCGACATCAGCACCAGCCGGTCAGCATCCACCGTCATCTCGGTGAGCGTGACCCCGCCGAACTGTCGTGGACCATCGAACACCACCCGTACCTGACCCATGCGCACCGTCCCCGTGACGAGCCCCCGACCGGAACACCGTCATACCCGCACAACCCGCGCACCACGCCACCCACCCAAGCGTCAACGCGCGACCGCCCCCGGTCAGGATGCAAAGACCCGTCGCCGCATCGCCCACCAGGTGAAAAACTCAGACCCGACACTTCTCAGCGAGGAGGCAAGGGATGACGCTGCTCACCACATCAAGCGCGATCCAGGGCGACTTCGCCGTGATCACCTTCGACGGCGAACTCGACTACTCCACTGCCCGCATCGCTGAAGCCGCGATGACCCACGCGCTCTCAGGCCCGACCCCGCACCTGATCCTCGACCTCACCGCGTTGTCGTTCATGGACTCCAACGGCCTAGCCATCTTCATACGCGCCTACAAGACGCTCCGCAGCCGAGAGGGAACCATCGCCCTGGCCGGACTGTCTCACCCGCTCCAGCGAGTCACCAGCATCGCCGGGATCAGCAACATCATCCCCATCTTCCCGACCGTCCAGGACGCCACCAGCACCGGCCCCGTTGCGCTCCACTCGCCAGACGAACCCGCCCAGCCCCAGGGCGACCCGCTTGAAGACGCGCACTGAACCCAGGCCGATCGGTCCGGACCCAGACCCCGGCCAGCAACCCGTGCACGTCCCGCGTTCACCCGGTCCCTAGATCAGGACGACCGAGCATGCGCGCCTCACGCAGTCGCCACCCGCATTCCTCTTGCGCCCCTACTTCCGCAGCGGCCCCCGCAGCACAGACATGAGAGACCCGCACGTCACCCGGTTCCACAACCGTCTTGTGGTACCTCGGAGGCCAGCGCACCCGGATCCGCCGCGCACATGCCCCGCACGCCCATTCCTCTTCCCCGGCATCGGTCACGGCGACCTGGCGCATGCGGTGTGACTGCCACGGCGACATACCCCCGGCCCCTCTACTGTCCAAGGACAAACCTCATAAACGTCATTACCTCGCTATGAGCAGGGCAAACCGGCCGCCGGTACAGCAGCGTCCAAACCGTTCATCGCACCGTTTGCGCCGCTCGTCGCGATCCGCCGTCGGAAACCTCGCCAAGCAGTAGCTTCGTTTCGTCATCGAGTGAGCGCTAGGCGTGATTTTGGTGGGGGAGGGGCGGTTCTGCTGTCCAGCCGGAACCGTCCCTGAGTCGCGAGCGCACATCCGAGGCGGGGGGATCCGGGGTCACGGCCCGCGCGGAGCTACGGCGCGCACCGGCAGCCGTGGCCCCGCCCCGCCGGAAACCGGAAACCAACGCGGGCATCGAAACGAACGTGGTCAGGGCACCCGCAGCCAGTTGCCCGCTAACGACCCCAGGCGCTCAACGCCCAGCAGGCGCGCAACGCTCAGGTGCTTTCGGTTCCCAACCAACCC
>NZ_SMKK01000507.1 GCF_004348425.1 Actinomadura sp. 7K507
CTACGACTGGGTCCGCGACGTCGACCGCCTCCACGTCCCCGACCTCCTAAACCGCGACGGCCCCCGGCTCGTCTTCACCCACGTGCGCGGCCGCCACGCCACCCCCACCGACCTACCCGACCTCGCCCGTGTGCTCGCCCGGTTCCACAGCGCCGCCCACCAGCACCTAGCCGTCGCCCCCACCAGCCAACCCCACACCACCGCACGTGGCCTGACCATCCCCGGATTCCGCGAGCGCCGCGAGCAGCGCCTGCTCGACTTACTGGCCGCGCCGACCCCACCAGACACCCCACTGACCGCCGATGACGTCCACACCTGGATGGAATACAGCGACGGCCTGCCCGCCACCGTCTACAAGGACGCCAACATCCGCAACTTCCTTCTCACTGGCACTTCCGCCCCGGTTGCGGTCGACTTCGACGTCCTCACCCTCGCGCCCCTCGGCTACGACCTGGCCAAGCTGGTCGTAACCGCCGCCATGACCTACGGGGCCCTAGACAAACTCCTGATCGCAGAAACACTCGACCGATACAACACGTTCTTGGACGATACGGACCTGCCCGGCTGCACCCGGCCCCAGTTCACCGCCTGGACGCAGATGCACCACATCCTGACCAGCCCCTACCTGGGCAGCAACGACTACCAATTCTCCTGGGTCCCCACCCAACGCGCGATGGCATCGTTCCCGACATCACCCTCCTGGCCGCACTCGTGAGCAGCATGCGGTGGCTGATCGAGCACCCCACCCGCCCCGCCGACCGGGCGGGGGCCGCACGGAGGCGATCGCCCCTGGCCACTGGCACACGGGGCTTACGCGACGCCAACGTGCTCGTGCCGCTCTGGGACGCCCGTCACGCCGTCGCCGCCTATCGAGATCGATTGCCCCGGCTCCGACGTCGACGAGCTGCTGGCGTAGCAGCTGCGCATGCACCACATCTGCGTCACGGGGCCCTATCTGTCCGCAGAACACCAAGCCCTGCACCTGGCCCGCGCAGCGGCACTGACCTGGTGCGCGGCGCCCAGCAACTCGGCGCCCTGGCCCTGGACGACCCGCACCGGCAACGCGCCGCTGAACAAGCCCTCCTCGGCTGCGTCACCGACCCTCGGCACCTCGCAGAACTGACCGGCCCCACCCTCTGCCACGGCTGGGCCGGGCTCCTGCTCACCGCCGCCCGCGCTGCCGCCGGCGCCAGCGCAGGCCCCCTGACCGAACGCCTCCTCGCGCTGAAGATCCGCCTTGCCGCGCTGGCACGCCAACCGGCAGCGCAAGCGGGGGCTCCTGAACGGCGCAGCCGGGATCGAACTGACCCGCACAGCCGCGGACGCCGAACAGCCGTGGCCATGGGACGCCTGCCTCCTGACCGCCGGATAATGAGCTTCCCCCTGTTCTCCGGACACTTGCTGGGCCTGTGGTTCCGCACCACCACCGACCGTCTCGGGCTCGCCAGCGACGGCCACACCACCCCCGCCGACCTGCTCGCCCGACTGAGCCCTGACCTAGCCGACCTAACCGACCTGATCGGCGAATACCCCCACGAGACCCAACTCCGCACCATCGCCTCCCGGCTCGCCGGGGCTGGTCGGCGCCGCCCACACCGACCTGGGCCAAGAGCGGCCCGCCCGTGACTGGCTCCACATCGCCGCCCGCCACGCCCGCCTCGGCGCCGAGATCGGGAGTGTCAAGTTAACGGCTCTGTCCCGTAGTCGGTGGTGACGCTGGGTGCGCTTCTGTGATCATCAGGCGTGTTCGACGTCAACTCTCTTGTGGCAACGGTGTTTTCGGGGCTTGCGGCTGTGGTCGTCGAGGGGGTGTCGG
>NZ_SMKK01000508.1 GCF_004348425.1 Actinomadura sp. 7K507
TGGTCAGGACGACCTTGCCGATGTGGCGGGCCTGGCTGAGGTGCCGGTACGCCTCGGGCGCATGCCGGATGTCGTAGTTGGTGGCGGGCAGGGGGTGGAGCCGCTCGTCCTCGAACAGGTCGTGCAGCTCGGTGAGCATCTCCTGGATGCGCTCCGGGCCGGCCTGGAGGACGTCGAACGCCCGGTACCGCACACCGGCATGTCCGGCCGCGACCTCCTCGGGGTCGCGGATGTCGGTCTTGCCCATTTCGAGGAAGTGTCCGCCGGGTGCGAGGAGGCGGAGTGAGGCGTCGTTGAACTCTCCGGCGAGGGCGTTGAGGACGACGTCGATGCGCTGGTCGCCGAGGGTGTCGCCGAAATGCTCCTTGAACTCCAGGGTCCGCGACGAGGCGATGTGGGCGTCGTCCAGCCCGCGCTCGTAGAGGGCCGGCCACTTGCCGGGGCTGGCGGTGGCGAAGACCTCCACATCCCAGCTCTGCGCCAGTTGCAGGGCAGCGGTCCCGACTCCGCCGGTGGCGGCGTGCAGGAGGAGCCGCTGTCCCGGCTGGACGCCCGCGAGGTCGGCGAGCGCGTAGTAAGCGGTAAGGAAGGCGACGGGGACGGTGGCGGCCTGGGTGAACGACCAGCCGTCCGGGATGCGGGTGACCATGCGGTGGTCGGCGACGGCTGTGGGACCGGTGCCGGTGAAGATCCCCATGACCCGGTCCCCGGGAACGACGCCGTCCACGCCGGGACCTGCCTCGACGACGATGCCGGCGCCCTCGCCGCCGAGCGGCCGGTCGTCCTGGGGGATCATGCCCAGGGCGTACAGGACGTCGCGGAAGTTCACCCCGACCGCCCGCACGGCGATGCGCACCTGGCCGCTGCCCAGCGCTTCGTCGGCCTGAACCGCCGGGGCGAGAACGAGGTCCTCCAGGGTTCCCTTCTCACTGACGGCCAGCCGCCAGTCGTCGCCCGGAGGCATGGCGAGCGTCCCGCCACGCCCGGCGGCCCGCACCAGCCGGGCGCCGTGGACCACGCCGCCGCGCACCGCGAGCTGCGGTTCGGCCTCGGCCAGCGCGCCGCCGAGCGCCTGGCGGTTGGTGGCCCGGCCTTCGAGATCGATGAGCGTGATGCGTCCGGGGTGCTCGGCCTGGACGCTGCGGACCAGCCCCCACAGCGGGCTCTGGGCGAGATTCACCGTCCCTGTGCCCGTGACCGAGGCCGAGCCGGTGGTCAGCAGGACCAGTCGGCTGGAGGCCAGGCGCTCCTCGGCCAGGAAGCGCTGGATCAGTCCGAGTGCCTGCCGGGTGATGGCGTGCGCCCGGCCGGCGACGTCGTCGCCGGAGCCGGAGGGGCAGGGGGCGAGGATGACACTCGGAGGTGCGCCGTCGCCACAGTCCTCGACGAGGCCGGTGAGGGTGCCGTAAGTGCGGGTGGCGTCCGGGAGGCTCCCGGCCAACGCGTCGGCCACGTCCGGATCGTGCTCGGTGAGCAGGGCGTACCAGCCGTCCGCGGCAGTGGGGTTCTGCGTGGGCAGGGCCTCCCACACCAAGGCGTACAGGTGGTTGCTCTGAGCGGGTCCGGAGGGCGCGTCGGGCAGCGGACGGAGGCTGAGCTCGTCGATCGTGGCGACGGGCTGTCCCGCCGGGTCGGTGGCGCTGATGGCAATGCCGCTGCCGGTGGGGGTGATGGTGACGCGGAGCGCTGTCGCTTGGGTGGCGTGGAGGGTGACGCCGTTCCAGGCGAAGGGAAGGTGGGCCTCGCTGTGCTGGCCGTCGGCGGTCAGGGCGACGGGGTGGAGGGCGGCGTCGAGGAGCGCGGGGTGG